>SYHW01000003.1 GCA_005799065.1 Bacteroidota bacterium
AATGATGATACCTCCAGCGGTTTTTTCTTCTGCAGCGGTGGCTTGAACGAGCACCCGATCTGCAATGGGCTTGATTTTTACTGACATAAGTTTTAAGTTTAAAAGTTAAATGGTTTGATGTCCCCCAATAAGCAGCAACTGTGCCAATAGCTGGATCCTTGTATCGAATGAACCAAAAAGTGGGAAAATCAAATGGTAGACTGACAAACTGGCAAATCAACCTGTCAAATAGAACAGTACCAAAGATATTTTGTCAGTTTCGCTGCCGTTCTTGCCTATTCCAAGGCACCGAATGAATGAACGCGCTAAGTTGCACACTATCGTAACACTACATAACATATCTACATTCGGCATTCAACCAGAAGCAACGAACAAGAAAGGCCCCCAGATGGGGGCCTTTTCTATGAAGACTAATATTGATTAATCCACAAACAAGGTTTGCAAGCCTGTTGCTGTTTACCGTACAGGGGTGGAGGCACCCGGAGCGGCCCCTTGGCCCTGAGGAGCGGGCGCTGTACCCCCGCCAGCAGGCGACTGTGCACCTGGAGCAACTGGCGCTGGAGTACCAGGCGCAGGCACATCAACCGATTCTGCTTTATCACGGAGCTGAGTCGCATCTTGTGCTTCGCCCCCGCGATCAATCCACAAATTAATCATGAGGGTAAACACCAATAAAGCCAAACTCAACATCCAAGTAGATTTTTCCACCACATCGGTGGTCTTTTTAACACCCATGAGTTGACTGCTGCCTGCAAAATTGGCACTAACCCCTCCACCTTTTGGCTTTTGAATCAATACAATTAAAATAAGCAGAACACAAATCAAAATAATTAAAATGGTAAATAAAGTATACATAAGTGAGTTTTCAGACGAGATAAATTAACCTTTGGCTTTTTTAAATTCAGCTATTCGGGCTGCAAATATCGGCATTTTTTCTGGATTCATCAAAATGAGTTGTTCATAAACAGCAATGGCGTGATCCCACTCTTGTTGACGGGCAAAAACCTCCGCTAAGGTTTCACTTGCTGGCAACTGTTCGTCGTCGATACTGGCCTGTGCCAACATTCTGATGGTATGCATCGCATCGGCTGTAAGTGGATCAGCCTGCTCATCATCCACCTTCACTCTGAATGCATCGATTCCTTGCGTTAGCAATGGTGCTGATGGTGCATTCAATAAATCAGAGGAAGCGGCCATTTTCAGTTCTCGTTCGTAATCCGAACCCAGACCTTGGGCAGACAAATCCGATTTATCCGCCGGATTTTTCCAAAAATCTCTCCCCTGTGCGGCAGACTCTTGTACAGCAGCCTCATGTGCAGCAGCCTCATGTGCAGCAGCCTTTGGCGCATGAGGTTGTGCTAAGTGGGCATAAAAACGAAACCAATCGTGTAAATCATGGGGTTGATGCAAGAAATCAACGGACTCCTCTTGATTTTGGTTTGGTCCCGCCATTGGATGATCGACGCCCGGTTCTACAATCTCCTTTGCTTCAAAAAAGCGCTCCTCAGGCTCCTGCGGTGGATCCACAATCGGATGATCTGCAGGTTCGCAAGCATCCACAACACCCCAAGCATCGCCTTCCGTAAATAAGAAAGCCCGCACGGGGTCAGGAGCCAATGCCAGCATTTTTCTGTGCTGCTTTTTATACCGACTGCTGTTCTGAATTCTGTATTGCTTTAGCAACAGGAGTTGACCCGCCGTAAAAAAGGGATATTCGTGAAGCAGTTCCTCCAATTCAGCCAAGGGGTGATTGGCCAATTCAGAAGGATCACGGTAATATTGAGCGAGGCGATTGAGGTTCATTACCAGTTAACAAATGCACGGTTAAAGATATCATCAACAAGCTGTCGAACTATCTCCTGATTCAGTTGGTCTTCCACCTGCCTGAGATCCAGGCTGGCATCGAAATCGGCATACCGAACAAATCTCTGCTCCCAACTATCGGCTGCACGAAATCGATTCGTGTATCGCACCTGAACGGCAATACTCAACCGGCTTAAAGAAGTGGTCTCCCCCGCGGCTACCGCGGCTGGAGCCACGGAATAATCGACAATGCTGCCCTCAAACGATAAATCGGCATCGGAGTTCTGTAACCGAAGTCGACTCTCAGCCAGGAATTTGTCGCGCATTCGGTCCGACAAGACCTGTGATAATTGAGGAACCACGACCGCTGCCCGGTTGTCGAATTGAGCGATAGATAGACTCACCGCTTCGGGCGGGATGGAGGCTCCACTGAACTTGTAGACCCCACATGAACCGAAGCCAGCCAAAAAAATACTTCCCATAAGAAGATTGACAAAGCAGCGACGCAGATCATCTCGGGTAGGAAAGCCGAGTCCTACACTAACTTTCCTCCATTCCATATTCCTTGATTTTGCGGTATAAAGTCCGCTCCGAAATCCCCAATTCTTGCGCGGCGTATTTGCGCTTGCCAGAATGCTTGCGCAATGCCTTGTCGATCATCCTGCGTTCAACTTCCTCCAAGGAAAAGTTCTCTTCGATGTCCTCTACTGCCGGTTGATCTTCGAAAACAACACGCCTCGGCATTGCATGCGCTACAATTTCCGAGGATCCTTGGATGACATCCGCTTCGACCGGACGATTCGGCGTTTCAGCATGGGTCCAATCGGTGGGATGATCAAATGCCGCTCGGCTGGGCATCTCTACGCCTGAATCGGCTGCCGATTGCATGAGCCGTGCCACAATCTGTTTGAGCTCAACGATGTCCTTCTTCATATCGAACAACACCTTATATAGTATGTCTCTTTCACTCATGTCTTCCGAACCTACCGGCAAACCCAATGCAATGGGAAGGGTGCGGGTGGTTGACTCTGCTGGCAGATAACGACGAACCTCATCGCCTTCCACCAATCTATAAGGAGCAAGAACCGACATCTGCTCTGCCACATTCTTCAACTGACGGATGTTGCCCGGCCACCGATACGATGCCAACACCTCCTGTGCGTGCGCGTCGAGCTGTACGGGCTGACTGCTGTAGCGCTCCGCAAAATCAACGGCAAACCTCCTGAACAAAAGCGGGATATCGCCAGGTCGTTCGCGCAAGGCAGGAATCTGGATGGCAACCGTACTCAAGCGGTAATAGAGATCTTCACGGAACTTCCCTTTTCTGATTTGTTCCATGAGATCGACGTTGGTAGCCGTGATGACCCGCACATCCGTCTTCTGCACTTTACTCGATCCCACTTTAATAAATTCACCCGATTCCAACACGCGTAGAAGCCTAGCTTGAGTGCCTAAGGGCATTTCAGCCAATTCATCCAGAAAAATAGTTCCCCCGTTCACGGTCTCAAAATAGCCCTGGCGCGCTTCAAAAGCACCCGTAAACGATCCCTTTTCATGACCAAATAACTCTGAGTCGATCGTGCCCTCTGGTATGGCACCGCAATTCACCGCGATGAATTTACCATGCTTTCTGCGGCTCAATTGATGGAGTATTTTGGAAAAAACCTCTTTTCCAACGCCGCTTTCGCCCGTAATGAGCACCGTGATATCGGTGGGGGCCACCTGTACCGCCGTATTAAGTGCATAGTTGAGTGCCGGCGCATGGCCGATAATTCCAAACCTCTGTTTAACGGAAGTCAATTCCATATCCGACAGATTTGTTATTGTATTCGGGTGCCAATCAAAGTGGCCTGGGTACACGAATCGATGCGCACATGCACATAATCGCCTGGCAAAGCCCCCAATCCGTCAAAAACACACATTTTATTTTGGCTGTTGCGGCCACACATTTGTTCATTCGACTTTCGTGAAGGTCCTTCAACCAATACCTCAAATACTAGGCCTATATCGGCGCGATTGTCGATCAGCGACAACTCCGATTGCAAAGCAATAATTTCTTGTAATCGCCTGTTTTTCACTTCAGGCGGAATATCATCTGGATATTTTCGGGCGGCTAAGGTGCCCGGGCGCTCCGAATAGGCAAACATAAAGCTCATACTGTAGCGCGCCAAGCGCATCATGCTCAGGGTGTCTGCGTGTTGTTCTTCGGTTTCACCACAAAAGCCAGCGATCACATCACTGGTGATGGAACAGCTTGGCACGATCCTTCGAATCGCATTCAAGCGATCGATATACCAATCGCGGTCATAGGTTCGGTTCATGCGTCGGAGGACTTCTGAGTTGCCCGATTGAACCGGAAGATGTATGCATTTGGCGATGTTCGGGTGTGCGGCCATGGTATGCAAGACTTCGTCGGTGATGTCTTTCGGATGACTGGTAGAAAAGCGCACCCTGAGCAATGGGTCTACAGCTGCCACCCGTTTCAGCAATTCAGAGAAACGAACTTCTGGAGCATTCTCGGTCGACCAACAATAGGAGTCGACGTTCTGACCCAATAGGGTGACCTCCCGATAGCCGCGGCTAAAAAGGTCGCGACATTCTTCGACTATGGTCTGCGGATCTCTGCTGCGCTCTCGACCTCGGGTAAAGGGAACCACACAAAATGAACACATATTGTCGCACCCCCGCATGATGGTAACGAAAGCCAGAACGCCTCCCCCACCCAAACGTACCGGTGTGATATCGGCATAGGTCTCCTCTCGCGACAACAAGACGTTGACCGCAGGCTGACCGCTCTCAACTTGTTTGAGCAGATTGGGGAGGTCTTTGTAGGCATCCGGGCCAACAACCAGATCTACGAGCTGCTCCTCCTCAAGTAACTTCGCTTTGAGGCGCTCAGCCATGCAACCCAGCACCCCTATGGTGAGGTCCTTATTTTTGCGCTTCACGGCCCGAAATTCTTTCAGTCGACCCCGTACTTTTTGCTCTGCGTTGTCGCGTATAGAGCAGGTGTTAATGAATACCACATCGGCCTCCTCCAATTCTGTGGTGGGGAGGTAACCCTCATCGGCCATAATCGAAGCCACAATTTCGCTATCACTGAAGTTCATTTGACAGCCATAGCTCTCCAAATACATCTTTTTGGCAGGTGAACTCAGTTCCATGCCCACTTCTAAATTTGCCCGATACGCCTCACCTTGGCGTTGTTCGTCGTGTGGCGCTGCATGAGGCTTTGCAAAAACATTGCCTGAAAAAGGATTTGCCATAATTGCAAAGATAGTCAAAATGCGACAAAATGTCAGTATAAACTCTATTGTTGCGCATTTGATTTAATTTAATTATTATCGTGGCACTTTTTATTGGCCCATATACCTCCATAACCTAATTTTATGAAACACAACTTACTCCTACTGATGCTCATTTCTGGCAGCATGCTCACCACAAGTGTGCATGCTCAAACCGCCCGCCTCCAACTCTATGAGGTATTTTCAGGCGAAAATTGCCCTCCTTGTGCGCCGACCAACGTATACCTCCACAACCTCGCGGTGCCCAACACAGAGAAAATTATCATGATTAAATATCAGGTGAATATCCCATCTGCCGGACCCATTTATTTCCAAAATTCGGTCGACCCCACGGCCCGCAGAACCTACTACGGTGTCACCTCTGCGCCCAATGCCCGTCATGACGGCACCACAATCGGAACCGGACATGGTCAAAACCTAACCCAGGCGATCATCGACCAACGCGTTTCGACTCCATCACCATTCTCCATCAATTTGTCGCACAGCTTTAACAGCAACCGTGACTCTGTGTTCATTACTATGGCTGTTACTGCCCAGCAGGCCGTGGCTTCGGGCACTTGGGTCGGACACTTAGCGCTGATCGAGAAGCACATGAGCTATCCAACACCTCCGGGCACCAATGGGGAAACTGATTTCTACAATGTAGTTCGTAAGATGTACCCCAGTGCCAGTGGAAACGCCCTTCCCGGCACCTGGACTTCGGGACAAACCGAAACGGTAACGGTGGCCGCTGCTGTACCGACTTATATTCGTGACCTGGCCGAGGTGGCCGTAGTTGGATTTGTGCAAAACAATACCACTAAAGAGGTAGCACAAACCGAAATTAGTGAGCCACTACCCGTGCCCCTCTATTCCCAAGCCATTTTTAACGACAATTCGTTCTACCGCTGCAATTCTGCATTTAATCCAGTACTATCTGTTGAGAATTTGGGAACCACCCCACTCACCACAATGGCTATTCGCCAAATCATTGGCACCAATTCACAGCTGATTCAGTGGACGGGGAACCTGGCTCCTGGGGCGACCACCAACATCACACTCAATCCAATAACCCTGGCCTCTGGAACATCCACCTACACCTTCCGGATCGACAGTATGAACGGAGTCATTCACCCAAGCGCAGTACGCTCGACTGTTACAGGCAGTCTCTATTTCAGTGCCAATGCGGTTACGCAAGCCACGAATACCTTCACCGGAGCATTTCCACCTGCAAATTTCGCAGTACGCAATCAATCGTCCGGAACCAATGGTTGGAGCCAGGCTGTACAGGGAGCCAATGGATCGCAGCGCAGTGCCCGCATCAACTTTTGGGATATTGCGTCTGGTGAAATCAATGATCTTTATCTCCCTCGCCTGAATTTATCGGCGGTAGGTGCGGGTAACGCCCTGAAATTCTACCTCGCCCATGCCCAGTACAATGCAAGCAGCGTCGACCGATTGGATATTGAAGTGTCGACCGATTGCGGTCTGAACTGGAGTCCGCTTTACACCAACAGCGGGCCATCACTCGCCACTGTGGCCCCTGTGGGCAATGCGGGCTATGTGCCTACCAGCGCGGCTGATTGGCGTCAGGAGTCGGTTAGCCTTGATGCGGTAGCCGGTCAAGCCAATGTTCTGATTCGTTTCCGTGGTATCAGCGACTATGGCAATAATTTGTATATCGATGAGATTAATGTTCCAGCTTCTGCCGTTGCAGTTGAGGAAAACGAACGCGATGATCTGTCAGTAAGCATTTACCCCAACCCTGTGCGCGATTGGGCGACCATTCGTGGATTCAACCCCACCAGCGGCAACATCTCCATCACCCTTCGAAATACGCTGGGCCAGCTGATTTCAGTTGAAGAGTTGGGTGTTGCTCAAGGTGCATTTGAATTCAATGTACCCACCAGCCTGTTGAGCGAAGGCATGTACACCGCTGAGGTACGCTCGGGTCAAAACCTATCGGTTCGCCGTTTGGTTCGCCGCAATTAATTGTATTTTTTTGACAAAAACCGGGGTCCCCAGGGCTCCGGTTTTTTTTTGTCCCGCCCAACGCTTAGATTTGACGAAAACCATAACCCTTTTTATGAGTGTAACCCGAATTTTCGACATTCTCGACCATCAAAAATCAACCCACGCCCTTCAAACTGCTCTGGCTTGTAAAAAAAACGGTCAGTGGGTACATTACAGCACCAACGATTTTATTGAACAGGCTTCGCGGGTGAGTCGCGGACTACTCGCAGCCGGACTAAATCCGGGGGATAAAATTGCGAATGTTTCTAATAATCGACCAGAGTGGAATATCCTGGATATGGGTATGCTGCAGGCGGGCATGGTGCATGTGCCCCTCTACCCCACCATCACGGACGACGATTATCGATACATTTTAAAGCACGCTGAAGTGCGTATGGTATTTGTATCGAATAGGGAGCTGTATGAACGAATCGCTCAGATTGCTGGAGAAATTCCCGAAATTTTGGGTGTATTTACCTATGACGAAGTGGATGGAGCGCCGCATTGGAGTCAAATCCCGGAACAGGCCGAAAAAGTCTCCGTGTCGCAGGTCGAGGAAATTAAGGCCCGGATAAAACCAGAAGATTTGTTCACACTCATCTATACCTCAGGTACAACCGGCTTCCCTAAGGGAGTGATGCTCTCCCACAACAATGTGGTGAGCAACCTGCTGGCTTCGTCGCCCAGGGTGCCCTGTGAGGCAGGCGACAAATGCCTGAGTTTCCTTCCTTTGTGCCACATTTTCGAGCGGATGCTCACCTATATGATGATGTACCGGTCGATTTCCATTTATTATGCTGAGAGCATGGAAACCATCGGGGAGAACCTTAAAGAGATCAAACCAGACTTTTTCTCTTCGGTACCGCGCCTTTTGGAAAAGGTATTCGACAAAATTGTGGCCAAGGGTCATGAACAAACAGGCATCAAAAAGAAGTTGTTTTTCTGGGCCCTAAACCTTGGTCTGCGCTACGAGTTAAACGGCGCGAATGGGCCTTGGTATGCGTTGCAGCTTAAAATCGCGAATAGGATCATTTTTAGTAAATGGCGTGAAGCCTTGGGCGGACGTGTTAAAGCGATTGTGAGCGGAGCCGCAGCTTTGCAACCCCGCCTCGCACGGGTGTTTTGGTCGGCCCAAATTCCCGTATTGGAGGGATATGGACTCACCGAAACATCACCCGTCATTGCGGTTAATTATCTGGCCACGATGCAAGTCGAGTTTGGCTCTGTAGGCCCCGTTTTAGAGTCTATTGAAGTCAAGATCGCCGAAGACGGCGAGATTTGTTGCCGGGGCAGCAACATCATGATGGGCTATTACAAGAGTCCGGAATTGACTGCTGAGGTCATCGACGCCGATGGCTGGTTCCACACCGTTGATATTGTTCGCTTCATTTAAAAATACAACCAAAAAATAACCGACCGTAAGAAGGAAATTTTTAAAACATCCGGTGGCAAGTACATTGCTCCACAGGTCATGGAAAATCGATTCAAAGAATCGGTCTACATCGAACAGCTGATGGTGGCGGGTGAAAGCCGCAACTTCCCATCAGCCCTTATCACTCCTGCCTGGGATGCGCTTGCGCATTGGTGCAAGCAAGAGGGAATTGTTGTTGGCTCAAACGCTGATCTCGTTCGTCACCCTAAGGTAGTACAGCTGTACCAATCAGAGGTCGATCGCTACAATACGGGTTTTGGTCAGTGGGAACAGGTTAAACGTTTCGCTTTGCTGCCCATTTCTTGGGGCATCGACTCCGGTGAGCTAACGGCCACCATGAAACTCAAACGGAAGGTGATTATGGAGAAGTATAAGGCAGATTATGAGGCGCTATATGCTGATGTATCATCCGGTCAAATCTAGAAAGAGCGAGTTACATCAAGAAAGAGCGAGTTAAAACTCGAAGGGCCTAGTTAAATCTTGAAGGGTCCGGTTAAATCTTGAAGGGTCTAGTATAATCTTAAAAGAGCCCATGGGCGATTCCCGAAGTATTTTCCGTATCATTGCGCCCTTTCGGGTCCCGTAGCTCAATGGATAGAGCAACTGCCTTCTAAGCAGTAGGTTACTGGTTCGACCCCAGTCGGGATCGCCGCCGTCGTTCTTTTAGGGTATTTCTTAAAATAAACTGCCCATTATGTCACAAATGCGGTTATCTTTGCACCCGCGTTCTTTGATAGCAATGACCCGGTGAGATGGGTGAGTGGCTGAAACCAACAGTTTGCTAAACTGTCGTGCGGGTAACCGTACCCCGGGTTCGAATCCCGGTCTCACCGCAAAATATGAACCGTGTAGTTCATCGGGGTGTAGCGTAGCCCGGTATCGCGCCTGCTTTGGGAGCAGGAGGCCGTCAGTTCGAATCTGGCCACCCCGACACAAATTGAAAAGGAGTTACTGAAGAAATTGAGTAACTCCTTTTTTATTCTAATTGCTTCGATTTTGCCCTTTCCGGAATCAATGACTGGTCCGGAATCAATGATCTGTCCGGAATCAATGACCTATTCGGAATCAATGACCTATTCGGATATTAATGATTCGTCTGGAATCAGTGTGACCTATTCGGAAATAATGACTTGTCAGGAAACTGCATCTTGGTCTGCTCTGCACATGCCTAAGGACGTCGTATGCAGCGAATGGAGAAGCCTTCGGTTTTGGAGGCCGTCATTTGATAGGGGGAAGGATTGCTAAAACCCAAGAAGTAAATGTTCTGTCGGCCACTGAGGACGTTGGTATCTGTGCTCCAGAAAGCGGTCTGTTCGCCCCGACCAAAAAATTGACCATTCGATTGACGCGTACCGGCGGGTTGTGCGTTGAATCCACTCGAGTTGCTTCCAAAATAGATAGGATCTGACCAGTTTTCCCCACTTCTGATGGCGTTTCCTGCCAGAAAACTCCCCCCTAAATCGGCCATCATTCGATCCCAGTCGGCATTATTTGGCACTTTCCAGCCGGTTGGACATACGCCACGTGGATCGGTGATGACTGAGCGGTTATATAAAGCACCAAATACTTCAGCATCCGCTTCTGAAGAAGCATAAAAACTCCGGGAAGCTTCGGTACTATCGGCAGCCCAAAGCGAATCAACAGACTCCACAGGAATCGGATCACCATTATTAAACTTCGCAGTCCTTAAGTTTGATGCCATCCACTCGTCATTTCCTATACGCACCACCTCATAGGTATTACCATCCGCATCCTGAATATTTTCGGGCTGATCACTCTTCTCACAAGAAATCAATGAGGAAATAGAAACCAAGCACAATAAGGAAATGGAAATCAATGGTCGTATTGTACGCATAATAGGCAGTTCTTTTCGACAAATATAGGAGAATTAAAATGAGCCCCCAATTAAATGAGCCCCATCAATAATCGCGAACACAGCGTATAGACCCCCCCCAGGGTTTTAATCCGGTGGCCCTTCTGAAATCACCCCCATCGAATCGCAAAAAATATCCATAAGGGAGGTCAGTGGATGATAATTGGGGGGTAAGCAAGAGTAAGTTGCCGCCAAATGCCTGAAAAGTACCATCATCTCCAACACGCGTTCCCGCTGGCAGACCTGCAAAACCGAAAGCATCTCTCCCATAGTGGGGATTGGTATTGTTGTGGGCTACCCAGCGTGGATGAATGCTGGTGTTGCACGTTGCCGAAAAGGGGGTGTTGATTTGTCGACACGATTTAAGCGCATTTCCAGATCCACTTCGATTGGAAAACGTATTGGGATATCCACTGTTTTGGCAAAGGGTGGTTAAGGCCAGATATTCAGCATCAGTACCCACATGCCACCCTGCAGGGCAAACCCCTCGGGGGTCGACAACAGCATACCAATTATAAATCTTGCCATAAAGGGAATCATAGACTGCGCTGTCATTGGGTGATGCCATGGCACCCGATGTGGCTTGCCGCCACGCCGCTGTATCTAAGCCTGTCGGAATGGGATCACCATTTCGAAAGCGGCTTACGCGTAGATTTTGCTTAAACCAACAAACCGCCCGCAATTGACCATTGATGGTGAGGTTTAATGAAAGTGTCGCATAGTTCTGACCATCCAAATCCGTTGCTTGGGAAGTACCGCAAACAAATGGGGCTGGCGTTAAGAACTGAAGTTGTTGGCCATAGGCTGTTCCTGCTGAATTTGTTGCATACGACCGAACATAATAAAGAGTGGATGCCGTCAAACCCGTAATACTGCTGGTGAATACGCCGTTTCCGGTGCCATTTTGCGTGCGGTTGCCCGAAATTGTGGGGTTTGAGGTGGTAGACCAGCATACACCACGCTGGCTAACGACAGCCCCTCCATCATTCGTTATCGTGCCTCCACTCAAAGCGGTTGATTGGGTAATTTGCGAGACTGTGGTGGTAGTAATTGTCGGAATACGAGACAAAGTGATGAAGCTAATTTCAGAACCATACGAAGTGCCAACGCTATTGGTACCGTAGGCACGAACGTAATAGAGTGAAACAGAGTCTAAGCCGGCAACTGTGGCATTAAAGGAGCCCGTCCCTTGTCCCATCGCCTGACTCGAAGAAGCAATCGTAGGAGACTGACTGCGCGACCAACATACCCCGCGGGAGGCGACTGCCGATCCTCCATTGGATAATACTTGCCCACCTAAAACGGCCTGATTGGCCTGAATAGATGCAGCTGGAGCGGTAGATACACTGGCTAAGGTGGGGGGCGTTGCGAAACTTTGCTCAGTACCGTATGCTGTGCCTACAGAATTGGTGGCAAATGCCCGTACATAATATAGAATGCCCGGTGCCAAATTGTTTATCACCAACCCGAATGACCCCAAACCCGAACCAGCCCTTAAGGTGTCATCGGCTGTAGTGGGCATTCCCGTGGAATTTCGACACAAACCACGAACCGAAACCACTTCACCGCCATCGGACACCACTTCACCTCCCCCAACAGCAGAAAACGGTCCAGTTGCTGTCGCAGTCTGGGTATTGACTTGAGGCAATTCGAAGGGGATCAACAATGATCGTTCATTGCTGTAGACGGTACCTAAAGTAGTTGTAGCGAATCCTCGGAAATAATAGGTATTACCCCGAGCAAGCGGGGGACTCGTGAAACTAAAATCAGTGCTTCCTTTTCCCATTACCCTGCTGGAATCGCTTTGTTCTGGACCAGATTGTAGGTCCCAGCAGACACCACGGGCCGAAACACCCCATCCCGGTGGTTGCATGCGTATATGCATCAGCGCTATATCCGCGTTCCTGCTGAGGGAATCCAGATACAATACGGGTGTTTGAGCCGAGGGTGTGTAGCTGGCATTGAGATCTCCGACCGACAAGGCACGAAGCCATAGGGTATCCGTTGTGCCGGGTATAGATAATCCGGGACGTGAGGTCATGAAGTTACCTGCAGCATATGAACTGGAAATTTGTGCAACCCGCCGACTCAAGGAGATGGCATCTGTGGCGTTCACTACTGTATTTGCATTGACATCGGCACAACGCATGAAAAATGAATCGACAGTAATGACCATGGCGAAGATTTGCATGACCCGCAAGGCATCGGTGGAATTCACTCCACCCCAACTGTAATTGATCGAGGCATCAATAAAATAATGGCCCGTTGGAATATCTTGAAACCTAAACTGACCTTGTGCGTTGGTGGTATCGCGAGCCACCACAAAACCTGGAAGGGCATACAACTGAATGGGAACACCCACTAATGGGGTGCGTATTGCATTTTCGTAGCGCAAATAGCCTATGACCGACTGACTATTTTGGGCATATAATGGATCAGAAATGAGACGAAATAAGAGCCCAAAGACAAACCCCCAACGCAGTGAACTGCTGACTACAATGTTATTCCTTAAAACATGCAACATAGTATGAGACTGGGCCGAAAAAAATCAGCACCAATCCACAAAAGTAAATGAAAAAACCGATCGGGTGGGCTTATTCGTTATCCTTTACACAGCGTACGGATAAACCCAGGTTTTTGTCGGGACTCAGCCGAACGAGTCCGTCGCGGTAAACATCGAGCTTGCGGTACCAGGCATCGGCACCCGATTCAGACTGTGGGTCGGTCGTAGAACTCCACCAAGCAGCTGTAAAGCCATAATCCAAAAATGGATTCGGATTAAAAAAAGACTGAATCAAACCGCGGTATCCCGCCGGTCGAGCAGCAAAACCGACGGAATTGAGCCCTTTCAACCCCCTGAACCAACCGACACTGTCTTTCAGCGCAGGACCGGACAAAGGGCTACCACCAAGATCACGGTCGAGGCGGCTCCATTCTTCATCGGTTGGTACGTGCCAACCGGTCGGACACACGCCCCGTGGATCATCAACCGCATACCAATTGTAATGTAAACCAAACAAGGTATCGTTGAGCGGTTGTCCCATCTCAAAATAGCGATCTCTTCCACCCGTTGTCGCTTCGGCCCATGTTGTCCCCGTGAGGGTATCCGGGATGGTGTCGCCATTGGCGTAAACCGCGGTGCGAAGATTGGATCCCATCCAGCATTGTGCGCCTATTTTAACCACATCGTAGGTGTTATTACCCGCATCGGCTACTGTATTCGGGCACACGATAGTTTTTTCGGAATTGCATCCGACACTGATGCTCAAAAGAAATCCTATAACCGATGAATAGTAAAGTTTCCTACGTTTTGTCATGAAAATCAGACAAGTGGCACTCAATTGTAATTTGCTTCTCATAGGATTGGTTTTCATAAAGAATGGGGTGGAAATATAGCAAATAAGCGGACTATTTAGATGACTGCTGACCAATCGGGACAATGATATGAGCACCGAGCGGACTAGCCGAAATTTGTAGGTTGGACACCCGTTTGGCCAAAAAAGTACCGCAAGCATGCCCGATGATGGCCCCGGCCCCAACATCTGCTAACCAATGCCTGCCACTCTGTACACGTTGATAAGCGGTTCCCCATGCCAAAATAGTTGCTGCATTTCCGGGCCACGCCTTGTTGGATGGCCTCACTTTTCTAAGGTAAGCGGCAGCAGCAAAAGCCGTGGCGGTGTGACCACTCGGGAAGGCATCATGCACGAATCCACCAACCGGCCCATGAAAAACATAAGAATTATCCCCTCCGTTCTCAGGGCGTTCTCGTTGGAAGGCAAATTTTGGGACCTGGATGAGCAGGCGCGACCAAATCACTGCCGAGGCCAGACCAACGCCCAACCTCGTCTGTTGGGCATCGCGGTGGGCACGTCCGCGGACCCAGATGATGGCAGACAGTGGAAGATATAAGCTGCCATTTCCTGGCGCTTCGAGCCATCTCAATCGAAGTTGTTCATGAACAGCCCGGTCGGGTTTTAGCAAATTGTTGAACCAGGGATCGAGGGCCAAAGCAACTGCTGTGATGGCCGCTGCGCCATAGAATTTCTTTCGCTCGATAGCGGTCCAGCCAAACGGTCGAAGCACCAACGCGCGACCATCCTGCACGAATTGATGTGCCGCAAAATGGAAGCCCAAACTATCGGGGGTTTGATCCCATTCCGACGATAGCTCAGTATGATCAATACCCTGCCATTCGCGTGCTGCATCAACCAAAAAAGCTTGTTCATGATGACCATGAGCCAGGTTCAAAAGCGCTAACCAAAATACGACCACGAGCGCCGGTTTTCGGCTTGAATAGTGGGTTGATCTCATCCCTTTATAGATTTGGAACGATTCCAAAGCCTATCCCAATCATTGTGGGATAAATTCTGAAGTTCCATTCCGTCGGCCCGTGCCAATTCCTCCATCCCTTGAAACCGCTGAATAAATTTGAGGCTTGCCTTGCTGAGCGCATTCTCAGGATTCACGGACAGAAATCGGGAATAATTGACCATGCTGAACAAAACATCACCGAACTCATCTTCAATCCGATTCGGATCACCTTCTTTTTCCGCCTCATGTAGCTCTGCCCATTCCTCTTGAATCTTATCCCATACCTGGCCCCGATGTTCCCAATCGAAGCCCACACCCCTTGCCTTTTCTTGGATGCGCATGGCCTTTACCAGAGAAGGAAGCGAGGCAGGTACCCCGGCCAAAACGGATGCAGTGCCCTCCCGGAGCTTGAGTTTTTCCCAGTTTCGCTTGACTTCAGAGGCGTCTTCAACCCGAACATCACTGTAAATATGTGGATGTCGTGCCACGAGCTTATCACAGACCCCATTTAAGACACCCGAAATGTCGAATTCACCTTGTTCGCGTGCAATACGGGCGTAAAAAACCAGGTGGAGCATGAGGTCTCCCAACTCGCGCCGGATTTCGTCGGGCTGTTGTGCGAGAATTGCATCGGTGAGTTCATAAAGTTCCTCGATGGTCAGTGGCCGAAGGCTTTCCATGGTTTGTTCGCGGTCCCATGGGCACTGTTCGCGAAGCTCATCCATAATGGTAAGCAATCGATCGAAAGCAATCAGTGCTAACTGGCGATCCCCGAGGGAGGGTGCCGACGGTGACGCGTCGGTGGCAGTAGGTGACGCGTCGGTGGCAGTAGGTGAGGTGGCGGCAGTGGATGCTGTGGGCGTCTTAGGTTCGAGACCTGGCTGGGAAGTTTCCATCCTGTAAAAATACATCCTTTCGTATCTTTGTAAGTTTTCACCCTACTTCTATGGCCGTTGTTTTTTTTCTCACCCTTTCATTTTTGTTGCTGGGTTTTGCTGGAATGGGAATAAGACTTCTTGTTTTGCGCAACGGACAATTCAGAGGCACTTGCTCGAGTCACAATCCCCTACTGGCCGAAAAGGGCGTTGATTGTGCGGGTTGTCCGCATCGCTATGAAACCCACTGTCCGGCCGGCAAAAAAGGAGTTGCCCGTTAATACCAATATCTTGAATCAGAATCGCCTTATCTTTCCATTATTTGGCTTTTTTAGCCTTGCCACATGTTTTCTGGCCCTTTTTTCATCTCTCGCTTCAGCTCAGAACCTGCGCAATAACCCGAATTCCAACCACGGCAACAAATTTGAGCAGTTGGGTATCATTTTACCCGACGCCAATAGCTACAGAACAGCTTCTGGAGCTCCAGGGCACGAATATTGGCAGCAGCGCGCCGACTATAAAATCGAGGCCGAGTTGGATGAAGATGCGCAGGTCCTGCGCGGCTCTGAGCTAATCACCTACACCAATCACTCGCCCGATGTGCTCGACTACCTTTGGCTTCAGTTGGATGAAAATGAGCACCACCCGCAAGCGGAGTCGAACTATTTCAATGAAAGTCGGCTCGGCAGGCGTATGACTGAATCCGATTTGGAACGCATGCTCCCTGCCCGTATGCTCGAGGGACACGGCGTACAAATTTTTGAAGTCAGTGACGGGAAAGGCCTTTCGCTTCCCTACACCATCAACCAGACCATGATGCGGGTGGATTTGCGTGAACCGTTGCGTCCGGGAAAACGTGCACAGCTCAAAATTCGTTGGCAGTATAAGATTCCAGACCGCATGAAAGTGGGCGGACGGGGCGGCTACGAACAATTGAAGGACGGCAATATTTTGTTCACCATCACCCAGTGGTTTCCTCGACTTTGTGTATACAGTGACTATCAGGGCTGGAACCACAAACAATTTACAGGAAGAGGGGAGTTTTCTTTGCCATTTGGCGATTATCAAGTGAGCATGAATGTTCCCGACGACCATGTAGTGGTTTCGACGGGTACCTGTTCCAACTACAAACGAGTGTTGTCGACCGATCAATATCGCAGATGGCAAAAAGCCCAAAATACTTCGGAGCCAATAGAAATTGTGACCCGAGAAGAGGCCCTCAGGAAGGAGTCGAGCCGCTCTGTCGGCCGAAAAACCTGGGTTTTTGAAGCCAAAAATGTCCGGGACTTTGCTTGGGGCAGTTCGCGGAGGTTTATTTGGGATGCGATGGCCGTGGATATCGCAGGAAAGAAGGTCATGGCAATGAGCGCCTATCCGAAGGAGTCGTATGCCCTGTACAGAAAATACAGCACCAAAGTTGTGGCGCATACACTAAGGGTTTATTCGAAACACACCATCCCATACCCCTACCCTGTGGCCATCAGTGTGGAGGCCTCGAATGGCATGGAATACCCCATGATCTGCTTTAATTTTGGGCGAACGCTCGAGGATGGCACCTATTCGGAGCAAACCAAATACGGTATGATTGGGGTGATTATTCACGAGGTGGGCCATAACTTCTTTCCAATGATCATCAACTCTGATGAACGGAACTGGAGCTGGATGGATGAGGGACTCAACACCTTCGTGCAATTTCTGACCGAACAAGAATTTGATAATCAGTACCCTTCGCGAAGAGGCCCCGCACACCGAATTGCCGATTATATGCGATTACCTGCTGATCAACTCGAGCCCATCATGACCAACAGCGAAAACATCATGCAATTCGGTCCGAATGCCTACGGAAAACCAGCTACAGCACTGAATATTTTACGCGAAACGGTAATGGGTCGCGATTTGTTTGATTTCGCCTTCCGCACCTATGCGCAGCGTTGGGCCTTCAGACACCCCTCACCTGCCGATTTTTTCAGAACCATGGAGGATGCTTCTGGGGTGGATCTCGACTGGTTTTGGCGTGCCTGGTTTTTCGATATTGAACCGGTCGACATCAGCCTGGATTCGGTTCGGGTGCTCACGCCAACCGATAGTATACCGGGTAGTTTAGCCGGTGCGCCAACTACCGACCGAAACAGGGACCGTATGGGGCGTGCTTCAGAAGGCAAACACATTAGTGCATTGCGCAACAAAGCGTCGGGCATGAAGTTTTTGGTGGATCTGGATACCTCTTTACGGGACTTTTACTACTTCTACAATGATTCCTTGAGAAAAGTGGATGAAAACGAGCCCCGTTTATCGGCAGTTCGTGGTTCCGAATGGAATGACTCACTGATAAGCCAGGCCCAAATCGATGGTAAGCCCGTATTCGTATATGAATTACACCTCAGAAATGCCGGGGGCTGTGTGATGCCTGTGATACTTCGTTGGGAGTTTGAAGACGGAACGAGCCAAGAAGACCGCATTTCGGCCTATGTCTGGCGTAAAAATGAACAACAGATTGTGAAGACATTTGTTCATTTCAAGCCCGTTCGCTCAGTTTTGGTTGACCCCCACCGTGAAACGGCTGATATTGATACAGGCAACAATCTATGGCCACGTGATGATGCACAGATGGTTCCCGGAAGAGTGGTGATGTATAAAAGTCGGCGCGAAACAGCCGGGCGAAGAAGTACGCCTGAATTAGCCAATCCCATGCAAATCCGTACCACCGGGCAGTGATTCGAAGATCGACTGCAAGCGATCGCGTGTGAGAATTTTTTGAATTTGTTTACCTTGGGCAATCAAGCGGTCTCGCTCATATGCCTGCCAGGTACAAACCAGGGTATTGCCATTCATTTCCTCCACCTTGGCCGTAAAATCGATCAAGGCGCCTGGCAGTGCACCCGATAGATGTTCGACTGATACATAGGTACCGATTCCTTCTTCATGGTCCTCGCGTGCTTCCAGAACAAATTGCCGACAGGCAAATTCTGCATCGCGGGCCAACGCAAAAGTAGCATATACCGGGTGCACGGGTCCGTTTGCAAAAGTAGCCGTATCGGCTAGCGTTACAACATGCCTCCAATGGCGGGTATCCCCAGGCTGAAACTGCCTTTTCATGGCATACGGTCTAGGCGTTTAACTTGAACACTATTGGAAACTTCCCTAGTAATGCGCCATTCGCTGCCATCTTCTCTTCTGATGCGCATACTGTTGTCAAATTTTTCTACCGAAACCACATGAAAATGGCTTCCGGGTCGCAATTCGATCTCATCCAGATACTTGAGCAAGACATCACTGCCTTCGTCTACACACACCACCCGTGCATGTTCTCCTGAGATCAGGCTGTTCATAGGCTTGGTGGGTCTGTGTGGCATTTGCAAATGTGCCCCGGGGATCAATTCTCCATGTGGATCTTCGGTTGGGTTTCCTAAGAAGGCGTCGAGCCGAGCAATGAGTTCTGGGTGAGAGACATGTTCGAGTTCTTCTGCGATTTCATGAATCTCGTTCCAGCGAAAGCCAAGAGAATGGACCAGAAAGTGCTCCCATAATCGATGGCGCCGCACAATAAACAGTGCCTGTTGCATTCCGCTCTCGGTGAGGGTTACCCCCTTATACCGATTGTGGTTGAGCAGACCTTTATCGCTGAGGCGTCTCAGCATATCACTCACCGATGCGGGGCGGGTATCCATGCGTGCTGCGATGGCGTTGGTGGAGGCCTCCACGGCTTCTGTTGATGAAGCGCTGATCATGTAAATGGCCTTGAGGTAATTTTGCTCGGTGCGACTCAACTGCATGCCCAAAAATACTAGTTCCCTACAATCCTGAGTAGCCCTGCCCCAACATGGGCATATGTACCACCTTTTTGGTCAGAAAAAATTCGTCTCGATAAAAATCAGCGATTGAGAAAATTTGATATGGACGTTGGCATTCATCCAATTCCTCTTGCAAGTCACCCCCCTTTAGATATAATATTCCGTTGGTCAGTGCATGTTGCGATTCGCGCAAAAATTTTCCCTTGACCCAGGCCGAAAATGGCGCCATGCGGGTTACGGCCCGGCTCACTACGAAATCGAATCGCTCCCCTACCTGTTCGATTCTCTTTTGTTCGGCACGCACGTTAAATAGCTTCAATTCACGGCAAACTTCGCGCACCACCTTAATCTTCTTTCCGATCGAGTCGACCAACAAAAAGTTGGTTTCGGGAAATAAAATAGCCAAAGGGACGCCAGGAAAACCGCCACCCGTTCCTGCGTCCATGATCTGCGCATTCGACTTGAAGGCCTGCACCTTGGCGATGGCCAGACTATGCAAAAGATGATGAACCTCAAATTGCTCCATGTCGCGGCGAGAGATCAGATTTATCCGTTCATTCCAATAGGTATATAAAGTCTGCAATTGACCAAATTGCTCCACCTGTGGTGGTGTTAATCCTGGAAAATGTTCGGATAACATAGCATTAGGAATCAACCGGCCTACCAGCAGATGCACGGATGGTCCATGCCATGGAGAGGAACAGATAGAGGAACTCCAAGATGGGCAGCATCAGTAAAATAATGGGGATTTGAAAACGCCTCATGGCCACGGAAAGCAAAATCCAGCGCAACAAAAACTGAACAGCGAAAGCCGCCACCACCCCCCAGAAAAATGGAGGCTGCTGCTGTGAAAACCAGGCACCGCTCAAGGCAGTGAACAATACCAGCCATGGATTCCATGCCCAATAGTTCAATACTGTTTGATCAACGGGCCTAAACAAGCTTCGATTGCCCACATACTTCAACTTTCGTTTCCAAAACCATTGGAAGGACTTCTCCTCGTTGATGCGCACAAATGCCGGAGCATCCAAACAAATACCGACGTTCTTAGGTGTTGAGGCCACATTCACAAACAGGTCATCTTCACCCGAAGGATGCCTGACGTGTGCGATGAAACCCTTGCGAAAAAAGAAAAGCCCTTTCAAATATCCCATATTCCTGCCATCGCCGGCGTAGGCCCGTCTGCGCATGGCATGACCAAATAGCTTCAAGTTTTCGCGAAGGGCATCCCACTGCATAAGAGACGAGATCAATCCAGGATAAGGCGTGTATCCGGTGTAACCGAGTACGATTTCTCGCTCTTGGCCGCCATCAAAGGCCATCTGCATATACTGAATCCAGTGTTTTGAGCTCGGGAGGGCGTCGATATGACTAAATAAAATACGCGCATGAGCTGCTGCCTTCACCCCAAGAGCCATGGCGAATTTTCGATCGGTAGGGTGCTTATCCTGCTCCTGAATATCTACAACACGGAGGCTCGGATAACGTGCTTGCATGGAAATGATGACATCCTGACTCTCGTCGTAGGAACGGTCATTAACCAGTACAATCTCATACTCTGGATACTCTTGTTCCATCCAAACGGGCAAGTTTCTCAGAATTTGATCAGCCTGATTGCGCGCATAGATGACCACAGAAACGGGTTCAGTGCCTGCCTCCAAAAATTCCGGTGTTCGTCCGGCACGTCGAATCACGCTGAGCCAGTAAGCCAGATAATAATAGACTTGCAGCAAAAAGAAACACGCGAAAACGCTGATGGCCACAAACATGATGGGCTTGGCCAACTCGGGGGAAACTTCGGGTAAGGAAAACATATTTTTGCGGGGATAAAAATAATGTAAAGGCCAACATAGTTGGGGACAAAATTATGCACACCATAGAATTCGAACTTGAACGCACCGATTCATCTACTGAGGCGCGTGCAGGTATCTTGCGCACTGCACATGGCGCCATTCCCACCCCGATGTTTATGCCTGTTGGTACGCAGGCTACGGTGAAAGCTGTACGCCAAGAATCATTGCGTGATGAGGTCGGCGCACGCATTATTTTGGGCAATACCTACCACCTCTACCTGCGTCCAGGCCGGGCGATGTTGGAATCGGCTGGTGGGTTACACGCCTTTATGGGTTGGGACAGACCCATCCTCACCGACAGTGGGGGCTATCAGGTATTTTCCTTGGCCGATCGAAGAAAAATTCGGGAGGAAGGGGTGACGTTCGCCAGTCATATTGATGGTAGTCGGCACGTCTTTAGCCCAGAATCGGTGGTCGATGCCCAACGCAGCATAGGAGCCGACATCTGCATGGCATTTGATGAATGTCCGCCCTACCCTTGCGAAGAATCCTACTTGGTGCAGTCGATGCACAGGACCCACCGCTGGCTCGACCGCTGCTTGGCGCGGTGGGACGAAACTGAAGCCTTATATGGATATCCTCAGGCCTTATTTCCGATCGTTCAAGGCGGAACTATTGCGCGATTAAGGGAGGAGTCGGCCCGCTACATCGTGGAGCGAAGACCCTGTGAAGGCTACGCGATTGGTGGCTTGAGTGTGGGTGAACCGGCTGACATGATGTACGATATGTGCAGCCGCGTGTGCTCCATACTTCCAACCAATAAGCCCCGCTACCTCATGGGTGTAGGCACGCCCGTCAATTTATTGGAAAATATAGCCTTAGGGGTCGATCTGTTTGATTGTGTGATGCCCACGCGCAATGCCCGAAACGGCATGCTCTTTACATGGAATGGGGTCATCAATCTGAAAAATGCGCGTTGGCGCGGCAATTTCGACCGCATCGACGCTGAATCTGCCCTACCATCTGACCGAAATTACAGCTTGGCCTATATGGCTCATTTATTCCAGGCAGGGGAAATGCTGGGACCCCAACTCGCCAGTTTACACAACCTCCATTTCTACATAGACCTAGTTAGCCAGGCCCGCTCCCATATTTTAGACGGTAGCTTTGCCAGTTGGAAACGAGGCATCATCCCCCAACTCGAAAAGAGATTATAACAATCCTCTTAAAATCATCATCTCGGATCAGAGAATCAGACCTACCGGATTTCTTTTCAGAATGATTGAATGGGCTTTTTTCAATGAGCTTAACCAATACTACTCAGGGCGGCAAATTTCGCCGTTTTCGAGAAAAGACAAATGGGCATCGACCATTCTCAAAACTTCGGAAACCGAACGAACCAGCAGGAAATTATTGACCAATTGAAACTGAACGATGCCCTTCATATCAATGAAAAACAAACCACGATAGGCTATCATTGGGCCAGAGGCGGAAAGCCCTCCATCTGTTTCAACCTGATAATCGCCTGCCAGGACACCATACATTTTGCTGATTACCTTACTGCTGTCGGATACCAAAGGATAGGTGACTCCTTTTATTCCACCCGCTGAAGCGTCCATGGTTAACCATACCTTGTGGGCGTCCTCTGTGTCGGTCGAGCAGGCAACAACAGCAACATTTCGTTGCTCAAATTCAGCAAGCCTTTTTTGGAATGCATGCATTTCGATCGGACAAACCGAACTAAAGTCCTTCGGGTAAAAGAAAAGAATCACGTGCTTTTTACCGATAAATTGATCCAAGCTGAAGGAGTCAATAACTTCATTTCCACCAACAACCGCCTTAGCGCGAAATGATGGTGCCATGCGGCCAACTAAAATAGACATATTTTATTTTTAAGGATTTCAAAAACCAAACCATTTCAATTAATCAGTGAATCTGCAAAAAATATCCCTAAAAGTAAATAATAAACAAAAACGGGAATCCTCCAATTGTACACTATGTCAACAAACATAAATGAGGAACAAAAGTTTTGCATATCTTTGCAACTTAATTTTTTAACCCAATGAATACAGGTACAGTAAAATTTTTCAATGAAACCAAAGGTTACGGCTTCATCAAGTGTGATGATAGTGGAACCGAGTACTTCGTTCACGCTACAGGCGTGATCGACCGAATCCGCGAGAATGATCGGGTGTCTTTTTCCCTGAAAGAGGGTAAAAAAGGCATGAACGCGGTGGATGTGAAAATAAGCGCAGAGTAATCTCCGATATCGTTCACGATTCTAGCCCCTCTTCGAGGGGCTTTTTTTTCACCTCACTGATCATGGGTGTTTTTTAACTTACCACAATAGTGGTTTTTTTAGCTTCGTCGGGTTTTTAAACTTCACCGACCGTTAGTCGATTTAACTTTAAGGGGCAACATAAGTGTCCATATGTCTTTGCTTCTTCTCAGGGTAGATGTCTGCGATGGTGACCATTATTCCCGTCTCCTCTACAAAACCGAAGGCGTCGTTGATGGCCGTCCCAAAGGTTCGCATGCTTAAAGACAAGTTCATATAGGAGTTGATGAGCGGGGGAATATTCTCTCCCAGACTACGCAAACGACGATTCAGTAACTGATACGCCTCTTTATAATCTGTTCCCCAAAGTATGGACTCATCGGCAGGACCGCTGAATTGTTGGAGGACCTCATCCTTTGGCCAAACCAACTTATCGCGATCCGGAAAAAAATGTTTCAAGAAAGACATCAAAACCTCTTTTGCTTGGGAATTATAATGTGTGAACATCGTGACTTTTCCAAACAAATAGCGCAGCTGAGGGCGGCTAACAAACAACGCCCCAAGTCCATCCCAAAGATTGTCGAGTGAGAAAATCGAAGCTTTTCCGCCCGTCCCCGGCTGGTAACTGGGTTGCACAAATGATCGACCCAATTCTAAGGTATGCGGCAAAAAATCGCGCAAAAATTCTTCGCTAAAAACAAAAAGCGTCGAAGTCGATAAACTCTGACTGCCTGCTGCGGACTCGAGGGCCTCAGCACCCATCCTCATGCGATAACCTGCTACTATTTCGGCTTCTACCGGATCCCATACAATAAGCTGTTCATACGCTTGCGGACCCTGATCATATGCGTCCAAATCCAACTCTTTTCCGGTTCCTCCCCCCGCCTCACGGAAACTCCATTCGCGGAGACGACCAACCTCAGTGAGCAGCGCTGGGCACTCCTGACCTCGAAAAATGTATATTTCTCGACCAGCTTTATGGGTTCGACGAAGCAGGAATGCACGCGAAAGATCATTGGAGAGCGCCTCTAGGCTGGGTCGATCGATAAGTGATTGTTCTTTTTTAATACTCATGGGTACCGTATTTGAGATTCGGGTGCCTGTCGTAGATCATTTGCTCGATATGGCGCGCCCATGCTAAAGCATGCTTACCGTCAGTAAAACTCTGCCAAGATATAGATGGATGAAAAAAAATTGAAAATTCTTTATCCTTCAGTCGAAACATCTCATCGGCCAACAGAAACATTTCTACGTTGGCTTTCAAGCCCAATCGCTTTCTCCAACGGGCCACACGCAAGAACCTATTCGAAGTAATACCGCCGATGCTTACGGGAACGACATCCATTTGCAACCGTATAGACATCTGTACAAATGTCTTTTTCCAGGGCAAATCACGGATTCCGTCCTGATAGGGTCGAGAAACAAAACCGGAGGGGAATATCAATAAGGAATGATCGGTACCCACTGCCGCTTCCACTTCAGCGGTGAATTGTCGCGACTGCCGACCAAATGAATTAACTTTTATCATCCAGGGACGCAGTGGATCGAGGTGGCTCAACAAATCGTTGGATAGCGACTTAAAACCAATTCCTGCCCGATTTAAATGCTGCATGAGCATCAGTCCATCCGGTCCTCCCAAAGGGTGATTGGCCACATAGATACTCCTCGCCGGATATGCGAAATCGGGGGAAATTATTTTTGATCGCACCCCGAGTCGATTTAATGAGGCATCAACAAACTCTGCCGGATGATCATGGGCGTGTTGGTTCAAGAATTCATTTAACTCATCTTCATGTAATACCTGTTTGATCCACCTGAGTACGAATGCAGGCAATAATCGGTACAGAGCTGGATTTCGGCTTTTAATGATACCAGCTATATCTATGAATCTTTGTTCATTCATGTGCCGCAAAAATAAAGGGATTCACGCCCCTTGCCATTAACCGCGAAAGGAAATCCCCCCAAATAGATAGAGCATTAACACCCTGCTGTAGCGCATACTTTGTGGCGATAACAAAATCAATGGTGTTATGACAGCTGCAATATATACCCATATTTCTGGGTCTTGAAGAACAACGGAAGTGATAACACCCGCAACAACTGAGATGGCAACCCCAAAGGCATAGCTGATGTACATGGCGCCCCAAAAGAAACCCGGCTCTACTTCAAAGTGCAATCCACACACTGCACAATCTTTGTGCATATCGTAGGCCCTGAACCAATTCCAGACCGGGTATTTGAACATGTTTCCGGTACGGCATTGTGGACACAGGCATTTTCCTGCGGCCAACCATGGGCTTGGCGAGTGAGTAGGCCTCGGCGTTTTAGAAGGGCTCGGTTTTGGGGAATGATGCATCGCTGAATTCAACTATACATTTTCCCTTCGCTTACGGTAGATATAGACCGCGGAAATGGTACCGACTGCGATAAAAGGCATCGATAATAGGTATAGAATTCCTGAGTTCAACCCTTTTCCCAATCCTTTTCCACCATCCTTTTGATTGGCTTCGACCGTTGTCTTACACATAGGGCACTGGGCAGAAGAATCGAAGTTCCCGGCTGTAAGAAGCAGAATCAAAAACAGTACACAGGAAGGTATCTTCATGAGTTTATTCATATCAAAAAGGATAATAGGGAGAAATCATGAGATAGACCACAACCCCAGTGGTGGTAACATACAACCAGATTGGCATTGACCAGCGGGTGATGCGCTTATGAGCTTCGATTTGTCCGGTCAAACCCCGATAAAACGACAA
This sequence comes from Bacteroidota bacterium, assembly GCA_005799065.1. Lineage (GTDB taxonomy): Bacteria > Bacteroidota > Bacteroidia > UBA7662 > UBA7662 > F1-60-MAGs140. Next base: position 26,213 of record SYHW01000003.1, read on the forward strand.
CAAAACCATCGGCAATACCACAGCTGCCAGAATGATATGACTGATGAGAATGATCAAATAATAAGGCCGGAGAGGATTGTCGGCAGGAAAGCGGGTTTCAACACCAAAAGCATGGAAAATGACATAAGAAATCAGAAACAGGCTCGACAAGCAAAATGCTGCGATATTCAGGCGCTTGTGCCATTCAATTCGTCGCGCACGAATCATCCACCAACTCACCGACAACAGGATGGTACACGTTCCATTAATCCAAGCATTGAAAGTCGGTAGCTTTTGCACCAATTCAGGTACCTCTTCATTTTTGGGCAAATTAAACAACACGACAACGGCTACCAAAACCAGTGCGGAAACCGTGTAGATTAACCTTAGTGCTTGTTTTTCGTTCATCTTAGTGCTTGTTTTTCGTTCATCTTAGTACTTGTTTTTCGTTCATCTTAGTGCTTGTTTTTCGTTCATCTTAGTGCTTGTTTTTCGTTCATCTTAGTGCTCGTTCTTCGTTCATCTTAGTGCTTGTTTTTCGTTCAACTTAATGCTCGTTCTTCGTTCAACTTAATGCTCGTTCTTCGTTCAACTTAATGCTCTTTCTTCGTTTATGGGGTTAGATGATAAACAAAAAATCAACGCTTTCGTTTGGGTGCAGTATTGGCATATTCCGCAATAAGGGTCCGCACATCTTCCATTAAGCGATCCGTTTCTTTCCGGAGAATGGTACGGTAGAAGCCACGGGCTCTGTGTTGTTTATCAAACAAAATAGTGATTTCTTCTTGTTGAGATTGAGGGAACATGCTTTGCCAATCGGATCTGTAAATGGCCACTTGCCGGTAGAGCGAATCGGATAAGCGAGATTGGCCCAAAACCAACTCCAAACTCCGCAACGCTGAAGGTGGATCATGTTGCGGAACATTCCGTTCATTTGGATGCACCTGCATCAACCAAACTAACGGATTTTCACTGAACACATCCCCCACTCTTCTTAATTGATCGTATCTCAGGCGCGTTGTATTGGAATCGCCCTCCGGGAAAAAGCTAACCACCAGGACCCTGTTGGGCTGTCGATCCGCCACACGAATAAGGGACGCTATACTGTGAAACAAGGTATCTTCTCGTCCACCGGCCACGGCCACAGGCATAACATAACGCGGCCCGAATACTGGCAGTTTGTGGTATTTGTTTTCTGCCGAATTAACGTAGGCTAAATAGATCACCACTGGCAGACCCAGCATCAAAAAGAGCAGTAGCAGCTGTCGCGCCCTGCGGTTCATCATTCTACACCTAGCATCAGCCAGTAGTTACTCTCGTAAATGAGCGCAGCAATCACCCAGGCTATAAAAACAATCGGCAATAATATGCTGTAAATGAGGTTGATGCGCTCGAATTTAAGGTGCATGAAATAGGCAACAATATAGAAGGCCTTCAAGATGGTGAGTACCAGATATAGTCCAACCTTAAAGGGCTTTGGCATCACCGACTCCGGTATGGCCAATGCTACAACAAACTCGATGGCAGTGATACCGGCAAGCACCCAAAATACACGCCAAATGTCTTTAACTTTAAATTCTGATGTATGTTCTTGAGACATGAAGATGATTTTATAGCGCGATTAAATGAGGTAGAACAAGGTGAAAACGAAAACCCATACCAAATCCACAAAGTGCCAATACAATCCGACTTTCTCAATGGTTTCGTAGGTTCCTCTTCTATCGAAAACACCGGTAGCGGTCATGATGGTGATGATTATATTGATAACAACCCCACTAAATACGTGAAATCCGTGAAACCCAGTGATGGTGAAAAACAAATTGGTGAAATTGACCATGCCGGGTGTGCCGTCAGCATTCAGGAACGGATTACTGCCCCACCATGCACCATCGTGGTGGAGGTGTGTCCACTCCCACGCCTGGCAGCCCAGGAACATTAGACCCCCTATGATGGTATAAATCATCCATTTAACGACCTCTTTGCGTGCCCCCCGGTGGCCTGCTTCTACCGCAAGTACCATGGTAACAGAGCTGGCTATGAGAATAAAGGTCATAATACCCACAAACACCAACGGAAACTTACCGTGTATGAGGGGTACCGCAGAAAAAACTTCATCGGGCACAGGCCAACTCACCGCACTGAACCTAAGTGCTGCATAAGCCAACAACAGAGCCGAGAAAGTAAATGCGTCTGATAAAAGGAAAAACCACATCATGAGTTTTCCGTAACTCGCTCCGAAGGGCTCTACCCCGCCACCCCACAAGCGGGCGGTGGAATTGGATTCAGAAGAAATGGTTTGGGCTGCGGACATGCGACAATTTTAAAAAACCAATTGGAAAAAAACGTACAAGTAAATCCAAAGCACACCCAAAAAATGCCAATAAAGCGTGCCAAGACGGATTGCAAGCATATTCTTTGAGTGAACCTTGTATTGAAAAACCTGCGCAAATATAACGAAGAGAACGACTACTGCGCTTAGCATATGGAGTCCATGTAGACCGGTTATGACATATAAGAATGAAGAAGATGGATTGCCCACGAGATACAAACCAACACCGACCATCTGCTTAAATGCCAGCCATTGAGACAACAAGAAAAGAGTGCCCAGCAACAATGTTGTTGCCAAACCCATTTTAAGTTGCCCGAGTTCATCGCGTCGGGCTTTACCGACCGACCATTGGAGGCTTATGCTGCTGAACAATACGAAAGCGGTCGACCACCAAAATGCAGAGGGAAGTACATACTCCAGCCAATTTCCATCGGCCCGACGCACAATGACGGCTGAGGTAAGCCCCGCAAAAATCATAAATACGCTAACCATAAAGGCCCAAAGCAGAAATTCCTTCGGATGTAGTTTATTTTTTTTTCGCGCAGGGGGGGTAGCGCCTGGCAGTGTTGCATCCATATTCTATAATTTAAAAAGCCAATGACCCAATTGCATAACTGGCAAATAAACAAAACTTGCCAGCATGAGTTTTCGTGCTTGCAACAATTGCTGCTGTTGAACCAGCTTCCAACAGGGATAAAGAAATGCGCCCGCCATAATCACCGAAAGAACGGCGAAACCGTAGGGCGTATACCCCAAGAGCGCGGGAGCTATTCCAACAGGGATTAAAAAAAGCGTTATGAATAATATGTAGCGTGCCACAAAAATACCCGGGTCTCCCCCACCCGGAAGTAGTCGAAATCCGCCCCGCGCATAGTCTTCATGAAGCACCCAAGCAATCGACCAAAAATGAGGGAATTGCCAAATGAACTGAACCAAAAATAATATTCCTGCCTCAAAATTGAGGTGTCCGTTAAAAGCGGAATAGCCTATGAGAACGGGCAATGCACCCGGAAATGCACCAATAAACACAGCTACAGGACTCACCCGCTTCATAGGCGTATATACAAAACCATAGCTTAACATGGCCATAATCGATAAAATCGTGGTGAGCACATGCGTGAAATAATCAATGAGTCCAATTCCAATGACTGCAGCCAAAAAGGCAACCAAGACTGCTTCACTCGTTTTCATCCGCCCATCAGGCATCGGTCGCTTCCGGGTTCGGTGCATCAGCCGATCACTCTCCCGCTCTAATATTTGGTTAATTCCGTTGGATGCACCTACAATCAAAAATCCACCCAAAGTCAGTCCCATTAAGGTAGACCCGTTCCAATCGGCTCCAGAGGCAATTAAATAGCCCAATGCAGAGCTAAACACCACCAAACTCGCTAACCGAAGCTTTAAGAATTGGGCGTAATCGCGCAACTTATCCATGGAGATGAGATGGAATGGAATCCGTTGCGCCGTCATCTGAATCGGAGGGATCAGAGACAGACTTGAGTAATTGAGTATAGGTTCGCTCTAACCTGATGGCGAGCGCCATAGTGAAAGAAAATGAAAGTGAGCCCAATAAGATGTGCAACGCACGGGGTACAGCAGGGAGTCCCAGTCGCGAGAGAAGTCCACCTGTGAGTACCTGTAAGCCCAACAACATCAAAACAACAAAGGACATCGATCGAATCACACCAGGCCCCAAATTCCGGTCGATGGAGTAACACAGATAAATGGTAGCCATTAATACAGCCATCCAGAAGTTGCGGTGCCATTCATATACAGATCCCAAGGAGCGAAAAAGCACCGCAGTGTTTAGTCTGGTAGTTTCATTCAGCCGAATCCACTCATCGACTTGCTCACGCACCTGTGTCCCAAGAACAATCTGAATCAACATCAAAATCAAAACAGACCAGGCTTGCCAGCGTAGGGAAAAAAGAGTTGAAGACACCCCTTGATGTTGATATTGCTCTGAGGGAGACTGTTCGGGTAACGCAGAATAACGTGCCTTTAGAATCAGTGCCACAACGGCCAAAGCCAGCACAAAATGAAGGGTAACAACGCCATGGCGCAGATGTGTCATTACTACCCAGGCACCAACGCCGCCTTGTATCACCACAAGCAGGAATGCCAAAAAAGACCAAACCGCTACTGACTGCTTTTTACTACTAAAAAAACGAATAGCGATGATCATGTGGAAAAGTACAGCCACCCCTGTGAGGGCGCCCAACAGTCGGTTCAGATATTCTGTCCAGGTTTTAACCGCATTGAACCGAGTGTCTGCATAACCCCGATCCGCGTAAATACGCTGATAATCTGCTGGCAAATCAATCTCTTGCACAGGAGGGATCCAAAGACCGAAGCAGCGAGGCCAATCGGGACAACCCATCCCAGAGCCAGAGCTCCTCACAATTCCACCCGCCAAGATCAATAAAGCGAGCAACACCAAGACTATGGTGTTTGACCGAATGAAAATCGGATATTCTTCACGGTTAGAGCGCCGATCGGATGGTTGGCTCATACCGAATCAGGAATTACTAGGCTTTTCTAAGACCCAACGCTTGCAACAAGCGACTAAACAACATATTCTCTGAAGCCACTGCCTCTTTAGAGGCATGATGTGGAACGGGCCGAACCGATGGTTTGCGCAATTCCTCAGGCAGATCATCGTCCTTCACCGTTTGTGGAATGAAATCCTCGACAGCACCGGGACGGCTATAGTCATATGGCCAGCGGTGAACATGGGGAATCTCTCCGGGCCAATTGCCATGCAAATGCTCGACCGGTGCAGTCCATTCCAGGGTATTTGAATTCCAAGGATTCATCGGGGCTTTTTTGCCCATCCGCATGCTGCTGAAAAAATTCCAGATGAAAAGCAATTGGGCCGCACTACCCAAAATTGCCGAAATGGAGATGAATCGATTGAGATCCATCCATTCAGCCATATACTCGAAACCCGTGAAATTGTAATAGCGACGAGGAACCCCATCAATCCCCATGAAATGCATCGGGAAAAACACCATATAAACAGCTGCAAAAGTCAACCAAAAGTGTAGGTAACCCAATTTCTCATTCATCATTCGACCAAACATACGGGGGTACCAGTGGTATACACCAGCCAACATTCCAAAGAGTGAGGCAGAACCCATCACCAAATGGAAGTGCGCCACCACAAAATAAGTATCATGCAAATTGATATCCAATGCGGCATTTCCGAGGTAAATTCCGGTGAGTCCTCCCGAAATAAACAAAGAAACCAACCCAATCGCAAACAACATACCTGGGGTAAATCGAATATTACCCTTCCAAAGCGTTGCCAGATAGTTGAACGTTTTGACCGCTGAAGGAACGGCAATGACCAATGTGAGGATCATGAAGACATTGCCCAAGAATGGATTCATTCCTGTTACAAACATATGATGACCCCAAACAATAAACGACAAGAAAGAAATGCCCAAAAGAGAGCCGACCATAGCGCGATAACCAAAAATAGGTTTGCGGGCATTGGTGGCGATAACCTCAGAAGTAATGCCCAAGGCTGGCATGAGCACGATATATACCTCGGGGTGTCCAAGAAACCAGAAAAGGTGCTGGAACAATATGGGGGATCCACCCGTACGGTTGAGTGTTTCACCCGCAATAAAAATCTCACTCAGATAGAAACTGGTACCAAAACTGCGGTCAAAGATTAACAAAACGGCTGCCGAAAGCAATACCGGAAAAGAGAGAACACCTAAAATAGCCGTGGTGAAAAACGACCAAACCGTCAGTGGCATACGGGTCATGGTCATGCCGGGCGTGCGCAAGTTGAGTATCGTAGTGATGTAGTTCAGCGCGGCCATTAAAGAAGATGCGATAAACAAAGTCATGCTGATCAGCCACAATGTCATGCCTAAACCTGAACCTGGCATGGCTTGGGGCAAAGCGGAAAGAGGCGGATAGATCGTCCATCCAGCAGCAGCGGGGCCGCTCTCAATGAAAAGCGAGAGCAGCATAATGACGGTCGACAAGAAGAAGATCCAATAACTCAACATGTTCAGAAAAGGCGATGCCATATCGCGTGCGCCAATCTGTAACGGAATTAAGAGATTTGAGAATGTGCCACTTAAGCCAGCGGTGAGCACGAAAAACACCATAATTGTGCCGTGCATCGTAACCAAAGCGAGGTAAAAACTGGGGTCCAAACGACCGCCCTTGGCCCAATCGCCTAAAATCGACTCCAACCAAGGGAACGTGTCCTCGGGCCATCCCAATTGCAGACGGAAAAGCAACGACAATAATGCTGCCACTACCGCCATAAACATTCCCGTAAGCAAATATTGCTTACCAATCATTTTATGATCCTGCGAAAAGATGTACTTAGTGATGAAGGTTTCCTTGTGGTGACCGTGGTCGTGCCCGTGGTCGTGTCCGTGGGCCGTTGATGCAGAAGGGTTGCTGTGCGACATGATACGAAGTTGACTGTTTTAGGGTAACAATATGGAAGCGGTTTGTGTTTCAGGCTTTTTAAAATAGGTTCGTTGTTTGGCCAGCCACTGGTCATATTCCTTACGGGTCACCACAACGAACTTCATCTGCATATTGAAATGCGCTGCACCACAAATCTTATTGCAGGCAAGAACATAACTGAAATTATAGTTATTGATTTTTTCCCGCATCTCTTCAGTCGTGATGGTTGGGGTAAATACAAATTGGGTAGGCATACCCGGTACTACATTCATTTGAACGCGGAAATGAGGCAGATATGCTGAGTGAATCACATCCCTGGCCCTCAATCGAAGTACAACAGGCTCTCCTACAGGCAAATATACTTCAGGCACCAGAAGATCATCCTGACCTTCTTTACTTTCAGGGTCTATCCCCATAGAATTGGTTGCACCAATTAATCGGTAGTCATGTCTTCCCAACACACCATCTATACCGGGTAGCCTGGCTTGCCAGCCAAACTGATAAGCGAACAACTCGATTTCGTGCGCATCCTTACCAGGTTCACTTTGGGTGATCTCCCGCCAAACCTTGGTTCCATAGAGCACCAATATGGTCAGTACAATAGCCGGAACCACAGTCCAGGCAAATTCCAATCGATCATTGTGCGCATAGTGTAGCGCCTTACTCTCGGACCCCTTCCTTCTGTAAATCCAAGGATAAACGAAAAGCAGGATATGTGTGATGACAAAAACCACAAAGGTGATCCAAAAGGTGATGGCCAGCATTTGATCCAATACCACTCCATGTTCTGAGGCGGCCACAGGAAGTGTATGGCGCATTAATCGGGCAAATTGCACGGCCACTAAGGCCATTCCCACTACCAAAAACACAATAAATAAGCCAGCATTGATCGTATTCCAATTAAACAACCGAATTCCGCGAAGTCTGTATTGGGCGGACAACAAGCGCCCTGCAAACAGCAACAAAGCGCCGAATACAATGAGTGCTAAGATCATGAGTGCAGATTCTCCACGGGTTGTGCCACCACCCCCGTTTGCAGCAGCAGCACCTGCACCACCATCCGCAGCCTTTGGTTTGTTCGCTAGGGCTTTCTCTTCTTCTTTGATGTAGGCCAGAACGGATTTGATCTCTTCATCCGACCAATCGTAGGCCGGCATAGCCGTTTTATTGTATTGATTGTATAAGTCTACCGCATATTGATCGCCGGAAGCAATCACTGCTGCAGAGTTGCGAATCCACTTCAGCAACCAGGCCTCATCACGGCGTTTATCGATACCCCCCAATGCCGGACCAACCATAGGTTGATCAATTTTGTGGCAGGAAGCGCAATTATTGGCAAACAACTCCTGCCCCGATTGCTGAGCATTCAGTGCTGAAGGAATGAATCCAACAAACAAAACGATCAGCAAAAGCCCAATAGAACGATTGATGGAGAAAAAATACCTCTTCGGTTTCATGCGTTTGGGTTAAATTTATTCAGGAAAAACGGATGTAAAACGCGATGCAAATATACTTCAGAGGCGCAACCAATCAGCCTCAAAACCACTGAGAAAAAGTAAAAAATCGACTAGTTACCCGGATCCAATGCACGACCAACCCGATAGCGTAGCACATCAAAATGACCTTTCAAGGCCAAAGGCTCTTGCTCGTTCTGACGGGTGAGGTCTTTTCGAAGACGAATAAGCTCAGATAATGCAGCGGTTCGGGACAATTGCCCGTAACGAGGGCCGTCTAATCGTCCAGCAACGCCAGAAGGACGGGCAACATCAACAAGCATCATTAGATATTCCATCTGAAGATTTTGCCGGAATGTACTGAGGCGAAAGGGTTCATCTCGGTAAATGGACTTACTTAACCTGGCCAAAACATCGGCACCACCCCATTCGCTTCCATAGGTTCGACTATCCTCCAGACGCTGAAGGGTTGTTGGATGAAGGATATGATCCAACGCCGCCTTTTGGATTGCCCACACCCTTTGATGAATTTTGGGATCCTCTGTTTGCGAGAAGAAGTTAAAACCCCTACGCTGAATTTGCAAATAGGCAAACAATGTATCGGTTTGCTGAAAAGCTGAGGGACCCAAAATCTGAGAACAAATTATATCGAGGGCTCTTTTTTGGTCTGTAATCGGCACAGGATTGAATGGGCGGCCAGCACCCTCCTGACCAACCCAGGCACGATCTACATAAACACCGCCAACATATCGGCTCAATACCGATGCAGCTGTAGCCATTTCTGTTCCCAAAATAGTATAAGACTGTACCAATTTCTGGTATGAGGCGTTCGGTTCACGTTGTTTGAGCAACAATCCATTGGTTAAATGTCTGACCAGAGCCAAACGATCAGCAGCATTTTGAATCGCATCTGAGCTCAAATCGCCTACATTTACCCGTGGGTCTATCCCTTTACCAGGCGAACGCATATCATCAGCATCGTTGCCAAATGCCAACTCAGGCCTTGTACTTTTTGCAGCTATTGCATTAAGTCGTTTTGACTCGTCCAACGAATCGATTAATGCAATCGAGTAGCCATAATCGATGGCCCACAGATCATAGGGACCCGGTCGAGTGGTGAAGTATTGCCCCTGTTTATTGGTATCGATATGCAGATTCACAGCCGGATAATCCATAACGGACCCGAGCAAACCAATGGAACGCGTGCGCTCCGCGTTGTGGAGATCTGCTGGAGCGTGAAGTTGGCTGGCGCGCATATTGTGGTTGAGACCAAGGGTATGACCCAATTCGTGCATGACCAAATAATAAAGTGATTCCTCCAGATACTGTTTCTTTCGCGCATCATTTCCCCCTAAGCCATCCAGTGCTTGCCAGCCCAACAAAATCTGCTGATGGAGCGACCTGCCAAAATCGCATACAGCCGAATTGCCCTGTGTAGAACGATCGTGATGATCATGAAACTGGTGATCGCGCTCGGAGCCATCCACAAGGGACTGACCGAAGAGATCCGATTGTCGCAGCCTGTTCAAGACAAAAACTTGTTCGAGCATGATGTCGGCCCCTAGAATTTGTCCGGTTCTTGGATCAACAAAACTTGGACCATAGCCCCCGAAGGGCGGAAATGGCGAGGATGTCCACCTGAGTACATTATAGCGCAGGTCGCCGGCATCCCAAGTGGCAGTATCGGGTTGTTCCTTAATTTCGAGAGCATTCTTAAACCCAGCCTGCTCAAAGGCTAAATTCCATTGAAGAGCAGCCTTCCGAATGATGGGTCTATATTCTAGCGGAGTGGTGTTCTCAATCCACCAAACGATGGGATTAATGGGCTCACTGATTTTTTGTTCGGGGTTCCTTTTCACCAAGTGCCAACGGTTGATGAAATCGCGGTAGTTGACCGTTTCGGTTGAGGTCATGTCATCGAACTGGGTGTGGAAATACCCAATGCGGGGGTCATCGCGCCGTGACTTGTAATCGCCGGAAGGTGCCTCCAGAAAAGTGTGCTGTAGCCGTACAGAGACAGCCCGTCCGTCAGCCACATCCGAGCCTGCTGAAGTTGATCCTGAGTTGTCATAAACCAATTCAACCACCACATCGGTATTCTGTGGGTAATTACGGATCGAAAGAACGCGCGACTTCCCTTTATTGAGTGTGCCCAGTAACCCTGCAGGCATACCATCCATGCGGGGTGGACGAACCCGATCCAATTTTTCATCGATGTAAATATTACCCGCTTCAATTAAATAACGCTGGGCACTGTCGTCGCGCGCCACAATCTTCTCCGACAAGAGGAGCGAATGGCTGATATTGGCTTCGGCACTTTTGCTTAATGGATTGGCTGGATCGAAAAAATAACGGTTGTTGACCCATTCAAAATCAATACGATCATAGTACTTCCGCAACCTAATCAACTCATTATAGCGAAACGAGCCACGATTCATTCCCGCTCCAACCGGACCATTCTCCGCATAACTCCAATAAATGTAATCACGCTCGAATTGATCGCCTTTCACCAGCAAAAACAACTTCCCATCCGTAGTGTCCTGGTAAAGGGTAAAGAGTCCATCGAACGTCCGACATGCTTTGATCTTATCTTCGATGCCCTTTTCCTTCCTCTTGCTCGTGTCGACGGCGGATTTCGAAGACTCGGGGGTTTTACTTGCCTTACTTCGCTTAGACTGCGCAAGGGCAACGGGCTGTAGAGCAAGACCAAAACATAGCGTGCAAACGAGGGTCTTAATGGCTGCAATGAACAATACTGAATTACTCTGAGGGATGAAATGGGGCTGTTTCATACGGAATGGCATTAAATAAGAACTTGCAAGGGTATTTGAATAAATCCTCGGGGGTTTTAACCAGCCAGTGCAGCGGCACCGCCCACAATTTCCGTGATCTCGGTGGTAATAGCGGCCTGACGTGCACGGTTGTATTGAAGCTTCAAGCCTTTCAACAATTCACCCGCATTTTCAGTGGCTTTATCCATCGACGTCATACGCGCCCCATGCTCAGACGCATTGGTGTCTAGAATAGCGCGGTGGAGGGACAGACGGAGGTAAGCCGGGATCAATTCAGCGATGATTTGGGCCGCATTTGGCTCCAAAATGTAGTCAGTTCGTATTTTGTCTGCACCCGATTTTTCAGCATTCTGAACCATAGGAAGGAATGTATGGGTACGGTAGTATTGAACCACAGGATTCTTGAATTCGCTGTAAACCACCTGAACCGAATCGTAGGTGCCTGCAAGAAAATCATTCATCAAGGCCGAACCCAAGGCCGCGGATTGATCGAAGGAAGGATGGTGCATCAGTCCTACAAATCGATCATCGATGCGCAGGCCTGATTTGCGAAAATAATCCATTCCCTTTTTTCCAACGGGAATAACCGTGCAAACACCTTTACCCGCTGTTTGATCTTGGAAGTTTTGAATGATTTTTCGCGCTGTTTTGATGAGATTGGCGTTGAAACCACCGCAAAGTCCTTTATCGCTCGTTACCACCACGACAGCCAGATGCTGCACGGGGCGAACTGTGGCCAATGGAAGTTCAATTTCACCTTCCAAACTGGCATTGAGGTTATCGATGACGGAAGACAATTTTAGGGTATAGGGCCGGAGTTGCTGAATAGCCGTTTGGGCACGGCGTAGCTTACTGGCCGACACCATTTTCATGGCCTTGGTAATCTGTTGGGTAGAGATTACCGAACCAATCCGAACACGAACCTCTTTTAAATTGGGCATTCCGTCGCTTATTTGTCGATGAACTGTGACTTCAAGTCTTTCGCAACCTTTTCAAGTACGGCTGTCAGCGAATCATCGTATTTCCCTGCCCTAAGCGCGTCTAAGGTTTCTTGCTGTGTGCCCCTCATGAGGTCGAGGAATTTGGATTCAAACTCCTTGACCCGGTTCATGGGCACATCCATCAGGATGCCTTTGGTGCCGAGATAAAGTATGGCGATCTGCTCTTCAACCTTGAATGGAGCATATTGTGCCTGCTTCAAGATTTCTACGTTGCGTGATCCCTTATCCAGAACGGCTTTGGTTGCCGCATCAAGATCGGAACCAAACTTTGCAAATGCCTCCAGCTCCCTGTACTGGGCCTGATCAAGTTTGAGGGTACCGGCCACTTTTTTCATGGACTTGATTTGGGCGTTGCCCCCTACGCGCGAAACCGAAATACCCACGTTGATGGCTGGGCGTACACCCGCGTTAAACAGGTTAGACTCCAAGAAAATTTGACCATCCGTAATCGAAATCACATTGGTGGGGATATAAGCCGAAACGTCACCCGCCTGGGTTTCAAGGATCGGAAGAGCCGTGAGCGATCCTCCTCCTTTTGTTCTCCCTTTGAGTGAAGCAGGCAAATCGTTCATGCCAGCGATGATGTCGTCGTTGTAGTTGAGCTTGCAAGCACGCTCGAGGAGGCGACTGTGCAGGTAGAATACATCGCCCGGATAAGCCTCACGCCCTGGGGGGCGACGCAATAAGAGCGAAACCTCACGGTAGGCCACCGCCTGTTTCGACAAATCATCATAAATAATGAGTGCGGGGCGACCCGTATCGCGGAAATACTCACCAACAGCCGCACCAGCCATAGGAGCATAGAATTGGAGTGGAGCAGGGTCAGAAGCAAAGGCTGCTACGATCACTGTGTAGGCAAGTGCTCCTTTTTCCTCCAAAATCTTGGCGATTTGCGCCACATTCGAAGCTTTTTGTCCGACGGCAACATAGATGCAAAACACAGGCTTTCCAGCATCATAGAATTCCTTCTGGTTGATGATGGTGTCGATGGCAATCGCCGTTTTGCCCGTTTGTCTGTCGCCAATAATGAGCTCGCGCTGACCGCGACCCACAGGAATCATAGCATCAATGGCCTTGATACCGGTTTGCATGGGCTCATGCACAGGCTGCCGGAAAATAACACCGGGTGCTTTTCTTTCGATGGGCATCTCGAACAACTCACCCTCTATGGCACCGCGACCATCGATGGGTTGTCCGAGCGTATTCACCACACGACCCAACATGCCCTCTCCTACTTTGATGGATGCGATCAGACCTGTTCTGCGGGCTGTATCGCCTTCCTTAATGCCTTCGGCAGAGCCCAGGAGCACCACCCCCACATTATCTTCTTCGAGGTTTAGCACAACACCGCGCACACCTTGGTCGAACTCCACGAGTTCGCCTGATTGCACTCGAGTAAGACCGTACAAACGGGCAATACCATCGCCCACCTGCACTACTGTACCTACTTCCTCCAGCTCAGTGGCTGATTTATAACCTGATAATTGCTCTTTGAGAATCGCTGAAATCTCATCTGGCTTGATCTGTGCCATGGCTTAATATTTTTTGATGTGGGGATTGTCTGAAAATAACTGCTTGATTTCTTGAAGCGAACGCGCAATGGATCGTTCGTAGCGCCGGTCTTCAACCTGGATCACAAAACCGGCCATTAGACTTGGGTTAATGCTGGTTGACAATTCGACGGACTTACCCGTTTGCTGAGCCACTATGGCGGAAATGTCTGATACTAAACCCTGAGGCCATTGAACTGCTGTTTCTAGACGTGCCCGAACTATGCCTTTTTGGGCACGATACATTTGTGAAAAGCTCTGCACCATGCCGGGGATTACACTTTCTCTTCTCTTTTTGATGACCAACCGTACAAAAGCAGAGGTCAGTGGATCAGATTGCCCGGAGAAAAGGGCATCCACCACACCAATCTTGGATTCGGGTCGCGTAACCGGGCTGCGGAACATAACCAACAACTCTCTGCTGTTTGTGATGGCCAAACCCAAATGCTCCATATCGCGATAGACCGCTTCGAGCTTGTTTTGCTCGGTGGCCAAGCGCATTAATGAAGCAGCGTATCGATGGGCAACCCGGATATCAGCCATGGAGAAATTAATTGAGTTTGATTTTGTCCATCTCAGCGCGCACAAACTCCTCTTGTTTGGCTTGATCAGCGAAATGGTTACCCAATACTTTCTCAGCCACGTCTATGGCTAACTTGGCGGCCATATTTCTCACTTCAGTGACCGCTGCCATCCGTTCATTGTGAATGGCTTCACGCGCTGTCTCCAGAATACGAGACGCTTCTTCGGTAGCCTTATGCTTAGCCTCAGAAACGATGAAATCTCTCGTTTTAGCGGCATCAGCGAGGATCTGATCGCGTTCGTCTTTTATGTCAGCAAGAAGTTTGTCGCGCTCACTTGATAGACTTCCAACCTCTTTCCTTGCATTTTCGGCTTCTTTAAGGGCTTGTGCGATCTTTTGATCACGCTCCTCTACTGCTTCCAATATAGGCTTCCATGCATATTTACGAAGAACAAACATCAAAATCAGAAAAGACAAAGACGTCCAAACGACAAGACCTAAATTGGGTTGTATGAGTTCTTTCATGAGAATATTGAATAATGGAAGTTATTCTGATCATCAATTGACCAGAACGAAACCAAAGTAAGAGCGGGGGATTAACCAGCCACCAACAGAGACACAACCACTGCGAAAAGTGCAGCACCTTCAACAAGGGCAGCGGCAATGATCATAACTGTTTGAATTTTACCGGCTGCCTCAGGCTGACGAGCGATGGCTTCAAGAGCAGATGCACCAATACGTCCGATACCGATACCAGCACCCAATACGGCCAAACCGGCTCCAATTGCAGCAATTCCAGGAAGTGTTGTCATTTTTTAAAATTTAGTTGAGTTTTTTTGATATAAAATTTAATGATGAGCGTCCGTTGCTGGTTGCTCCAAGGCAAGGCCAATAAACAAGGCGGAGAGGAGCGTAAAAACATACGCCTGAAGCGCGGCAACCAGTAATTCGATGCATGAAATGAACAGAACAAAGCCAAGCGCTACAGGTGCCATCGCCAAACTTTTGAACACAAAAATCAGAGAAATCAAACTAAGAATAATGATGTGACCTGCAGTTATGTTGGCAAAAAGACGAATCATGAGTGCAATAGGCTTGGCCACGACACCCACCATTTCAACAGGAATCATTATAGGATAAAGCCACAATGGCACATGCGGGGTGAATACGTGACCCCAATACGTTTTGGTGCCGCTGAAATTGGTTATCAGCAGTGTGAAAAACGCTAATGTAGCCGTTACACTTATGTTCCCTGTGAAGTTTGCGCCGGTAGGAATCAAACCCAAAAGATTATTGATCCAAATAAAAAAAAAGGCCGTGAGCAAGTAAGGCATGTATTTCTTGTACTGATCTCCAATATTAGGGATGGCGATATCGTCTCTTACAAACAGAACCAGTGGCTCAACAACTTTGGCGATGCCTTGTGGCCTCCCGGAGGATGCATCGTAGGACTTGGCACCCCTGGTAAAAATGATCAGGAGGAGCAAGACGGCTATGAGCATAGAAGCCACGTTCTTGGTGATGGAAAAGTCCAGGACGGAATGACCGTTTGACTCGGTAATGTGGCCGTGGTTGTCGATTTCGTACGCTCGACTGCCTCTTTGAACGGTGGCGTGTCCATGTTCAAAGGCACTGGACATGAAAACATCCAACTGCCCTTCACTCAATAAAATAATCGGCAGGGGAATCGAAACGGGATGAAGTGTTCCGTCCTGGTCTTTTGAGTCGAATAGATGCCAGTCATGGTTATCCAGGACGTGGTGCAGGATGGTGCTGATGGCATCGAATTCTTCAGCGCCCGTCTTTGATGAGTCTTCTGCGTTCGATTGATCTGAGGCCCATGATTTCCCTGAAAAGAACAGGAGCGTACAAAAAACAAAAGTAAAAATGAACGCAAATCTTGAAGCCGATAATTGGCTAACAGGCAAAAATGCGTTTGTTTTTAGTGCTGCGGGCATTTAGGTGATTTTCGAAATCGGGCGCAAGATAGAAAAAATACCAACGAAAAGCACACAAAGGAAAGCGAAAAAAAACACAAGGAAAGGAATGGCATAATCGGGCGTTAAACTTCCCTTTTTCAACAGCAACACGATCAGGATCAGAAGGCTGTACAAAAAGTGAAATCCGATGAACACCAAAGAAATCAAAACCTTAGATCGGTTAAAAAAATCCGGCCAATGCTGTCGAATGGGATAGAGCGTAATGAACATTGAAGCTACGGGCAGAGCCTCTGCCAAGAAAATTGGATAAAAAATGGCTCGATCGATTGCGGTGAAGAAATGGCTGGAAACTTCGATTCCCAAAACAGTGGTGCATGCAATGAGAATGAATGTGATCCAAAATATTCGATCAGAATGCCAAAAGCCCTGTCTCGATTGTGTACTGTATTCTTCCCTTTCGGGACGCTTATGGGAAGTTTGTGTTTGATCGCTTAAAGAATGAACCAGCGACCTCATGACCCATATGACCGCCAAAATGGTGGCGAGTGCAGCAAAATAGGGCCTTTTTGTTTGAAGCCAGTCATCAACAGTGGAACCCGACCAGGCGGCAATTAAAAAGACAACTGCCCATTGAAGACTAAGACTGGAGTACTTTGCCCATACTTGAGCGGATTGGTGAGCATCCTTTTCTGGCTTATTGTTTGACTCCATTGCCCGAAAACGTGCTACAGTTGGTGGTGAATCGGAGACTAAGCCTCGCGTACCGTTCGCAATTTTTCTACACCGGCAGGCTGCATGCTGCATCCACCAGAGAATTGCGCACCTTCCTCCACCACGAGTCGAGCGGTTTTAATATCACCATTGATGCGGCAATGTGCACGCAGCGTCAACGATTCAGCAGCCTCTACATTACCTTGAATGAGACCACCCACATCTGCATACTGACAGATCACATTTCCTGTAACCTTGCTCTTGGGACCCAATGCCACACGCCCGGTAGAATGAATATTGCCTCTAAGTTCACCGTCTATGCGGACGTCGCCTTTGGCGTGTAAATCGCCCTGGATCGTTGAGCCTTCGACCAATAAATTTAAGTTTTGCCCGGCTTGAACAATGTTTTTTATGGGGTTAATCATTGATCTAATTTGAATATTTGCAGGATTCAGGATAGGAAAGCGAGGATTCGAGGAAAAAAATGGAAATGATTGATCAAATGAGCGAAATGGCTAAGCGGAATTGCAGAGCGTAGCCACAAGGTAGGGTGGAAAATTAGAAAAAAAATGTCAATAATTTAAAAAGGATGCCGGATTGAGGGCGCTGCCGTCTTGCCACAATTGCACGGAGATTGTTTGGGTCTCACCAGCTTGATTATTGTTACTTTCTGTCCTGCCTGCTAAACCGAGAACATCTCCTGCCTTCACTGATTCGCCCGTACGCCTCAAAATTTTGCGCAACTTACGGTAACAGCTGATGGCATTGCCCGGATGCTGAACGATAACAACATAAAGGTCAGATAGGGAATATCCTTGAAATACAATTCGTCCGTCGAGCATCGAATGAACCGCTTGTTCACCAACCACCGCGATTTCGAGTCCAGCAGATGGATTGGCCGGGCTAAATGGCCGGTGCACTCGGCCATTGACGGGTTCGAACAGGCTTTGTCCGAAAAAACGAATTTGCCCACTCACATCCGACAAACGGGCATCCGTGAAATCTTGCTCAATCCACTTGCGCAGCAGAGAATCTGCCGTACTCCGCGCGAAGACGTTGGCCGCTTGAGACATCAGAACCGTGTCTGAACGCGTCTGACTGCTCAGTGTATCGGCAGGCATCCGACCCTCCACAACCTGTGAAAAGCCCATCCAACGCGCTTCAGCGCCAGCCATGGACTGCTCTAGGGAATCGACAGTTTCTAAAAGTCGCAGCATCCTGAGACGTTGTCCTGTGTCGGCATAGCCTGGGATGTACTCCCGCAAAGGCGTGAATACAACAAGGGAGGTGATCAGGAGCGCAAAACCGATAATGGCTGTGCTGAGAATGATAAACAAATTGAGACGAGACAGGCTCACCGATGCCTGTTCCTCAAATGACCCATCGTCGAGTACCACCAATCGATAGCGGGTACTCCATTTCTTTTTCCAATCGTTGAGGCGAGTCATAAGCGACAAAAATAGCATCATTTGTGAACCCAATTTACCCTGCCTGGGATGAGCTCCTTGAAAAAAGATCTATATTTGAGGTTTGGACTCCTCAATTTTTAACTTTATGATCAGACCCTTTACACCAATCGCGGCTATATTGCTCGTTCTATTTACGTCGCTTTCGGCGGGTGCTCAAAATTGCCCAACCGGACAAACACGTATTACGGTGGTCCTCACCCCTGATAATTATCCAGGTGAAATTTCATGGATCCTTCAAAACCAGATGGGTGATACATTGATGCAAAGGGACACTGTGGTGGGCGGACAGGTGAACCGCGACTCCGTTTGTGTGCCAGCGGGCACCTGTGTGTATTTCACTATAGTCGATAGTTATGGTGATGGAATTTGTTGCGCGCACGGCAATGGCTCATATCAGTTGTTGGTGAACGGGCTTGTTCAGGCAAGCGGCGGACAATTTGGACGCTACGAAACCAAAACAGTGAACTGCGGCAGCAGTCAATCCTGTCAACAAGCCTTGGTGGTAGACACTGGTAGTCACGTCGCCCCTGTACGCAATAGCTGGTTTAGCTTCAAACCCGATAGTCTGGGTGCCTACAGCATCAGCACGTGTGGGGCACCAACGGGTTGGGATACCCGCATTTGGGTCTATAATAATTGCAGCATCCCTCAGCTGGTAATGGACAATACAGGAACCATTCTATATAATGATACCAATTCCTTGTGTGGGCAAAGGGCAAGGGTTCAGGCTTTTATGGACACTGCCATTACGTACCTGATCCGTATTGGAGGAGCCAATGCCCCTGGTCCTATACCATTTAACATCTCGTTCATTGGCGCCATAGCGGGTTGTCCTGACTCGAATGCCTGTAATTACAGCCCGCTGGCCACCGTTTTCGGTCCTTGCTACTACAACAATGACCCGATGTGCCCCCCAGGCCCAGATTTGACCATTGCGCAAGGGGTTTTCGAGACTTCACTTCAACGCTCAACAGTTAACAGTACGACGTGTAGGGTTCAGGAGAAATGCCTCACGGGTTTTGGCACCAGAACCATCATTCGATTTACCACGGATATCAGAAATATCGGTCAGAGCGACTATTTCATTGGCAGTCCCTCTACCCACCCCGGTCAGTTTAATACGGTAAACTGCCACAACCACACCCACTATGAGGGTTATGCGGAATACGTTCTTTACCCGGAACCCACCGCTCAAGGCACTCGTATTCCCATTGGATTTAAGAACGGCTTTTGTGTGATGGATTTGGATTGCCCTCCGGGTATGGCGAAATACGGATGCAGCAATATGGGGATCAGTGCTGGATGTGGCGACATCTACAGCCGAAGTTTAGAATGCCAGTGGATCGACATTACAGATGTGCCTGATGGCGATTATATCCTGGCCATGAAGGTGAATTGGGATCAATCTCCTGATGCTTTGGGACGCTATGAGACCAATTATGCGAACAACTGGGCGCAGGTATGCCTGAATATTTACACCAATGCCCAGGGCAAACAATTCACACGGGATACGGCTTGTGCCCCATACCGCGATTGTGCCGGTGTGGCTTATGGAAATGCATTAAGGGATTGTGAGGGTGTATGTGGCGGACGGGCGATGATTGGTGATTTGAATGCCGACACGGTCAGGAACGCTGTGGATTATGGCTTGTATTCTGGAGGATTGCTTCAGGATACGCTTCATTTTAGTGCTTGCAAGGATGCGACCGGCGACAGTTTAATTGATGTTTGGGATCTGGTACAGTTGGGCAATTGCCTGCAACTCAATGGCAGCAGCGGAAGTTGTAATTTCCCCCTAGGGCTCAATAACCCAGCTCAAATTGTTCAGGTGCGCATTGATGAACTTGATACGGTTCAAAATTTCATCGACATCAGTATGCGCAACAACGATGCGGGACTGGTGGCCATGCAGTTTCAGGTGCACGGTTTGCGCTTTACTTCTGCCATGAGCCTTTTGCTGGGGGGTATGCCGGCCCATCAGTTTCAGGTGGGCGCCGATGGGATGGTTTTGTTTACCATGAATAACTTCGCCCAAGAAATTCCCCGTTCGGGATCTTGGCGATCTGCTGTCCGCTTATTCTTCAGCCGGACCACGGACAGTTTGGTTTATCTGGATGGACCGCGTGTGGCTGTAAACAATGGACTGGAAAAGAACACCTTAGAAACAGATTCAACACGGTTTAGGGTATTCCGCAACACCACCTCCGTCAAAGATTTATCCCGCCGACCCTCATTTATTGCCTTCCCTAATCCTTCAGAGGGTCAATTTAGGTTGCAGGGGTTGCCTGATGCAAGACCTGTTTCCTTACAGGTTTTCGATAACTTGGGTCGTTTAATCCAGGAGATCGATGCAGTTGATTTTAGTAGCGGCACCACCGACTTGGATTTGGGTGGTTTACCCCCCGCGGTTTACCACCTCATGATGCGGGGGAGTAGCGGCACCGCTGCTCAACGCGTTTGGATCCGGAAGTAAACGTTTTTCCTGGAGTTGTATGTCATTAGACTTAACGCTGAACTCTTAGAATTCCTTGAAGGGGGGTCTTTCCGGGGACCTCGATTACATATACATAACTACCGGCTTCAAGGTCTGCTGGTTGGTAGTCGTTGGCGTAGGCCACTCGATCATAAACGGATTGTCCCCATCGATTAAAAAGCCGAACACGCGCCTGGGGATAGGCCTCTATGTAGCGAATGTAAAAGGCATCGTTGACCCCATCGCCATTCGGTGTCACTACGTTATACACCTCAAGTTCTAATTCATCAATAGAAAATTCAAGGTAATTGCTTCGGGCGTACCTTCCGTCCTGATCATTGATTGTATGCACATGCAACCGAAATCTGCCCAATTCGCGTGGCTTCGAAAAATCCAAGAAGGTGTCTGTAGTGGTGGCCACCCTCTGAGAATCTGGCCCAGCATCGGGGCGACTCATCCACAGTTCATAGCGCGGGCTTGCCCACGCCTCTGAGTAGGGAAGCCATGAAAGTCGACCATCGAAAAGGGTGGCATCGGCCAGAAAACCACTGGGATCAGTCAAAAATATTGAGCCAATCGAATCGCCCGGGGCGCAATCGGGGTTGTAATAGACCTGTAAGATCAGCCTGAAATCGCGGCTGTCCTGGGTGGGGTTAGGCTCTTCTGTGTAGTATAGCGTGTCGGACAGTTGTGTAATGAAGGCCATGTCGCGCCACTGCCTTCCTTCAGGACGATCGTTTCGTTGCAGGCGGTAGCCCCGAAAAAAATCAGGATCTATGCCGGGTGGACTTTCCCAAATGAGGTTCAAGCCCTGGTTATTGGGGGTAACACTCACATTCAGCATGTTTACAGGCCGGGAATAAACATAACAATTAACAACACGTATGGTGAGTGAATCGAAGTCATCAATTCGGGAGTTGCAATCGCCCAAAATGGGGTTCCCATCCAATCCGTTTCGAACCACCAAATGATGGTTGCCCGATTGCACCAACTGGGTAGCGAGTACAATTAACAAGGAGTCGCTCCTTCCATCGGTACAAAAGGACCTTACCCTGTAGATAGGTATAGGAACTCCGGCTGGAGAATATAAACGCAGATCGGATCCTGTGGAATCGACAGAGGTGCAACGAAACTTGCCGCGTGTTCGCACCCAAAGGCTATCGCTGTAGCATTCCGCCTCTATGATGGGCAGTCGACGGGTGGTGTCGATCGATTGAAATCCCAACAAGGAGGTTCCCTCGGTATAAATCACCACATCACGAATCGAATGCCGATCGGTCGCACCACCTGTGCTGGATGTGAATCCGAGGTAGCCCACATAGTTGGCGGGTGCATAAACGCCACTCAACCAAACGACACTATCAATCATAACACTCACGAAGCCGCTATCATAATCGACTTGCACCGCGTGGTAGTTGTTGGAGCGCATAAAGCTGAGGTTGCCATTGGTGTTGTTGACCTTCACAATACCGGCGATGCACTCGTTGTAGCCCGGACCGCTGTAAATCTGAACCTCTGGATTTGCTCCGCAGCCATTATCCCATGTATCAAAAACCACTTTGAGGCCGTTGCCATTGGTGGGGATGCCCACACCGCCACCCGAAACAAATCCTGCTGGTGGGATGTCTAAAAAGCAAAATGCGATTCCATCCGCAGCGGTTCCTTCCCACATGCGAAAATCGAAGCGGGCACTCCACCGGGTGCACAGACTTAAATCGAGGGGCTGGTTGTAGAAGACTGCTCCGCTGTTGTTGTTGGTGGGAGGAACCAAGATCATCTCATTGCTGAATGTATCGACGTCCCCGTTGGTGTCTCCTATGCCTGCGGCACCGATGAGTGACCATCCTGCCGTATTCATCAATGGCTGGCCCTGAAGTCGGGCATAGACAAAGCCTTGTGTGTGCCCAAGCAAGGGGATTATGCAGAAAAGTGCACCCATAATCAAAACCCTGCTCAGAGGCGGGAAGTGATTTTTCGAATCGAGAAAAAAGAAGTTCGTCGGCCTTGTAGAATGTAGCATATTTTTGTCCAATTCTGCAATATTAGTGTTTAAGCGCGGAGATCGCACTTTTACAACCAATTATTGGTGTAAAGTCGAAAAAAACTGCATATTGCACACCAAAAAATACCATGCCAGCAGCCATCAACCTACCTTCCTCCGCGCACCTGGACACTAATTCTTCGCATCCCGAACAAAGCTATGGCGGTGCCCTCACTACCTTGGTTGTCGTTTTCTTTTTCTGGGGATTCATTGCCGCCGGAAACAGTGTGTTTATTCCGTTTTGCAAGCATTTTTTTCAGCTCGACCAATTTCAATCGCAGCTGATCGATTTTGCATTCTACACCGCCTATTATGTTGGGGCGCTTGGACTATTTGGCTTTGGTATGTGGCGGGGTTTTGACCCTGTGACGCATTGGGGGTATAAAAGGAGCATTGTCTATGGACTGCTTTTTTCTGCCTTTGGGGCGTTGGTCATGATTCTGGCGGTGGAAGCCAAATCCTACGCGGCAATGCTGGGCGGGTTGTTTGTGGTGGGACTTGGCTTTTCCTTGCAACAAACCGCAGCGAATCCCTTTGCGATTTTATTGGGCGATCCCCGCAAGGGGGCGGATCGGGTGAATCTGGGCGGAGGAGTTAATTCGTTCGGTACGGCTATAGGCCCACTTGTTGTGGCTTTTGCCTTGTTTGGCAGTGCCCACAGCATGACCGATGAGCAAATCCAGAGCCTGCCCTTGGGAAAGGTAGTGACCCTCTACGCGGGTGTTGGGGCGCTCTTTTTGGCCGCAGCTGCCCTATTTTACTTCTCTAAACAAGTGCCATCGGGTGTTTCGCGTGAATCCATTGAACGCGCACCGAAAGCGTGGCGACAATTGCTCTTCATGACCCTTTTGCTGTTTGTATGGTTTGGATTCATTTTTCATTCCTACCTATCGCCTGCTGCGCTGGTCGATGAAAGTCAGGTTGAGTGGCTCAGAATGGTGCTGCTGGTTGGGGCCTTGGCCACGGTGGTTGGCTTTCTTTTCAATGCCCGCAACCAGAGTCGGATTGAGCCCGAAGGCTGGGGCGCCATTCAGTATCCGCATCTCGTTTTGGGCATGCTCGCTATTTTTACCTATGTAGGGGTAGAGGTGTCGATCGTGAGTAATTTGTCGGAATTATTGAAGGACCCCAAATTTGGCGCCCTACAGGCCAGTGAGATAGCGCCGTATATTTCTATGTATTGGGGTAGCCTGATGATTGGGCGCTGGACGGGTTCGCTAAGCGTTTTTAATCTGAAAGGACAAGCGAAGATGCTCGCTACTGTACTGGTGCCCTGGCTGGCTTTTGGTGTTGTTCTGGGGATTAACCTGATCGCGGGCAAGGATATGCAGCCCCTGTATGCCTATGCAGCTTGTTTATTGGTTCACCTGGGTGCCACGCTATATGCGGGCGATCAACCCGCCCGAAATCTGATGGTCTTCGCTCTATTTGGGGTGTCGGCCATGCTGGTGGGCATGCTGAGCACCGGCACGGTAGCCATTTATGCATTTTTGGCCGGCGGACTGGCCTGCAGCATTATGTGGCCTTCCATTTTTACCCTGGCCATTTGGGGATTGGGGCGCTATGCCGCACAGGGCTCTGCTTTTCTGGTGATGATGATCTTGGGTGGGGGCATACTTCCTCCCCTACAAGGAAAGCTGGCCGACCTGGTCGGCATCCATTCCTCTTATTGGATGGCCGTGGCGGCATTTGCCTACCTAGCTTGGTATGCCTGGCGCGTTCCTTCGCTTTTAAAGGCCCAAAACTTAGATTGATCGTGCGGGCCGCCGGGTGGTTTATTTTTCTCTTTTTATGCCTTCCGGTTTGGGTTGGGGCCCAAGCGAAAACCGCTTCGGCTGTGCAAACCGGCGTTTCGATCATCCCCCAACCTGAACAACTGAAATGGCATACTAAATCTGGCGTGGTGTTGCGGCTGAGCCCGCATTCACCCGTGGTGGTTGAGGGTGTCGATCCTGGTTCGGATTCTCTTGCGGGTGTATGGCGACAAAGCCTGCGTAGCCTTTGGAAGCTACAAAAATGCTCCACGAAATCTCAATGGCTGAGGCCAGCGCACCCGATTCATCTATCGATGAGCACGCAATTGGGGGCCGAAGCCTACCGTATGGAGGCTATAAACGGTCGTTTGTCGATTGTGGCTGGAGACCCAGCGGGCATGTATTACGCTTTTGTTAGTCTGCAGCAAATCCTTGAGCAGCACCCCGACGGACAGCTTCCGGCCTTCCAAATCATAGACCGTCCGCGTTTCAGCTGGCGAGGCATGCACCTCGATGTGTGTCGGCATTTTTTTACAGTCGACGAAATCAAGCGTTACCTCGATCTATTGGCGCGCTACAAAATGAATCGCTTTCATTGGCACCTCACGGAAGACCAAGGATGGAGGTTGGAGGTACCGGCCTTACCCCAGCTCACAGCTGTGGGGGCTTGGCGCAGAGAAACTGTAGTGGGAAGGCCGGTGAGCCCGATGCGCTTTGATGGTTTACTCTATGGGGGTTACTACAAGCGGAGCGACATACAAGAAGTGGTACGCTATGCGTCGGAACGACACATCGTGGTAGTGCCCGAAATTGAGATGCCCGGTCATGCCCTGGCTGCGCTAGCGGCTTATCCTGAGTTGTCTTGCACGGGTGGTCCGTTTGAACCCGCCACCCACTGGGGCGTGTTTGATGATGTGTTTTGCGCTGGAAAAGACACCGTTTTCCGCTTCTTGGAAACGGTTCTGACCGAGGTGGTGTCGCTTTTTCCGGGTCCTTGGGTACACATCGGAGGGGATGAGTGCCCTAAAAAGCGCTGGGAGGCCTGTGCGGATTGCCAAAGTCGCATGAAGGAAGAGGGTTTGGCCGATGCCCATGAGCTACAAAGTTATTTCATCCGCCGGATTGAGCGGTTTTTAGGTGGGAAAGGGCGAAAATTGATCGGATGGGATGAGATCCTGGAGGGTGGCCTCGCTCCGGATGCGACTGTAATGAGCTGGCGGGGTACTGAAGGGGGCATCGCTGCCGCGCGCGCCGGTCACGACGCGATTATGTCGCCCGGCCGGCCATGCTATTTCGATCACTACCAGGC
>SYHW01000015.1 GCA_005799065.1 Bacteroidota bacterium
GAGGCGGCTGAGGCCGATAATGGGTAAATTCCGCCTATTTTTGTAAGTTTATTATCCAATAGTCCATTAATCGGAACTTGTGAAGATCATCGCCGACACATTCAAATTCGAACAGATTATACTTCGAAGAACTTTAGGATTGATATGGGTGTATATTTTAGTTTTCATACCCTACATCAGAGCCCAAACGAGTCGGAATGCGTACAATGAAGGAGGTTGGACTTTAGAGCGTTGCATCAAACATGCGCTCGACAGCAACCTGAGCATACGGCAAGCGGCTATTCAAGTCACCAACAACAGAAATGAACTTCGTCAACTTCAACTAAGTCGCTATCCCACCGCCAATGCTGGAAGTTCACTGAGCCTCAACAACGGACGCGTGATTGACCCGTTCACCAATACCTTTGATGAACAAACCATCGAATCCAATCAGTTGAGTTTACAGAGTGGAGCCCTACTTTATGGGGGTGGTCAACTCAGGCAGGGTATTAAGTCACAGGAAATGGCCTTCGAAGCCAGCAAAGAGGATTTAAACAGCACCAAGAACAACATTGCCCTCAGCATCGCCAATTTGTATTTGCAGGCGCTTTTGGCTGAAAAGCTGGAAGAATCGGCTGTTCAACAACTAGAAATGACCCGTGCGCAACGCGAACGAATACAAAAATTAGTCGATGCCGGAGCTTTGAGCATCGATAATCTACTGAACATCAGGGCGCAGGAGTCCAGCGAGGAGTTGGGTTTGGTGAATGCCCGAAACAACACCATCAATGCACTAGTGAACCTTGCACTCCAATTGCAGTTGTCCGACCCCAGTTCATTTCGGATCAAACAAGCCACAAAATTTGATCTGCAAGCACCATTGGAAATCGGCATTCAAGCATTGTACGCGCAGGCTGAACAACGTATGCCTGAACTCAAGGCGGCACAATTGCGCGAAAAGCAAGCCTTGTATGGCTTATCTGCAGCGCGGGCGGCAAGGTATCCGAGCTTGCGCGGCTTTGCCAACATGAGTACGGTTTATTCCAGTACCAATCGGCGCTTTTTGACCGATCAACCACCAGTCATTACGGGAACAGCACCCGTGGGGTACCTAGAAAATGACCCAACACAATTGGTCGTTCGGCCAGTATTGAACTACCCTACAGAGCTCGTCCCGCGTTTCAACCAATGGGGTGATAACCTGGGGTATGGTTTTGGTCTCTCCCTCTCTATTCCGATCGCCAATGGTGCCCAAGTCGAGACGCAAATCAGGAGGGCGACACAATCTGCGACACAGGCACGCTTGCAAACCCAAACCGCACGCAACCAGCTATTTTCTGATGTAACGCGGGCCATCACAGAATATCGGGCCGCATTGGCTCGCGTCGAAGCCAACCGACGCAATGTGGAAGCTCAACGCGAGAATTATAGTTTTAGTGAGCGGCGACAAGAACAAGGTCTAATCAATCCGGTAGAATTCACCACCATCAAGAACCGATTGCAGATTGCGGAGGTGAACCTTGAGCAGGCGCGTTATGAAATGCTCTTCCGCGCCAAAGTCATCGATTTTTACCTCGGACGCCCCATCATTTTAGAATAAATAACGCCCTATGCAATTTTGGAAACGCATGAAACCCCTTTACCGCATATTGCTGGTGGCTGGGATCTTATTGTTGGCTATGTTTCTGGCGCGCACCATGGGTTGGATCGGCAAAACCGAGCCTGAAAAGGTGTCCGTTGAAGCCGCACAGGTTCGGACGCTTGTAGAGACCGTGTTGGCGAACGGAAAAATACAGCCCGAAACGGAGGTTAAGTTGTCGTCTGAAATTTCAGGGGAGGTGATCGAACTGCTGGTTGCCGAGGGCGACTCCGTGCGGAAGGGGCAACTGCTGGCGCGAATCAACCCCGAGTTGGTGGTGGCTGGATTAGACCGAAGCGAAGCAGCCCTGAACAGTGCAAAAGCCCAAGAGGCCACATCGAAGGCACGCCTCAATCAACTCAAAGCGACTTATCAAGTCAATATACAACCGGCGTATGAACGCAACCGCAAATTGTATCAGGATCGAGTCATTTCTGAGGCGGAATTCCAAAACTCAAAGGCTACCCATGATGCATTTCTAGAGGATTTAGAGGCGGCGCGTCAAACACTTCTCGCAGCAGGATACGCCGTTGGAAGTGCGGCTGCCGGACAAAAAGAAGCACGCGAACAGCTTCAACGCACCAATATGTATTCCCCCATCGATGGAATAGTGACCCGTCTTTCGGTGGCGGTGGGTGAACGCGTGGTAGGCACCATGCAAATGACGGGCACAGAAATGATTCGAATCGCCGACCTTGGGAAAATGGAGGCCCTGGTGGAAGTGAGCGAGGGAGACGTAGTTCGCATTAAGAAGGGTGATAGTGTACGTGTGGAAGTTGATGCCTATCCAGGCAGGATTTTCAGTGGATGGGTCAGAGAGGTGGCGCATTCTAGTAAGTCAGGATTGGCTATGGGGGCATCGGGCGACCAAGCCACAAACTTCGAAGTACGCATTAGGCTGGTGAATGATTCTTATTCTGATCTATTGGTGGGTGGTCGTCCGCCTTTGCGCCCGGGCATGAGCTCATCAGTAGAAATCCTCACCAATAGAGTCGATAGTGTATTATCAGTGCCCATCACTTCAGTCACCACGCGTATGTTCGGAGTAGACGGGAAGGTTAAAAAGCGTTTTGGGGATGCTGAAGGGGAAGAAGAAAAGGATGGTGGTCAATCGGGCGATGAAAAAAAGTCGGATATGCGTGAGGTTGTTTTTGTGTACCAAAAAGGAACTGTAAAGGCCGTTCAGGTGAAAACAGGAATCCAAGACGATCAGTATATCCAAATACTGTCGGGCATCAAATTGGGTGAAGAAGTGGTAACAGCACCCTTCACTGCATTGTCTAAATCGCTCGAAGACGGACAGAAAGTTACGCGCGTTGAGCGCGATCAGTTGTTTGTTGAGGAATGAGTCAACCCAAAAGTAATACGAACACTTCAACTCGTATGGCCGGAGTGGCGCCCCGAATGGCCGGAGTGGCGCCTCGAATTGCGGTTTTGGGTGGCGGCAGTTGGGCCACCGCTTTGGTCAAAATCCTGCTCGATAATCGGGTTGATGTACGCTGGTGGATGCGCAATACAGAAACGGTTCAGTTTATCCGAAAGTATCACCACAATCCCCGGTACCTCCCGGCTGCAACGGTTCGGATGAAGTCTTCGGCCATCAGCACCGACCTGATCGCGTGTGTGAAAGGCGCAACACATGTGGTGATTGCCGTACCTTCTGCTTTCCTGAAAGCGGCCTTATCCCCTCTGGCCCGTGAGGCATTCCACGATAAAATAGTGATTTCTGCGGTAAAAGGGATGATTCCCGACGAGAATTTATTGATCGGACAGTATTTACTCCGGCATTTTGATCTGCCCGAAGATCAATTTTTGCTGATTGGCGGTCCTTGTCATGCTGAGGAGGTGGCACAAGAGAAGTTGAGTTACCTGACGATCTCGGGTCGTGACCCTGTTCGCGCCGAACTTTTGGCTTCAGCCCTGCGAAATCGCTACATCCACGCATCGGTGAGTGAAGACACAGAAGGCACGGAATATGCCGCCATCATGAAAAATATTTATGCAGTGGCGGGTGGAATCGCTCATGGATTGGGGTATGGCGACAATTTCATGGCGGTGCTGGTGAGCAATGCCATTATTGAACTGAAACAGTTTTTAAGGAGCATCTACCCGGTGCGGCGCGATATCAAGGGATCGGCCTATTTGGGCGACCTACTGGTGACGGCTTACAGTCAGTACAGCCGAAACCGCACATTCGGCACGATGCTCGGCAAAGGTTATTCCGTACGATCTGCACAACTTGAAATGAATATGGTAGCTGAGGGATATTATGCGGTGCGCTGCATCCATGAAATCAACCGAATAAAAAGGTGCTCATTACCCATTGCCGAGACCGTATATCGGGTTTTATATGAGGGGAATCCCCCACGCGATGAGTTTCAGAAATTAAGCCATTGCCTGCACTGAACGAATGTCAATGAACGAAATGAACAAGGGGATTACTTATTTTGCGCCTCATTTCAGAAAATAATGCTACGGGTTTATATAAGTAAATAATGCTTCGGGTTTATATAGTTTTGTTATGCCTGCTGACGCTGGTCCAATTTAATTCGGTCCGTGCGCAAGTACTTCCGGCTTTTGGCGCAACGCGCGCCGGAACGACAGGCATGCAATTCCTCAAAATTGGACCCGATGCCCGATCAGCCGGATTATCTGGGAATTTTGTGGCCTTGGTGAATGATGTGTCTGCTGTCTATTGGAATCCGGCTGGTTTAGCATTACTCGACACCCAAAGGTATCATATTCAGATGGGGCAAACCCAATATTGGGCCGACATAGGTATAAGCTACCTCAGTGCCGTACGCCGATTTTCAGGGGGAGGCGCCCTCGGTTTGAGTGTGGTGGGACTCAACAGCGGTGAAATGCCTGTAACGACTGAGTTTCAGCCATTTGGTACGGGCGAAACCTTCACCGCCAACAGCAGTTTGGTCGGGCTCACCTATGCCCAGTCCCTCACCGATATGTTCTCTTTCGGGATCTCAGCCAAATGGGCACGGGAGAATCTGGCGGGCGTGGTTACCCAAAACCTCCTGACGGATTTTGGATTTGCCTATCAAATTGGCCTAAGAAATGCCACATTAGCCGTTTGTGTATCCAATTTTGGGGTTAATGTTCGTCCAGACGGCAGTTTGCAACGCCTGCGGTTGTCGGGGCGAGATACCCTTACCGAGTTTGAGGAAATATCCGTACCCGCTCTTTTCCGGGTAGGACTCGCATTCGATGTCTTGAATCAGGAAAGTCACCGAATCCGGGCTGCTGTTCAGCTTAATCACCCGACCGACAACCGCGAAACATTAGGATTAGGAGGGGAATATGCCTATAAAAAGCTGTTGTTTGCACGGATGGGCTATGAATTGGGTGTTGATGAGGCACTCTTGCCATCATTTGGCGTTGGATTTGTATTGCCCCGACGATTTGGTGCACTTCGGCTCGACTACGGCTTCAACAACAAAACCCGTTTGGGAAGTGTTCATCGTTTTACCTTAGGTATAGCCCTGCAATGAAATCTATAAAATCCACTGTTTTACTGGTATCCTTGTTGTTTTTAAATGCGGGATGCGATTTCCTTTTTGGTAGTCGCGACGACGAAACGGTGAAAGATGTACTCAAACAAGGCGCCATCGACCCAAGTTTGACCGGAGGTGTAGTAGGCTATGTCCCGATTCTACCGGTTTGGTCGGGTTTCGAGCGACCGTTGGATGTTTTTGTGGGCTATGATGAATTGGTGTACGTGGTCGATTCGGGCGCAGCCACGCAGGGCTTGTGGGTACTGGACCTGAAGGGCGATCGTCAACAGTTTATTCCGATTAAGGGTGCCAGCAAAATGACCCAAGATCGCCGCCTGCGAACCTATGTACTGGGTAGGGTGGATGTGGAAGTACAGGGCGAGACCTATAATTTACCGGCGGTTTATGTGCTTCAAGGAACGGGAACCAACTCGTATACCTATATCGATACCCTAATTCACCCGTTCAATGATAATTCTCGAAGCAATACCGCTTTTCGGGGGCTATTCGATGAGCAGGTTGAATTCACCGGTATTGCCAGCACGCACGACAACGGCTTTTACCTGGCACGCCGCGGCCCCACCAACATACTCACCTCATTAGCCCTTCCGGATAATGCCCTATTGGTTTATCGTCCCGACGGCAGCCAAAATGGAGCGATGCGCAACCTAAACCCAACCCTGTCGAGCCTGCGCTCGGGATTGAACTTGTCGGGCCTCGCCAGTTTTTTGGCACCGCCCCAGTTGGTGTTCGGAATGAGCAACTCTATGGACTTCATCATGCTTCAATCGGCACCTGCAGCCGAATACAAGGCCCTTTGGATCCGCCAAAGTGAAAGTTCAGAGAACGGCATCAGTTACTTTGAAAATGGCACGCTTTTGAACTTCGATACCAGTCGGGCTTCACGATTTTTGTATCAGAGCTTTCGCTTTGGTCACCCATCCGATGTTTGCGTGGCACCTGATGAGACAGGTTATATTTTTATAGTTGACCGGGAGCGCGATTCATTATATCAGTTTACCCGTCTGGGTTTTGAGGGCGTTAACCCGCCCCCTGCGAGTGGACTCACCAAGCAAATCATTGCATCCTTTGGCGGTGGCGGCTCGGGGCCATTTCAGTTCCGTTCACCCAACGGGGTGGCCTACTTTCGCAGGGTTGTTTATGTGGCTGATACCGGTAACGGGCGCATCATGCGCTACAAACTGAGCACGGATCTGGAGCGGTAAAATCATAATTACTGTATTTTCACCACTGCATATTGCCGTTCTTGCACCCCATCTCCTATTTAGCGTACTCCCTTCACGATTTAACGTACATCCCCCACGATTTAGCGTACCCCATCTACGATTTAACGCCATGAATGTGCCTCATTTATCAATTATCAAAGCCCCGTACATCCTTTGGCTGGCTGTTATCGGATTTCTGTCCCAGGTTCGCCCTGCCACGGCCCAAGAATCTGTTCCAAGCCCAGGCCCCCCACAAAAGCGCGCTGTTTGGATCACGGGGGCCACTTTGCACCTGGGAAACGGCGGTGTTTTATCCCCCGGAATAATCGGGTTCTCCGATGGTGTCATTCAATATGTCGGTTCAGGTGCTGAAATACGGCTCGACCCATCCCAAGCCGATATCATCGATGCATCAGGTTCGCACGTATACCCAGGATTTTTTGCATTCAACAGCATTCTCGGCCTCAACGAAATTGATGCAGTTCGGGCAACACGCGATGACGCCGAAACAGGGGCCATCAACCCCCATGTTAGGGCGCTCATTGCCTATAATACAGACTCTCGAGTGATTCCCACCGTGCGCAATACGGGCGTATTACTCCAGCAAATTGCTCCACAAGGGGGATTGGTGAGTGGCAGATCCAGTGTGGTTCAAATGGATGCCTGGAATTGGGAGGATGCGGCGGTGGCCGCCGATGAAGGGATCTACGTCAACTGGCCTTCACTCAGGGTATATGATGCGCCTTGGGCACCTCCCGCCGAAGAGCAGATGAAGTCGACCCAACAAACCCTAGAGCGGATCACACAATTGTTCGACGACGCCCGCGCCTACGCGCGCTCACGCAAGCCCGTGGACGTACGAAAAGGCAGCGATGCAGCCTCATCAGTCGATGTCAACCTCGTTTTGGAATCGATGCGCCCTCTTTTTAACGGACAATCACGTTTATACGTTCGGGTCGATGAGGCGCGGGGGATGCTCTCAGCCCTTAATTTTTTCGCCTCTTACGGCATCAAGCCCGTTTTGGTGGGCGCAGCCGAGGCCGATGAGGTCCTGGGTGAGTTGAAATCGCGCGGGGTGATGGTGGTATTGGGCCGAACGCAGTCACTTCCCAATCGTGCCGGCGATCGTGTCGATGCACGCTACCGCCTTCCCTACCTCCTCGACTCCACAGGCATTTCATTTAGCTTATCGCTCGATGGCGCGTGGGAACAAAGGGTACAGGTTTTTCAAGCCGGGCAAGCCATCGGATACGGCCTACCCTATGAGGAGGCTGTTCGCGCACTCACCCTCGATGCTGCACGCATTACGGGAGTCGACGCACGTTATGGCAGCTTGGAAGTGGGTAAATCCGCCACCTTATTTGTGTCTGAGGGCGACGCGTTCGAATTGATGGGGAACAAATTAAGCCATGCCTTCGTCGATGGCCGACGCATGAGTCTAGGCGACAAACAGAAGGAACTGTACCGGAAATTCTCCGACAAGTATGGTGTCGATCGACCAGAATGATCAGCGTAAATGGTGATGAAATTTTAGCATTATGATACAATTTGCATTTTCTTCATTTGTGGCAGTCGAAACAATTCAAGTCGATAGTGAGGCATTACGGAAGCTTTGTGATGAGGGGGAATCTAGAGTGAAACGAAACAACCAAAGCCGCGAAGAGAGCCTGAATGTAGCGTCGCCTGCCATAGAGCAGATGAAAGATGAAGTCACCCGAAAATTCAATCAGGTATTTTATGAATTGGGATACAAAAGATCTTATCAACTCGAGATTTCGCATTTTTGGTCGAATGTGGGCAACAATCTGCATGTTGATGCCCCGCATATGCATCCCGAGTCCTTCTTTTCAGCAAGTTTATATCTGAGCGATACACAAATGAACGCCGATCCTGATGAATGTGGTGGTTTAAAAATTTTAAGTCCGTCTCCCATTTCTCGTCTAAAAAACGTGCCAGAACTCATCGAGAATTGGAATGCATATACCTCCGATAGTATGACTATCTATCCACAAGATAAAAAGCTGGTCATTTTTCCATCTTGGCTCATGCATTATGTGACGCGCGATCGGACTCCAAAAAAAAGATATTCGATTGCATTTGATACGCGCGTTGTTTCGATAAAGTAGTATTTGAAATAGTTCGAAACAATCTTTGGCCCTATCCCAAAGTTTCTGTGCTGCCCTCTGCCATCAATGGTCGGAGCCATTCATACCATCTCAGCATTTTGCGCATATCACTGAGGTAAACCCGCGCCTCGTCGTAGTCGGGCACCACCCGAGCAAACAACGACCGGATCTCCTCTTCATTGGCTTGATGCGGATCGATGGGGTCGGGCGAATAAGCATCTCCCCACATCTTTTCGTAGGTCTCCGACAAGGAAGTTTCGCCCGATTTTGTCAACAGCATGATGTCACCCAACGATGCAACCCGTGTTGATGCCGAAAAAAACAACCGTTTGCCGGGTTCATTGAGCGATTCCATGAAGTAGCCCGAGCGGGAGGTCGACAATACCCGAAAAAGACCATGCTTGCCAGCAATATGTACAAGACTTTTCCAATTCACATTCATGCCTGCAATAATAAGGGAACTACACGGCCCCAACAACCTATCCCTGATGATTCAGGTCCTTTTTCAATCGTTTTTTGTAAATTTCTATCTCATCAGCCATTTCGTAGCAGCGTTTCTGGTAAAAGATTCTCTTTTGCCGTTCCTTAATCAGTTCGCCATAAGTGGAATCCATATTTTGGGGCTCAAAAACCAAATTGGATGTATATTGTAGATCAGCCTCGCTCATCTTGGAGGTATCTTTTGTGAAGGGATAGTCGAGAATCTCTTCTATTCGGAGCAGCAACTGAAGGTCACATTTACCCCCATGAATGATCCGATCGATGGTCGGCCGAGACACCTCCAGTCGCCGAGCCAGCTCGGCTTTGCTCATCCCCCGCTTCTCCCGAATTTTATCGATCAGATTACCTATATTCATTTTACAGGTAAATTTCTTTTAAAAAATCAGGCTTCAGCTTTTCATCAATGGCATAAAATCGTTACAAAAGTGTAAAAAATGAGGATTTTATGCAGCCCGTTCGGCCGCTGACTTAGATGAGAATCTGTCGAAATCAAATCAATCAGTAGGGACGGCCGTTGGCCCCACTCATGTATTGAAGGAACGCGCGATTGGCCACGCGATGCCCACCCGGTGTGGGGTAATGACCGCTGAAATACCAATCGCCCCGGTGCGCCGGACAAGCCTTGTGCAGATCGGCAAGGTCTTGGTAGATGACATCCACCGGTATGTCACATCCAACAGGCGTGATGAGTCGAGCGATTTCAGCTTCGAGCTCCTCGCGGCTCAGGCCTTCATAAACACGCAAAACTTCGTTCATCGCGGGCAAGTTGGGCTGCGACAAACTTTCTTTGCACAGCTGATGGATTTCTTCCAATAAGGCGGATTGGTTTCTTGCCTTCAACAACGAAACAGCAGCCTGAAAGGCGATGAATTCGCCCAGTCGACTCATATCTATGCCGTAGCAATCAGGATATCGAATTTGGGGGGCCGAGCTCACGATCACGATCCGTTTGGGCTGCAGTCGCGCCAGCGTACGAATGATGCTTTGCCGCAGGGTTGTGCCCCGAACAATAGAATCGTCTACCACCACCAGAGTGTCGATCCCTGCTTGAATGATGCCAAGCGTGGTGTCATAGACATGCGCCACCAGGTCATCGCGTTGCTGTCCGTCGGTGATGAACGTACGGAGTTTGGCGTCTTTAATGGCTACTTTCTCCATGCGTACGCGGCGGCCCACCCACTCCGTGCGTTCTTCTTCGCTCGCTTCTGCGCCCCGCTCCTGCAACAACCTAAGGGTATCTGCTTGCAGATGCCGGTTCAACTCTTCCATCATCCCATAGAAAGCCACCTCTGCGGTGTTGGGGATGTAACTGAAAACAGTATTTCTGAAATCGTGCTGGATGTGCTCCAAAATCCGAGGCACCAGCAAAGCCCCCAGTTTTTTGCGCTCGGCATAGATGTCGGGGTCGTTGCCCCTGGAAAAATAAATACGTTCAAAACTACATGATCGACGTTCTACCTCTTCCGAGGCATGGATTCGATGCAGTACATAACCGCCATCCGGATTGATGATGAGGGCATGACCAGGAGGCACTTCTTGTACATCGCTTGGCTGTGCACCAAAGGCGGTGAACAACGGAGGTCGTTCGGAGGCCACTGCCACGACCTCATCATTGGCATAGAAATATGCCGGACGAATACCCGCGGGATCACGTAACACAAAAGAGGCTCCGTGCCCCAGCATACCCGCCATCGCATAGCCCCCATCCCAATGCCGCGAAGCCTTGGAGAGTACCTTGGACAAGTCGAGCGCCGACTCAATTTGCGACTGCACCCAGAGCGCGTCTTCGGATTCTGTTGTGAATTGCCGCCCCAGCTCCTCATGCTCCAAATCTAAAAAATGACCGATGTTCTCCATGACCGTCACCGTATCGGCCCGCTCCTTGGGGTGTTGCCCCAGGTCCACAAGTCGACCAAACAACTCGGGGGTGTTGGTCATGTTGAAGTTACCCGCCACCACGAGGTTCCGGGCTCGCCAGTTGCTTTGGCGGAGAAAAGGGTGACAGGTCTCAATGCTGTTTTTGCCATGTGTACCATAGCGCAGATGGCCCAACAACAATTCACCGAAATAGGGGAGACGAGATTTCAACGCCTCTAAATCATTGGGAAGGGCTGGATCCTGTCGCCTCACCTCATCTAAATTCGCATAGATTCGGTCAAAAATTTCGCGGATGGGCTGAGCCGAAACGCTGCGGGCCCGGCTGATGTAGCGCTGCCCCGGACGCATATGAAGCTTAATGCTGGCAACCCCCGCCCCGTCCTGTCCGCGGTTGTGCTGCTTCTCCATCAAAAGATAGAGTTTATTCCAACCATAGAAGGGGTTTCCGTATTTTTCCCGAAAAAATGACAATGGCTTGCGCAACCGAAGCAAGGCAATGCCGCACTCGTGGTGTAGTCCGTCGCTCATTCCTAAAAACTCTCGGGTTGACCGTTCACTCGGTCAAAGGTACACAATATCCACACAGAAAAGGACGTTCTTTCATGATGTACATCAACGAAATTGGACCCATTTCAATCATCAGAAGACGCTGGCTTTTGCTTTTATGCACGCTTTGGTTTATCCATTTTCTTCCGTCCGCCATGGCTCAGGTTCCGGTCGGACAATGGCGGACGCATTTACCCTACAGTTCGGCTACTTGCCTTGAAGTGACTTCAGAAGCGGTTTGGTGCGGCACCGAGCACGGGCTGTTCCTCTATGATCTCGACGACCAATCGATTCAAATTCGGTCGCGCATCGACGGCATGAACGATCAGAACATTCTGAGCATGCGCTACAGCGAAGAATACAAGACCATGTTGATTGGCTATGCATCCGGACGGATCGATCTGTTTCGGGATGGTCAATACCGTCTAATCGACGATATCTTTCGCAGCAACCAAATTATCGGTCTCAAAAACATCAACAACATCCATCTGCGTGGGCGTTTTGCCTACCTCAGTTGCAGCTTTGGAATCGTGGAGTTGGATCTTGAACGCGAAGAAATACGCAATACATTCGTGGTGGGGCCGGGCGGAAGCAAGCTGCCCGTATATGGGTTGACCGACGATGGTGAATCGTTCTACGCCGCCACCGACAGCGGGCTCCTGGTAGCCTCCCTCAATGAGCCCAACCTGTCCAATTTCAACGCTTGGCAGTTCGAGCCTACCCTGCGCGGCCAGGCACTGAAGCATGTGGCCTATTTTGCTGGAAGTGTAGCCACCATTTTGGGTGACTCACTGATGCGCTTCAACAATGGTGTGTGGTCCGCCATCAGGCTCGATACTGGCTTTGCCAATACAGGGCTCGAATCACGCAATGGGCAACTCCAGATTACCAATGTGTTTAGGGTCCACAGTCTGAGTGCAGATTGGCAACAACGAACATTCACCTTCGCCAACGACGATATTGTGCGCCCTGTGATGGCCATTCGTTCGGGGGCTAATCTATGGATGGCCGATAAAGGCGGCGGTTTATTTCGCTTTTTTGAAGGATTTGGTCAGCGCATACTACCCGAGGGTCCATTCAGCGACAATGCCCTGCAAATTTCCGCCCAAGATGCCGGCGTTTTAGTCGCCACAGGAGGGGTAAAGACCACGCTCGAACCTCGCTACAACAGCGACGGTTGCCTGGTCTTTGCCCAAGAGAAATGGTCGCGCCTCAGTCGATACAACATCCCCGGCCTACCCGATTCGCTTATCTCAGGCGATTTTCCATTGGTGGATGTCATGCAGGCCATTTACGACCCTTTCCAAAGCAACCGTATGTTTTTGGCCACTTGGGGAGCCGGACTGATCGAATTGATCGACGGACGCTTTCAGATGGCCTACAATCCATCCAATTCCACCCTACAATATATATCAGGTAGTGTGGGCAGCAATGGAGTAGGTTCTGTCCGAATCGGGGGGATGGATTTCGATGAACAAGGTAATTTATGGGTCACAAACTACGGCGCCGGACGGCCCGTTTCGGTGCGCCGACGAAACGGAACTTGGGAAAGCTACTCACTCGGAACGGCCAATGAAGTTCGCGAAATCCGGGTGGATGTATCGGGCAATAAGTGGATCAGGATGCGGGCGGGTGGACTTATCGTACTCGAGGCCAATGGACCAAGCTTTGTATCCGTACTCGCAGCACCAGGTCAAGGGGGTCTACCCAGTGCCGGGGTGAATGCAATGGTTTCGGATCGGAGCGGCACTTTTTGGATTGGCACCAACGAGGGTCCAGCCCTCTTCTACAATCCAAACGCTGTGTTTCGCACCACATTCGATGCCCAACGCATCAAAATACAGCAAGAGCAATTTGTTGGCTTCCTTTTGGGAAATGAGGTCATCACCGCATTGGCTGTTGATGGGGCAGACCGCAAGTGGTTCGGCACCACCAACGGATTGTGGTGTTTTTCGCCCGATGGCACGCGTCAGATCCACCATTTCACCACCCAAAACAGTCCAATACTGTCAAATGTTATTTTGTCGATCTCCATCCATCCTTCAACAGGGGAGGTTTTCGTGGGAACCGACCAAGGACTCATCTCCTATCGTTCAACAGCCACCGAGGGCGGGCAAGTGCACAACAATGTAAAGGTTTTCCCCAATCCGGTAGAGCCAGGTTTTGAAGGCTTTGTGTCGGTGCGTGGACTTCCTACAGACGCCTGGATCAAGATTACCGACATTCGGGGCTCGCTTCTCTACCAAACACGTGCGGACGGCGGACAAATCAGCTGGAACCAACGAACACTCGATGGTGACTTGGTGCCGTCAGGGGTATACTTGGTGTATTCTTCTACCGATCTGGGTGAAGACACCTACGCTTCGAAAGTGGTGGTGATCCGATAAAAGATCAGGTCAAGGATGCTCACCAAAACCCGTATTCTGGTGTTGCGCTGCACACCTTATGGTGAGCATGCTATAGTGGCTCGGTTTTTCACGCGCGAATTGGGGGCCTATTCTTATATGCTTCACGGCATACGAAGCAAGAAGTCACGCATAACACCGGCTATGTTGCACCCCATGGCGCTGATGGAGGCAGAGGTGTATCACAGGCCCGATTCCGATCTGCAAAGGGTGTCGGAGATGCAACTCCTGCCCTACGGCAGGGGCGGGTATGGAACGGCAGAACAACTGCTTGGATCGGGCCTCATAGCCGAGATACTCGCTCAAGCCGTACACGATCACGATCCGCAGCCCGATTTGTTCGATTGGCTGGTGGATCGAATGGAGGCCCTCATGGGCGTTGGAACTACAGCAGAACTGGTTTTAGCGATACTCACCGATTTGTCGGGTTGGCTGGGTTTTTCTGTGGATGCCACCACCTACCAGCCCGGAAGTCGGCTGAGTTTCGCGGATGGAGTATTCATTACTCCGGAATTGCTGTCCCACAATGCCGATGCTACAGTCCACCATAGTGGAAATGATCCAAACATGGTGTCCACTCATGAGCGAGGAGGCCTGGGCTCGAAACAGGATTATGCAGATCCCCAAAGCAGCTTCGAAATGGCGTTTTATCTATCCAACAACGCTTGGCCCGATCATTTTCGATGCACAAAAACGTATCTTCAGGCAGTATACGGACTATACGCACGCCAATTGCCCTCCTTCCGCATCCCCAGAAGCCACCCCATGTTTTGCAGCCTGGTATTAAAGTAGGGGCATTGCGACTACAGCCGCGGGAATGTAAGCTGGCGCAAGATGGTGCGGCCCATAGGAACCAATAGTTCATACGCGTCAATCTCCGTTCCTTTTCGCCTGAGTCGCACGCTGAGTCCACCCCGCTCGAGCCTGGGTTGACCCCCTAAATAAAGCCAGGGCGCCGAATCTGTGGCAGAAATAGCCTCCAACGGCTCATACATTCGATCAAAGCACCCCCCCGGGTATTCCTTGCCGAGAATTTCGCGTCCCTCAATCGGGAGTGCATACAAGAGCGCACCGTATTGGAAGTAGGCATCACCCTTATCATCCGAGAGAACCTTGGGTTCCGCTTCGAAGCGAATCACAACCTCGTCCGCTCCCGCCCAATTCTTGTGAAAGGTCATGAATCCGTCACTTTTGGTGTAGGTTGATGGAGACTGAACGCCGGTGGCCCAATCGGGAATTCGAACGCGTAGGCTAAATGCGACCGGTTTTTCCGCAGTCACTTTAAGCCGAAGAAGGAGCGGGTCGAAAGGGTATTTACTTTCGTTTCGAATGTGGACGGAGGTTCCGTTTATTTCTGTTTGCAGATGCGTGGGCCCTAAAAGGTAAGCCGTGAGGGTGTCGCGGCCCGTACGCATCCAGGCATTCGCTGTGTAGCTGGGGGCGATACGCCCCGCGTTGGGTGCACAGCATACAGCCACATCCTGGTGCACTGCCGAATATTTGTAGCGTGTTTGTTTGCGATCGGACTCTTCAAATCCGTTCCGCGTTCCCGTCATTGCGTATGAATTATCGGTCTTTAAATAGGCAATAGCTGAGTGCTGCGGATGCCGAGCCCCCTGTGCTGCATTGAAAAAGACATGCTCTAAGGCATCAGCCCAATGCGGGTCGCCCGATTTTTGAAGCAACAACCCGTAGGAATCGACCAGTTCGTGGATGGAACAATATTCGTAGCCGGTTTCAGTGGCATCAGGCGTACGTCCACCGATCCAT
This sequence comes from Bacteroidota bacterium, assembly GCA_005799065.1. GTDB lineage: Bacteria > Bacteroidota > Bacteroidia > UBA7662 > UBA7662 > F1-60-MAGs140. Next base: position 15,577 of record SYHW01000015.1, read on the forward strand.
TCATCACCAATGGGCCCGCCTGAGGGGGTAAGCGAAGAACGAATGCGCTCGGTGTAGACTGTCAGTGCTTCGGCGAGTTCGGGTCTGTCCGGACGGGCATATCGGGCCACCAACAAGGGCCTGAGCTGCTCATAGGTATGCACACCATGAGAACGGTGCCGGTAATTGACCTTCAGAATATTGGGCAATTGCGCATCACACTCCGATTGGTGGGTCGATGAGTAATCATCATAGAGAAAGGCCGCATAGGCCGGATAGCGTGTGTCGCCCGTGAGCAAGTGCAGGCGATCGAGCACATCTGTGCAGGTGAGTCCGTGCGATACCCCGGCATTAAATCCATTTCCACTGCTGAACGGACTGGAAGCATGCATGGGGTAGTTCAACATCATGTTATCAACCGCTTCGATCACCCTGTTCAGCACCTGCTCATCAGAAGTGGCTTCATAATGCGCCAGAAGACCTCGCCAGAGCGTTGTTTTGGCCCATAACTCGCCGTTTTCGCTGTGAAAATCGTATCGGGTATCGGGGGTATAAATACCTAAGTAGCCGTCGGGGTCCTGACTCTTCAATTTCCCATCCACATAGACCCGCACCCGCTCTAAGGTTGCTTTCTCATCCAAAAGGTGTGCATGTCTGATGATGGCATCCCAGGAATTCGACTGCGTTTCGCTGTTCCACCATTTGTACTGCTCTTCCCCATCAACATCGCCCTCTTTGAGGTTGCCCAAATTACGTGAACGGCTATGGCGGTGCAGGCGTTCGCTGTGGTAGATGTCCTCCGCAAACAAATCAGGAACACGTTCGGGGAGGCGCCCCACCAGTTGATCGAGATCACGTTGCATTTGTTGTTGCAACCAGCCGATCGGACGAACACAACCGAATGGTAGGGGCTTCGGGTAGGTTTCTGTTGACTGAGCATGAAGGTGTGTCATCATCAGTGCGTTAAAGGAGAAGAAATAAAGAATCGATCGCAGGTTCATGCTCATTCATTTTTACGCCAACCCTATTTCTTTATTTCTTTGTCCAATCCTTTGTCCTTAACGTTCCCTGCAAATTTAGCGAATGCCATGACTTTGATGAACATCTTGTCATAAGCGAACACAAGGATAAGATGAATCCTCGTTCCATCAAAGCACCGATATTTGTTGATTGCCACCCCCACATCATATTCCACCCTGTGCTTCAACCGCTATTTAAAAGCCATTCGGCCCGAAAAACGATCAAAAAAGAATGGCTATACATTTTTACATATATTATATTGATAATAGAAATATCTACTTATCCATATCGGTCTTATTCTCAATCAACCCAGCAGGCACAGGCAACCCAGCAGGCACAGGCAACCCAGCAGGCACAGGCAACCCAACCGGCACAGGCAACCCAACAGGCACAGGCAACCCAGCAGGCACAGGCAACCCAACCGGCACAGGCAACCCAACCGGCTCAATCAATCCAACCGAAAGAGGCGGCCTATCGCCATCAAACCCCATCAGCGGGAAAAGGGCGATTGAGCGGACAAATCACAGATGCTGCCGGTAAGCCATTGGCATTCGCGAGCCTACAAATAACGCCCGGGGCTGTGGGCACCATGAGCAACGAACAAGGGCGATTCGAAGTGGATCTCGACACGGGTTCGTATCGTGTACAGATCCACTACCTGGGCTATGAGCCAAAAATCGCATCCATAAGCATAGGGCGAGCGGGTCTTCAAACCAAATTTGTATTAGCGCCCCAAGTTTTTAATCTACAAGAGGTGAAAGTAAAGGCAGGCGCAGAAGATCCGGCCTATGCACTCATGCGGCGTGCTGTGCGTAATGCACCCCTTCACATCCAGGCACTTCAGTCCTACACCGCTCAGAGTTATGTGAAGGGCACCTTCCAAATACGTTCAGCTCCATATCTGATGCGCAAGGCGATCGAAAAGGAGAATTTTAAGGTAGGAACGTCTTATGTGTTGGAGTCGATGAGCGACCTACGCTACAAGGCACCAGCAACATTCACCGAGCAGGTACGCTCCATGCGCTCGAGCCTACCACCCGGAACTGAAAACCAAATAAGATACTCCCAATTCAATTTATATAGGCCCCGAAACGGGGAAATCATATCGCCGTTAGCACCCAATTCATTTACACACTACCGTTTTCGATACCGAGGAGAGAGTCGGCAAGGGGAGCAAGCCATACACCGAATCGAGGTTGAACCCCGTTCAAAGCTACCCTTCCTCTTCAAAGGCGATCTCTACCTCCGTGAGCCCCACATGGGAATCTACGCAATCAACCTGAGCTTTACCGACGACAATGGCATCAGCTATTCGGTCAACCAACAGTATCAGCCCGTGCAGGGCTGGTGGATGCCATCTACCCAGGAAATCAAACTGAAGGCCACATTTTTAGGTGTTTCAGGCGATATGCGCTATGTTACATCGCTGAGACAATATCGCTTGCAAGTAGATACCTTAATTTTTCAGCGTTCAGCGGGATCCCATATGCGCAATGGGGATGAAAAGTTGGCTTCGGGCAACACCAATGCTGTGCGGGTAAAAAGTGGAAAGTCGGGATCAGTCGGCGCGGGTGCCCCCAATTCGAATCGTGGAACAGAAGGGAGCCAAAACAGCAGAAGCAAAACCAACATAAGGAGAAACAATACCGACACCAGCCGGACAACGCACAACAGAACAGCTGATACGGATGAAACAGAAGGGGTAAAGGCCAATCGGCAAACACAAAGAGCGGTCAGGAAAATGATCCAACAAATGAACGACACGGCGCACATAGGTTCAGTCGATTCAGAGGAGGCGGGCATAACGGGGCGCGACTACACCTACAAAATCGACAGCAATGCATCGAGGAGCCCAGATTCTTTGTGGACTCAGTTGAGAATGCTGCCTCTCGAGGCCGAAGAAGTTACGGCCTACAAAGTGGCGGATTCGCTCTACGAAATACAATATGACAAATGGCAACGTGATAGCCTGAAAGAATTGCCCCGTTTTCGTTGGCATCAAGTGTTAACAGGACACGACTACCGGATAGGGAAGCGAACCGAAGACGGACAATACTCTCAGGAATGGGCCTTGCGCGGCTTGGTGAGCGGACTTCGTAGAGGCGACATTTTCAATACGGTAGAAGGTTGGGTGCTGAAATCCTCTATATCCTACAGCGATAAACGCAAACCGGAAAACGAGCACACCACACGAGTCGATTTGCGGTATTCCTTCGGAAGAGATCGATTATTGTTTTATGCAAGCCATAGCCATAACTTCGGCGGGCACCAGGTCATGATATCAGGTGGACGAAGGGTAGCGCAATACAACAGCGTTGAGCCGGTTTCGCCCTCCACAAACCTCACGAGGACGTTATTCGACGGACAAAATTTACTGAATCTCTATGACCTAACAGCTTTTGAAGTGCGTGCCAGCTTTCGTGCCTCCGCAGATTGGAAGTGGAACATCAGCAGCGCTTGGCACCGAAGATCTGCCTTGGAAAACCTCGATCGATTACCCAACTACCTGATCCGAGGAGGGCTCGCCCCCAATCACCCAAATAATCAAGAACGTCCCGGGGAAACGAATTTCACCGCACACGACGCACTGTTGTTGGATGTGGGGGTACTGTGGATGCCAGGCACGCGCTTGTCGCGCTACAATGGTCGAACCCGATGGGAATCATCAGGCTTTCCCGAATTTTTGGCCGGCATTAGGAGTGGCCGTATTATTGCCGGTTGGCCTGTCGATAGTCCGTTGGGTTCTTATTACGGAAAGCGCTTTGCAGAAGTCTATTCAGGTATGCGCTGGTCGCCTAACTTAGCAGGAGGACGAAACTTTAGGCTACAAATCGACGGTGGAGTATTTCTCCGAAGACCGGCGCAGCTCATTGATTTCAGGCATTTTAATGGGCTATTATCGCGTGTGCAGAACCGGGGCGACAACCGTTTCCGCGATTTGGACATCTATGCCAACAGCACGACAGGCCCATGGGCAACAGCATTCATGCGGTTCAGCACCGGTAGAATGCTGCTGAATCGCATTGAAGCGCTGAATCGAATCGGATTGGGGGAGGAAGTTTTTGTGTCCGGGCTCATGACCGATCGACTTAGGCACCTTGAACTAGGTTACAGCATTCTTACACCCTTCCAGGCGATAGGAATCGATGGATTTATATCATTCGACAGCCTCAGGCGTCGTAACACAGGATTCAGAATCCTAATTGGGTTTTAGAACGGAGAACGTATCCCAGTCGCAGGGTTTTAGAACGGAGAACGTATCCCATGGGAACTGATGATTTGATGAACGAAATGTAATCCAGCATATTTGACCTCCCAAATTTGGGGGTATCTTGGGATGCAAGAGCCTCAGGTACACAGTGCGCCAGACATACCATCCATAAAAAAAGCCGCCACGAATCGCAGCAGCTTTTTGATCTCACGTGGGCCCTGTAGGGCTCGAACCTACGACCACCTGATTATGAGTCAGACGCTCTAACCGACTGAGCTAAGGGCCCTTGAATCGCATAACACCAATCGGGGTGCAAATATAGCCAAACCCACCCAAAACCACATGAAATTTCGAGGGTTGAAAAAGAGAGGCCATCGAATGGCACATGATGCCTGTTGAACCCTGGCAAAAGTTATTCGGTAGAGCTGTTGTTGATGGACTCATCCAGCCCGGCCTCAATAGGTTCCAACGCATCTGGGGTAAAGTCGAACAAGATCGACTGTCCAATCTGCTTCAAATCTACCCTGAAACGCTGTCTATTGCCCTCCGCCACCAAAATACCTTCGCGGCCTGCAAAAGCACCCCGCGTAATCCGAACCCGCATACCGAGTTGAAAGGAAATGGGTCGTGCCTCTATCATATAGCCCTCATCAAATACCCGTCTTAAAAAGTCGATATCCCGGTCGGGCACTACTGCCGGCTTTCCGTTGTAGTAGACGAATCGACTTACACCGTAGGTATTGAGGGTTTTGTAAAACTCATTTTCTGTAATGTGAACAAAAATATAGGAGTTAAATACCGGGGCATCGACCATTTTTTTGCGGTCGCTCCATTGCCGCTGACTGCGTTGAAGAGGCAGCCAATTGGGGATTTCTTCTCGCTCCAGGAATACACGGGTTTTTTTCTCAAAACGGGGGCGGGTACAAACGGCATACCACAGGCGGGGTAATTCGGAAGCGGCTTTGTAGCCCGGCGGCGGCCAAGGCCGTTTTACACGAGGAAGACCAGAGTAGTCGGTAGATCCCGAGTATTCGGTGGGGTTGGGTTCTATTGCCCCGAACCCATCCGCTAAATCACTTTCGTTCGAATGTTCGTCCATGTGCCTCCTTGTAAAGTTCCTCTTCCGGAAGCGACCGGAAATAATCGTAGGTGATTCGCAGTCCATCGGCCCGATCCACCTTCGGCTCCCAGTTCAATAACCTTTTTGCCAGGCTGATGTCGGGTTTCCTTTGCTTCGGATCATCAGCGGGAAGAGGCTTGTACACAATTTTCTGAGAAGTTCCGGTGAGACCAATGATCTCTTCTGCGAAATCCCGAATGGTAATTTCTACTGGATTACCGATGTTCACCGGGCCTGCATAGTCGCTTTTGAGCAGGCGGAAAATCCCCTCCACCAGGTCATCCACATAACAAAAAGAACGGGTTTGTGATCCATCGCCAAAAACGGTGATGTCTTCACCGCGGAGGGCTTGCCCGATAAAAGCCGGAAGGGCCCGTCCGTCGTTGAGGCGCATGCGCGGACCATAGGTGTTGAAAATGCGCACGATGCGTGTTTCCAGGCCGTGGTAGGTGTGGTAGGCCATGGTGATGGCCTCTTGAAAGCGCTTAGCCTCGTCGTAGACCCCACGTGGACCCACTGGGTTCACGTTGCCCCAGTACGACTCATTTTGAGGGTGTACCAACGGATCACCATAAATTTCTGATGTGGAAGCTACCAAAATACGTGCCTTTTTCTCCCGGGCAAGTCCCAACAGATTATGGGTGCCCAATGAGCCAACCTTCAAGGTTTGAATCGGTATTTTTAGATAATCGATTGGACTCGCTGGCGAGGCGAAATGCAGGATTTCATCAATCGGTCCGGCAACATGCACAAACTTGCTCACATCATGGTGGTAGAACTCGAATTCCTCCTGTTTCATCAAGTGCGCAATGTTGCGTAAATCACCCGTAATGAGGTTGTCCATCCCCACAACCCGATATCCCTCACGAATAAACCGATCCGATAGATGAGAGCCCAAAAATCCGGCAGCTCCAGTAATCAACACTCTTGGCATAGTAAATTTTCTATTCTGTTGTGCAAATATAGGTCAATTCAAAGCCCTCATGCGCAACGATGTATGAAATCACCTTAATGTCCCATCCAAAATTACAACTTAATATAATCAACATCCGCTTTGTTGCCGAGCAAGGCACGCACCCGGTCCTCTTCGGTATGGGTAATGAATACTTGATGGTAGGGTTTGTTAGAAACCCGTTCAAGCAAAGCAGCTACCCGTTGTTCATCGAGTTTTTCGAATACATCATCGAGCAGCAGTAAAGGTTGTGTGCCCGTAGCTTGTCGAATGAGTTCAGCCTGTGCCAGTTTGAGGCTAATTACAAAGCTCTTTTGTTGACCTTGCGATGCATGTGGCCTCAACGGATGCCCGTCCAGAAGAAACTGAAGGTCGTCGCGGTGTACTCCCCATAGACATCGACCGCTATTTTTTTCTTGGTGCAGCATGTGCTCCGTATGCAATTGCATTGGTTCGGTCGCCATTGACAATAACTCAACCCGATCCCCAGCAACTCTAGATTCAGTAACAAAAGGCCAGCCCGATTTGTATACGAGCGACGGAACTTCTCGTCCATCCGATATATGTTGGTAATGGTCGATCAACAAAGTGGCCATTTCCTGAGCCCATTTACTTCGGCGATTAAAGAGGCTCAAATTCAAGGGTCGCATTTGCTCGGAGAGCACCCGCAACAAATCCTCGTTGCCCATTCCTGTGGTTTGCCAGCCACGCAAAACTGCTTGTTTTTGACGCAACAGCCGGTTGTAGCGACTCAATTCTTCGAGGTATTTGGGATCTTCCTGAGCGAGGGTGAGGTCCATAAGTCTTCGCCTTTGCTCCCCACCCTCGTGGATGAGGTTGATGTCTACGGGTGCAATCATTACCGCTGGAAACCTGCCTATATGATCAGATAAGCGGTCATACGCCTTTCCGTCGCAACGAAACCCCTTTTCACCTGGGCGCCACGCGCCATGGACCCTAAACGCGTGTCCTGACCGATCAAATTGACCCTCTACCGACAAAAACGACGCCCCAAAACGCATCAATCGTTCATCATGCGGATGAAAATAGCTTCGGGCCAAGCATAAATAATGGATCGCATCGATTAGATTGGTTTTTCCCTTGCCATTGGCGCCCGTAATGGCAGTGAGTTTCGCGTCGAAGGCGTAGGATGCCTGTTCGGTTAGCCTAAAGTTGGCGAGGGTTAAATGCTTCAATTTCATGCTGCTCAACTCGTTCTCATTCGTTTAAATCGAAAAGCAATGTATATTTGCGCCCTGTTTCACCTTTTATCATTGGTTGCCAGCATGCCGCGGACAAAAATATCGAAAGAAATCTACCTGCGTTGGTACGAACAAATGCAATTGATTCGTCGCTTCGAGGAGAAGTGCGCCCAATTATATGGCCAGCAAAAAATCAAAGGGTTTTGTCATTTGTATATCGGACAAGAAGCAGTGGTGGCCGGTACCTATTCGGTCATCCGCAGCGATGATTCTGTGATTACGGCCTATCGCGACCACGGCCACGCATTGGCGTGTGGTTTATCTCCTGGATCAGTGATGGCAGAGTTGTATGGGAAAATCACCGGATGTTCCAAAGGAAAAGGCGGCTCGATGCATATGTTCAGCAAGCAGTTCAAAAATTTCGGTGGCCACGGAATCGTTGGGGGGCAGATCCCACTGGGTGCAGGCATCGCCTTCGCTGAGCAATACAAGGGAACCGATGCGGTGAATGTATGCTATATGGGCGATGGCGCTGTTCGCCAGGGTGCACTCCATGAAACCTTCAATATGGCCATGTTGTGGAAGCTTCCCGTTGTCTTCGTGGTAGAAAACAACTACTACGCTATGGGTACATCTTTGGAGCGGACTACAAACCTGCTCGATATCTACAAGATGGGCAGTGCCTATGATATGCCCTCGACATGGGTCGACGGCATGAGCTGTGAGGCGGTTCATGAAGCCATGCAAGAAGCGGTCGATCGTGCCCGCAAAGGTGATGGCCCCACCTTCCTGGAAATCAGGACGTATCGCTACCGCGGACATTCCATGAGTGATCCCGCAAAATACAGAACCAAAGAAGAAGTAGAGGACTACAGAAGTCGCGACCCCATCGCTGAGGTCCGGGCGACCATTCTTTCAAAGAAATTCGCCAAAGAGTCTGATCTCGATGCCATCGATGCAGCCATAGAAGCATCCGTGGCCGAAGCCGTTGAATTCGCCGAGCAATCACCTTGGCCCGAAGTCCACGAACTCTACACAGATGTTTATCAACAAAGCGATTACCCATTTATAACCAATTAAGTTATCTCTTTGGCGAACCCTTTCCAACCCTATTAAAAACCCGAATCAACCCAATATGTCAAACCCAAATAAAGACGGCGGCAATCCACTCGATTTTGGATTGGATAACCTGGATGTACAGGAAACCTTGAGTAAAACCACAGACTTTTTTCAAGCCAACAAGAGCAAGATTGTTCCATCGGGCATCATACTTTTGGTATTGGCCGGATCTATCTATGGCGTATTCGGTGTATTTCTCCCAAATAGACAGGAAGAAGCGCAGAATATGATGTATATGGCCGAGCGATATTTTGAGAACGATTCTCTATCATTGGCCATCAATGGCGATGGTAATTTTCCAGGATTTCTGGAGATTGAATCAGACTATTCGTGGACGGATGCAGGTCGATTGGCACGTTATTACTTAGGTGTTTCCTATTTAAGTCAGGGCGAATACGAAGAGGCCATTCGTTGGCTCGAGAAGTTTTCTTCCGACGACGTGTTGCTGGCAAGTGTCGCAAAGGGAGCTACAGCGGATGCCTATTTAGAGAAAGGCGATAAAGAAAAAGCAGCGGAACTTTATGTTAAGGCAGCAGGCGACTACCAAAACGAGTTTACATCGCCCATTTATTTGGCGCGTGCAGCAGAGTTGACGGAAAGTATGGGCAAAAATAAAAAGGCATTGGAACTCTATGAACGACTACAGAAGGAGTATCCATTGAGCACTGAAGGCTCGGGTGCTGAAAAGTTTATTGCCCGCCTTAAGGCCCGAGGGGTATAATGTCAGGAATCTCTGGTGCCCAGGGCAGGAAAGCGATTGATTTTAGTACCCAGCAACGCGCTTCTCTCAAACTCGGCTTGGTAAAGGCGGAGTGGAACAGTCAAATCACTGATGAACTGACAGCTGGTGCACAACGCGTGTGGTTGGAGCATGGTTTCAAAAGCGATCAACTCGTCGAAATGAATGTGCCCGGTAGTTTCGAACTCCCCCTTGGAGCCCGCTGGCTCATTGAACACCATCAAGTGGATGCAGTTGTAGCGCTGGGCTGTCTCATAAAAGGCGAAACCCCTCATTTTGAATATATCAGTCAGGCCGTCTCTACAGGTTTAATGCAGGTTGGGCTCTCGACAGGTGTGCCCGTGGCTTTTGGCGTGCTCACCGTACTCAATGAGGCACAAGCACGCGATCGGATTGGAGGATCTCAGGGGCACAAGGGCGAGGAGGCCACGGAAACGGTGTTGCGTATGTTGGCTCAGAAATACCCCCGAACAACTAATATAGTTTCGGCATCATAAAGATGCCTTGACAATTTTTGCGCCTATATTTGCGTTTTTATTGCCCAATGTTCATCAGATACATTAATAAAACCTCTGTTCATATGAATTTATTCACCACGTTTGGCCACAAATTGACCTTAGTGTCGGCCGCAATCATTTTTGCTGCAACGTCTTGTTCCATAAAAATGCTGGAGCAGCCTGAAATGCTCGATTACAAAATGTCGCCTGCAGTATGGGTTCTTAAAGGGGATTCTGTAAATATGGAGTCGCGGTTGAGCATCCCGAATAAGTTTTTCCATAAAAAGGGAATGCTGAAGACCAAGTTGGTTTTGGTTTCTCCTTCTGGCGAAACTGTTTTGGATCAAATAGATTATGTTGGTGAGAAATCGAAGGAAAAGGGCATTACTGTCCCGTTCGAAAATGGAATTCGCAAATCGAAGGGTTATGCGTTACCCTACAAACCTGAATTTGAAAACTCTAAAATAGTTGTTAGGACTGAGGCAACCGTCAAGAAAAAGTCGAAGCAGTTCCCTGATGTTCAGGTAGCCAATGCCACGATTACCACTCAAAATTTATTTCGACCAGATTTTAAAGTCTTGAGCGCTACAGAGCCCAAGCCGAAGCCAGTTCCTCCAGCCACTGCTGTTGTATTTTTTGATATCAACAAATCCAACATCAAGAAAAATGAGTCAGATAAAAGCGATGTTCAAGCATTTTTGGGAGAACTGAAGAACAGGCCGGTCATGGGTCGTGTGCGTGTTCAAGGGTATGCTTCGCCTGATGGTAAACTCGATAAGAATAATGTATTGGCTGAACAGCGGGCAGAGAGTGTTGCCAACATGATGTCTAAAACATTGGATCGTAAGACAAAGAATAAAAGGCAAAAGGCCAGTGAGTGGCTGGTTGAAAAGCTCCCTTATGAGCAGCAGAGCCAAACAGAGGATTGGATGGCTCTAGCGTCGGCTATTCGTTCATCGGGTGATTTATCTGATAACTCCAAAATGATGTCAGTCATTCAGGGTTCTGGAAGCAATTTAGATAAGCAAAAGTCTCTAAAGAAAATGGGTACTTCGTATAAGGTCTTGGCGGATAAATTTTTACCAACACTCCGTAGAACACAAATCGAGTATGTGGTAGATTTTGATCCAGCCAAAAAAGCCCGTGAAGAGGCCTTGGCAGCTATGACTCCCGAGGCTGCTGAAAAGGCTAAATTAGATCAGCTCATCGTAGATTTTCCGAGTTCCTACGTGGGTTACAACAATCTAGCGGCATGGAATATTCGTAATGGCAACATGGATGAAGCCGCCCGTCTGATGGATCAAGCATCTAAATTATCCCCTAATTCCGCTGAGGTACTGAATAACCTTGGTGTTTTGGCAGCATCAAAAAGAAACTACCGGACAGCATCTTCCCAGTTTGCGCAGGCAGCAAGGGCTGGAGCTCAAGTTGATTACAACCAGGGCTTATGCGCCATTCCTTTGGGTGATTGGGCAACGGCTGGCAATCGAATGGCGCGGGCTGAAGATTCCTACAATAAAGTTTTAGCCTTGGTTCTAGCGGAAAACTATGCTGGTGCTTCCGCTGCTTTGGAAAAAATTACTGATAAAGATGCAGCGTATTTCTATCTGAGGGCGATTTTAGGCTCTCGAATGGATAACCGCGATATGATGACCACAAGTTTGACCCGCGCCGTTGCATTGAGTGGATCGTATAGAGAAAAGGCACGTAAGGATGCAGAATTTGTGAAACATTGGGATAAAGACTATTTTCAAGTCTCCATACGTTAGTTTACGTCTACAGGCTCAAGAATTTAAGCGCTAATCGAGTGTTAACTGTGGGTTCTTGGGTTCGTGCATGAACATTGGAACATTTGTTCAAGAACATCCTGTTCGATTTAGGGGGACTGTTTATAACGGTACATACTGATTGCTTCGAACAGTGGTTGATTCGATGGTGTCCTTCGGGCATCAGCAGCGAGCTTTTGCGTGTTCAATTTGCGGAGCTACATCATCTTTACGAGCAGGGTGGCTTATCGACGTCCCGTTTTTTAACAGACGTCCGTTCGCTTCTCAATAATCAGGTGGATGAATCTGAAATTGAGCGGGCATGGGACGGTATTTTGGGTGGCTTTTCGGAAGAAGATTTGAAATGGGCATCAGGTTTGCGCAGCAACTTCCGAACAGCAATACTCAGCAACACCAATGAACTGCATAGAGTGTCGTTCGAGGAAACACTACGTTTGCGTACAGATGGATGTGCATTAGCGGATTATTTTGATGGGATTTATTATTCACAACATTTGGGCTTGCGGAAACCCAATGCTGATGTTTTTTTGCGTGTTCTTGAAATGGAGGGCTGGCATCCGGAAGAGACCCTTTTTGTGGATGACAATCAAGAAAACCTGCAAACGGCAGCTGACTTGGGCATGAGGGTTGTGCTGCACCCCTGCAATGCTCCCCTTCGATTGCATTTAAAAGCCCGCATGGATTTGCCGTTTCATCATTTTTCCTCATTATCATAGGCCTTTTTTTCCTCACTGGTAAAACCCGATCCTCACATTAAAGCCCGATTTTTCTTCATTATCTTAGCCCGCTAAAGTTCTGGTATGCAAAAATTGTTTTTATTGGCCATTGGGCTGTTTTTTTGCGCGCAATCGTGGGCGCAGTCGTTTCGTGGCACATTGTTGTATGAGCAGGTGATCGGGGGAGTCGCTACGCCGGTGTACATCACTGTAGAAGAGGGTAAAGTGGTGATCGAACGCAAAGAGGCTGTTGCTCTACAGTATATCAGTAGCGAGTCCGGTACCCTGGATGTTCGGGTTGATGGAGGGCCAGCTGTTGAAGTGCCTCTCCCGGAGCTGGATCCAGCAACAAATATGAAATTTGGTACAGCAGTGAAAACGGTGGGGGGGTTCGCTTGCCGTAGCGTGACCCAAACCCTGAATGGTGGGGTGACGCTCGAAGGCTGGGCAACTGAGTCAATTTCGGCACCCTGGAATCGGTTGATTCGTTCGGTTCAAGGGCAAGAGTGGGGTCAAACATCGGGATTTGGCGCCATGGTGGAATGGGAAGTTAAAGGGGCTAAGGGCGACGTGATTCTGAGCGGCCGCCTTGTGAAATCAGAGCCTTCGGGCGCACGCTAATCCTATCTGCGTTGATCAAACGCCTGCTGATCAAAACGAACGCTCATTTGGACACCTGTTCAGCGGGAAACCTGTTCAGCGGGAAACGGGTTCATCAATTCAAGTCAAAGCGCGATAGACTATGAGTGACTCCGCATCACCCTATTTCAAGAAAATTGAACACATCGGGATTGCGGTCCGTAGCCTGGAGGAGGCCATTCCCCGCTACGAGCGCCTGATGGGCAGTCGGGTCTACAAACGTGAAGTTGTAGAAAGTGAGGGTGTGGAAACCGCCTTTTTGCAGTGTGGGCCCAATAAAATCGAGCTATTGGAAAGCAGAAGGGCTGATGGTCCCATCGCTCTTTTTTTGGAAAAGCGGGGTGAAGGCATGCATCATATTGCGTATGCGGTAGAGGATATAAGGTCTGAAATGCAGCGATTAAATCAGGAGGGCTTTCAGCTTTTGAATAATGAGCCGAAGGCCGGTGCCGATGGCAAGTGGGTATGCTTCCTCCATCCCCGTGGGGCATCGGGAGTACTCACGGAGTTGTGCCAGGACCGGGACTGAAACACTTGTTTTTTTCCCGTATTTTTGCGTCGATAATTTTAAAACCATGAAAATTGTAGTTGTCGGCACCGGATATGTCGGTCTGGTTACGGGTACTTGTTTTGCCGAAGTGGGTATTGATGTGACTTGTATCGACATCGATCAACAGAAGATTGAAGGCTTGAAAAATGGGGTAATGCCGATCTATGAGCCTGGTTTGGAAGAAATGGTGAAGCGGAATCATGCACAGGGACGGTTGCACTTTGGTACATCCCTCGCTGAGGCGCTACCGGGTGCGGAAGTAGCATTTATAGCGGTAGGTACCCCGCCGGGTGAGGATGGTAGTGCAGATTTGAAATACGTTTTGGCGGTGGCCCAGGAGATTGGTCAGTACATGACCGACTATTTGGTGGTAGTCACCAAATCGACTGTGCCGGTGGGCACCAGTGAAAAAGTGCGCAGGGCATTGGCGGAGGCTTTGGAGGCCCGCAAAGCGCAACTAAGTTTCGATGTGGCTTCCAACCCCGAGTTTTTGAAGGAAGGTGCTGCGATTGAGGATTTTTTGAAGCCCGATCGCATTGTAGTAGGCACCAGTTCGAAACGAGCCGAAGAAACGTTGGGAAAACTGTATAAGCCATTTACCCTCAACGGTCATCCGGTGGTGTACATGGATATTCCCTCAGCGGAAATGACCAAATATGCGGCAAATGCCATGTTGGCCACCAAAATCAGTTTCATGAACGACATCGCCAATCTGTGTGAGTTGTTGGGTGCTGATGTGAATTTGGTGCGCAAAGGGATTGGGAGTGATCCCCGGATTGGGCATCGATTTATTTATCCGGGTGTAGGCTATGGGGGAAGTTGTTTCCCGAAAGACGTTAAAGCGTTGATCCGCACAGGCCGCGAACACCAATATACTTTGCGCATTTTAGATGCGGTGGAAGCGGTGAATGAGGATCAAAAAATGGTCTTGTCGACCAAGGTTTTGCGTCATTTTGGCGAAGATCTGAGGGGTAAAAATTTTGCTGTGTGGGGCCTTAGTTTCAAACCGAGGACCGATGACATGCGCGAGGCGCCCTCAGTGGTGATCATCCAAGAGTTGTTGAGGAGAGGGGCTTGTGTGCGCGCCTATGATCCGGTGGCTATGGCGGAGGCACGCCATCAATTGGCCGATACCATCACCTATGCAAAAGATCCATACGACGCTCTTTTGGATGCTGATGCCTTGCTTTTGGTGACGGAATGGCCCGAGTTTAGGTTGCCTAATTTTGAAGTGGTGAAGAAGCTAATGCGTGGACACGTGGTGTTTGATGGTCGCAACCAATACGATCGCCAAGAATTGCGTGAGATGGGCTTCTATTATTATGGAATCGGTCTGCATTAAGCGATGAGTCGTTTTGTTGGGGCAGGGCTCATATCATGGGCAATTTTCGGGCTGGTATTAACATCATGCCAGCAAAAGAGTGTGAAAAAGGTCGAACTTCCTGAGCCACAGGAGACCATCGTGGGTAGAATTGATAGTTTGGAAAAGGTTTTGCTCCATGAGGATGTAGCCCTAAATGATGCTGCGGCCGCACAGATCGTCAAAGACTATTTGCGCTATCAAGAGCGTTGGCCGGACGATCCTAAGTGCCCCGATTATTTATTTAAAGCAGCAGATGTGATGCGCGGTATGTATCGGGTACAGGATGCATGTACTGCGCTCGACCTGTTGGTTCGTCGTTACCCGAAATCGCCCCAAGCCCCGGAAGCTTTGTTTTTCGCCGGCTTTATGCTGCACAACGACATCAGCGAGCAGCAGAAAGCGAATGAATTTTTGCAGCGGGTGCTCGATGAGTACCCTTTGCATCCCCGCGCCGTGGAGGCCCGTCAAATGATTCAGGTGATGGGAATGGATGAACAGGATTTGCTGCGCTATTTGGAGGAACAGGGGTCGAAAGGCGGCGCCTCTTAGTTTCACCGGTTAGCGGCGCATCTTATCATTGTCGGTTAGCTACGCTTGGGTGCGATTTAATTGGGTGCAATTTCTCTTTTTTAAGGTTTGAACGAGCAAACTCCTTCAATAATTCGGTCTTGAATGTCAGGCCTTAGCTCGCTGTGCATGGGAAGTGAAAATACTGTGTCGCATAAGCGGCGTGTGACTGGATATTCACCGGCTTGCTGGTAGGCCTTTTGCTCGTTGAGCGGAACAGGATAATAAATCATAAGGGGGATGCCCAAATGGGAAAGGTGGACGCGGAGCTGCTCGCGCGATACGCCGGAAGTCAACTGCAGGGTATATTGGTGAAAAACATGGGTCGACCACGGGGCTGTAGAGGGGCATTTAAGCCAATCAACCTGAGAAAATGCATGGTTGTAGTACATTGCGGCTTCATTTCGTGAACGATTGTAGCGGTCGAGGTGTGGCAATTTAGCCCTCAAAATGGCTGCTTGAATGGAGTCTAGTCGGGAGTTCACCCCTACCTCATCGTGATAGTATTGTATGCGTTGTCCGTGGTTGCAGACCATCTGCAGGGTATTGGCCAGCTCGGGGTTGTGGGTAAACAAGGCCCCCCCATCGCCGTAGCAGCCCAAGTTTTTGCTCGGAAAAAAAGAGGTGCACCCGATGGTGCCCAGGGTACCCGCTTTGCGCGCCTGCCCTTCGGCGTCTAGATAGTCGGCACCGATGGCTTGGGCCGTGTCCTCAATTACAGAGAGTCCGTGTCGCTCGGCTAATTTCATGAGTGGACCCATCTCC
>SYHW01000016.1 GCA_005799065.1 Bacteroidota bacterium
AAGGCGTCTGGAAATCCTTACAAAAGCTGACGAAGGCGTCTGGAAATCCTTACAAAAGCCATACTCAAAAAACAAACTGGGTCAGAATGGATCACGTTCATTTCGCCGGTCAACCCCCCACATCAACTTAGATCGCAGAGTAGACAGGTGATTTTGCCCGTTCAATCGTATTAAAGGAAAGTCAAATGAATTGCGGCGAACGATAATTCGTCCGGGCTTTTGGGCGAATACAGACCTCGAATCCATGGAAAGCAATACACCGCTGCCAGCAGACGCTATGTTCAACTGTATAACCGACGAATCAGGCAACACCACGGGACGTACATTGAGGTTATGTGGGGCAACGGCACTCACCAAAAACACTTGGGCATTGGGCATGGTGATCGGACCTCCACAGCTCAAATTGTATCCCGTGCTTCCGGTGGGGCTTGAAACCAGTAAACCGTCGGCATGATAGGTATTCATATAGATGCCATCGACCAAAACTTGAATCCTGATGACAGAAGACAAATTATTCTTGTGAATAGCGAGTTCATTTAGGGCAAACGGACAACTACCAAACAACGATTCATCGGACTCCAAGCGCAACATACTGCGTTGCTCCACGCTAAATTGACCGGCGATCAACTGCTCAACTACCCCATCCATTTGCTCGGGTAAGGCCGATGTCAGGTAGCCCAATCGTCCATAATTAATGCCCAAAACAGGAATTCCAAGGTCCCGAAGATGAACCACTGAATCGAGCAGCGTTCCATCGCCGCCAAGGGTCACAAAAAAGTCTGAACCTGTGAACTTAGGGACTTGATCACCAAATACGGCACCCGACCAGAACCCACCCAAACGGTTCAACGAATCGGCCAGCTTTTCATATAGAATCACCTCTACACCCGATCGAAGAAAGGCCTCAATGCACGCCTCCAACCCAGCTTTTTGTCCGTCCGGCAAAGCTCGGCCATATAGAGCAACTACCATGATCCCTAAATTTCAAGGTAGCGCATCAACGAGGAATAGCGATCGCGCAACCACTCTTCGCGACGTGTTTCGTGACTTACATATAAGATTTCATAGCCAAATCGCTCATATCCCGATACCAATTGACTGAGGTCAAGAAGGTTAAACTTTAGATGTACCAAGCACAGAGCTGGGGCATCCTCGTCATCGTGCATCCGTAAATTCAAGATCAGGGCACGATTTGACTCAGCAATGCGCGCCAATTCGGCTGGAGAATAATCATGAGTGGCCATTCGAATGGTCATTACTGCCCCGGGCTGTGCCAACATACTCTCGCCTTCAATCCATCGCAAAAGATCCACAGCCGTAACGCTCTATAGATAATGACCTGAAGAATTACAAATCGGCATACACCCTATGTTCTGAATCCTCATTTGCTCAAGCAGACGGCCGATTGAATCTTCCTCGTTCATATAGAACGAATTCAATAGGTCGGCTGCCATCTGGGAAACTTTACCCGACTTTTTCTCTTGAATCGGTTCAAATGAGATTATTCCTTTAAACAAACCTAAAGAGTCAACAACCGGCAGGTCAAACAAACGTGCATCAAACATCATTTCTTTCACTAATTGGAAGCTGTCGCCCCAGCGCACTTCAGGCACAGTGCTGTGTTCTAATTGAGCAATCCGCATTTTGTGGGTTTCAGGAATGTTAGCAATCCAATTCGACTACAAAAATACGGTGGTTTGACGCACAAATGACGCTATCAGATGGCGAACATCAATCCCAATGACCGATTCCGGATGAAACTGAACTCCATAGAGCGGTAATATTCGGTGGCGCATGGCCATGAGACATTGATCTTCGACACTGTATGCCGATGGAATCAGCATATCGGGAAGGTCGACCAATACCCATGAATGATAACGCATGACCTCAACCGCGGCGCCCTCTAAACCCATCCAGGGAATCGTGCTTTCATTGGCACAGATTCGGATTTGAGAGATCATGCCGTGCATGGGTCTGGGGGCGGGAACTAGCTTTGCACCAAAAAAAGTACCCAAAGCCTGATGGCCCAAACAAATTCCCAACATCGGAATCTTGGTATGCCATCGTGAAATGACCTCCATGAGATACCCTGATTGGGCAGGAATTCCAGGACCGGGCGACAATACAATGGCAGAAAAATCAGATAAATCACCCAACAATCGAGCATCATTGTTGCGCCAAACGGAGCATGCGACCCCTTCCAGCAAAACCAAATGTTGCAGATTGTAGGTAAACGAATCAAAATTATCGATCAACAAAACCCCCACGGACATCAACTAGACATGAATATCAAGACGACCTTAAATCGGTCGGGTTACGTGTAAACAATTGCCCCAGATCACCAAAAACTGATTTCATCAAACCCATGACCGCCTCTGCATAAATCTGAGAGGCGTTGTAGGCCCATGAATCCTGACGAGCTTGTTGGGGGATGAGGCCAGCGGAAGAGAATACCCACAACAACAACGAAACCCAAAAAAGCCACCGCGCCGCGCCCATAAGACCACCGAAACCCTGGCTGATCCAAGAAGGCAATATTGCGCGCACCAATTTTTCCAGCAGATTGGCCAATACCTTTACCAAGATCATAGACCCAATAAACACCACCAAAAATCCCAACATGGGCAACCAAACCGTTTGTATCCCCCAAAAGGACTGTAGTAAGCCCGCGGCCCAGTTCATGCCTTTTAAGCCAAAATACAATGCCGTTACAAGCACGATCATGCCTGCAAATTCGACGATCAGGCCCTTGCGGTATCCCTGCCAAACACCCCAAACAAAAGCCAAGAGCAAAATTAAATCAATGGTATTGGGCATAGATCCGTCTCAGTATTGGTTATACAAACTTATGGAGAAAACCTGTTATACCGACAGTTACAAGACCCCTCATTTTTCTTCGGCGCACCGGTGCGTTTGGGAAAGATGCCGGTCAATGTCCTTTGAATCGCCTGTTTTTAAACCCTGTTCAGGTGGCTTAACATCCGTTTCCAGCGCTGGCTGTCCGGCTTCGACCCATGCGGTAAACCAAAGACTACCCAATCGATGAATGGCCGATCGCATACGTTCTTCCATAAGATTGCCCAGAAATCGGTTGTATAAGATCGAATAGGTTCGGCTATAGGCCATAACTCGTGTTTGCCCACGCATTTCGGGTACCCTCCAATCGTCTTCCGGGATGCTGTCCCTCACCCGACAATCTGCTTCCAACACCAAGGGCACAGATCCTGCGCTTTCGCGGATGCAGTCCCAGATCAAATCGCGGACCCGTTCAACAACAACGGCTTTTCCGGTGAGTAGATCATAATCGCTGCCCACCAACTCGGGGATTCTGCTTTCCAACAGGGCGTGGAGGCCGTGCTGACCCGTTAATTGTCCGTTATAGTTGTGGGTCACGTGTAAAGGAACATGTGCATCGGCTATATAGTGCCCTAAATCGGCAGATAGCCGCAGGATGCGATCCCGATCACCCAGACGAAATGCCTCCGTGAGTCGGTAATAAACCAGCTGTATATGCCATGGTAGAATACCATGGCTTTGGAGCTCCTCTTCACTGTAACAAGCAACAGCTTCCTTCCAGGTTGGGGGCAACAACACATAGGGAGGCGGCCCATATCGTTCGAGGTCGATAAAATGACGCGGCGCCTCGAGCGGATCGGAACCCCTTCGGCGGTCGGCTGCCGTAGCCTCCTCCTCTAAATAAGGCAGATGGTAGCGATAGAAGGTGAACAACTCGGGTGGGAGCGTGAAAATGGCCGCCCTATTGATCATGCGATGTCCATAAAACCCCCAAGAATAGGCCCTAGAAGGGACAAAATCGACAAAAAACAAAACGAATAAAAAAAATCGAGGAATCATGTTTGCAAAAATCAGGTGCAAACCGTCGATTAATCGTATTGCAGACGTATACTTCCGTAAGATTACGAAAACCTAAAAGCTGAGTTTTCGAATTTTCTTGATCGGGCCCGGACAATGATCCTGGTGACATCCTACGCAGGCTTGGAGCATCAAGTTGTAGTGTGTGGTGTCGGGTTGGTTCATGAGTTCAGCCCATGCCTTGGCAAAATCTGCATGATGCTGGTCAAATTCTGAACCCAGCACCGAGGGGTCTGTTGGCACTTGGTTGTGGTAATTGAGAAGCGGATAAGCTTCCGGAGAAATAGGCTCACCCGCCACAATTTGCTTACGCATTTGTTCGCCCTGTTGGTACATCGCGCGCATAATGCGTGCCATGGGTTTGGGTTCAGGCTCTTTACCCGGCTGCATTTCTGATGGATGCGTACAATCCTCTTCGTTATTATTGGCATCGCCACAAGCCTGAAAAACGATCAGGAATAATCCGATCAACAGCAAAACTCCATGAGTTCGGGTAAGCCCAAAAGGGAAACGTGCACAAAGAAAAGGCATCAAACTACAGTAAAATGACGCCACTTGCCTCGAACACCAATTCCTTATCGGGCTCGGTGATGGAATCGATCTCGGCCTGAGACTTACCCGCGTCCTCTGCGAAGTGTTTTAAATCCTCTATAGATGTCACCTCATAACGTGCTATTCCCTCCATAATCACTTTTTGTCCGGACGATTCCAAGGGCACGAAAAAGGAATAATCCTTAAAAGATACCCGCATTTCTTGATCGTTCCCTAGATCAACCATCATCCAACAGCCTTTCTTCTGACAACAGGAATTGATGGTGCCCACCAGTTTTACCTGAAGTGAATCTCTTCCCTTCATCAATTCCGGAAGGCGTGCGGCCTCTTCAGCCCCTTCCTGGGTAATTTGATTCCCGTAGTATTCAGCTTTTTCTTCGCTTTTGGAACTTTTGCCCGTTGGTTCGCAGGCCGAAATGGACAATGCAATGCCCAATATGACGAAAGGAATGAGTTTCATATGCATTGATGATTGATAAAGTTGATTGATTGAAAATAATTATTGCCACTGAAATGCAAAGATATAAAGATTAGTCGGGGGGATGGTCTTTATGATTGAATGTTTGGGTGATTCACCTTTTTTCCGTATATTCGCACCTCTAAAAATCAAGATCAGATGGCCAACCATCCCTCAGCCCTCAAAAGAATTCGCCAGACCGCCGTTCGCCGTTTGCGGAATCGTTATCAACTGAAGACCACCAAGACCCTCATTAAGCGCCTCCGTTCTGCGGGTAGCGCGGGCGAAGCACGCAAAATGCTTCCTGAGGTGGTTTCCCGTATCGATAAGCTCGTTAAAAAGAATATCATTCATCGGAATAAAGCGGCACATCAAAAATCGCAACTCGCTCGTCTGGTGAACACACTTTCTTAACGCTACCAAAATAATCATCGAAGAGGCCTCAGAAATGAGGCCTTTTTTTTTGCGCATCCCTTTCCGTGTACCCGCCTCAGCACCTAACCTGAACATTCCTACCAAAACAAAATAGTTGATCACGAATTCAGCGCATGTTTTTGTCAATTTAGCCTATGTGCATCAAGACTGCCAAATGCCCTATTTAGTTTTGTGAATGGAAATCGACACTTCTGGAGCGGCAGACAACTCATCCCTGCGAGAATATGAACAACGGCAGACCCTCAAGGACTGGGCACCCGACGACCGCCCGCGTGAACGATTTGTGAACCGTGGCCGCGAATCGATGAGTGATGCCGAACTTTTGGCCATCATTATTGGTCAGGGCTGCCGAAACTACACCGCGCTCGATCTTGCGCGCGAATTGCTCAGCCGCTGCGACCAACAGATTGCTCGGCTCGGACAAATGGAGATTAAGGAACTGCAAAACATCAAAGGCATCGGGCAAGCCAAAGCAGTGAGCATTGCCGCTGCACTTGAGTTGGGCCGCAGGCGCCGCGAGATTACCCCATCGCCAATTGGAACGGCCTTGAATAATTCGCAAGAAATTTATAAACGCTACCGCCACCGATTCGACGACCTACAACACGAAGAATTCAGGATTTTACTCCTGAATCGTGCACTTCGACCCATTGCCGATCGAACAATCGGTGTAGGCGGACTCCATCAAGCTGTTGCCGATGCCAGTAAAATCCTGAGAGAGGCGATTATTCACCGAGCCTCCTCAATGATTCTCATGCACAACCACCCATCGGGCAATCTGATGCCGAGCGAGGCCGATCGCGCGCTCACAGAAAGAATCGCTAAAAGTGCCCGCCTTTTTGGCTGCCAGCTTGTAGACCACCTGATTTTCTCGGATCGGGGCTACTACAGTTTCGCCGACCAAACAGAACCGTGTCTACTCGGATTGTAAACCGTCGGTAGAAATCACGGCCTTACCCGACGAATATTGCACCGTTCGCCTTATTTTTGAAGATTTATTGCAGGACTTCATCCACGCTTTCCAACTCAAGTCAAATACTACAATGCTCAATTTTCTACGGACTCTTGTATTGCCGCTCCTTTCAGTCGCATGTGCGACTTCGGCATTTGCCCAGCTCAGTTTAAACACCGCCGACACACTGTACGCTTGGGGTGCAGTAAGCACCACGGAAATAGTGGCCTATTCGGGGGTTCGAAACAACAGTGATAACCCGGGAAATTTCCGCTGGGTCCGAACAACCAACACACAAGTAGGCGGATGGCAAACTTCGATTTGTGACATCAATACCTGCTATTTACCCAACACCGACAGTGCTGACTTTACCCTCAATGGCCGGTCCAACAGCAATATCGATTGCCACCTTTACCCCAACCAGGTACAGGGCAACGGAACCGTGGTGGTCACCGTTTTTGAAGTGTCCAATCGCGCGAATGCCGTTACCGTTGTGTATCGTTTTAGTACGCATGCGGCAGGCTTGAGCTATCTTGGTCAAATGAACCTCAACGCATTCCCAAACCCTACCCAAGATTGGGTAAACCTAGATATTGACTTGCCGATTAGCCAATTGGTTTCGGCTAATCTGCACGACCTGAGTGGAAAAAGTGTTCGGCAATTCAACCTGACATCCGGCCGAAACCTATTGGATTTATCGACTTTACCCCTGGGCTGTTACTTGCTCACGGTCACAGACCAGCGCTATACTGCCTGCCTTCGGATCATGCGCAACTGAACGGGATTTTCACTCAATTCTTGGATTGAGTAGGTCTTTTCACCATTTTTAACCCGACCTGACCGACTCCTTCTAGAGGGTCTACCCGCATATGTTGCTCAAGTCGCATGCGGTATAAACCCAATTTCTTGAATTGCATTCGAGGTAGAAGCAAGGGGGAAGCTACTTTCCAATCGCCCAATCCCTTTCCCACCCAATACCCTTCAGCATCACTGAGGGCCACACTTTTAAGATAAACACGCTCCTTACCCTCTGGGTCAATCACCCGGACTTTGAGATAAATATTCTGCCATTCGTAGTTGCCCTGGTGGCGTATGTTCAAGAAAATATCGTAGGAAGAAGTGGTATCCGCACAATTCCATGGAATTTCTTTCAAATCGGAATAGGCCCACTGATCTCCTTCTACGTCCAAAAAAACGTCAAACTCAGACGGGGGATTCGAACAGGTGGTAAAACCAAACAGCAGAAAAACGCCAAAAATCAAGCGAAACGACCTAACCATCATTTCTTGGATTGCGGTTATCGCGGTTATTGCCGCTGTCGCGGTTGTTGCGGTTGTCGCGGTTGTCGCGGTTATTGCCGCTGTCGCGGTTGTTGCGGTTGTCGCGGTTATTGCGGTTGTTGCGTTGATGCCGATGATGTCCACGATCACGATTCTGGGAATTGGGCTTGTGTGGAGCTGGGCCTTGTTCCGAGGGCTGCTGTTCTTTAATTGGATTCTGCGGCTGAACCCTTTCTTGATTCTGCGGCTGAACCCTTTCTTGATTCTGCGGCTGAACCGTTTGCTGTCCACCCGGCCGCTTTTTTCTCTTCTTGTTCTTGCGCCCTGACTTGTCAAATCGGTCTACCAGTCCCTCCGAATCATGCTCATAATCTGGCTCTTCCTCCTCATCACCCTCCATTAAAACAACCGATGTCGACAAAGCCTGAAGTGATTCAACTTTAACTCCCCGCTTCATATCATCCAGCAAACCAACCACGGTTTCCACAGGTAAAGCCAGCAGAGCATCATCTGAATGATCACTAGAACGGCCTTTGGGAAGATACCATAACAACTTCTTGAAAATATCTGTCTTCACCAATTCATAGGTGCCGCCCGTCGTCTCTAAATACCTACTGTTCTTAGGAAATGCCTTCAGTGCATCGAGGTATACCTCCAATTCATAATTGAGGCAACATTTAAGCCTGCCACACTGTCCGGTCAACTTGGCTGGATTGTGGGATAGGTTCTGGTAGCGGGCCGCTGTAGAGCCAACTGATTTGAAATCGGTTAGCCAGCTGCTGCAGCATAATTCCCTACCACACACCCCTAATCCACCCAAGCGTGCTGTTTCTTGTCGCGGCCCGATCTG
This sequence comes from Bacteroidota bacterium, assembly GCA_005799065.1. Lineage (GTDB taxonomy): Bacteria > Bacteroidota > Bacteroidia > UBA7662 > UBA7662 > F1-60-MAGs140. The sequence goes on from SYHW01000016.1 coordinate 8,400, forward strand.
CTTCATTTCAACCCTGCAACGAAAGGCATCAGACAAACGACGGATCAAGTCCCGAAAGTCTATTCTTCCCTCGGCGGTATAGTAAAAGTATATCTTGGATCCGTCGGCTTGAAATTCAACATCCGACAACTTCATGGGTAACGTACTGAATGCAATTATTTCACGTGCCCGGACCAAAACACTATCCTCCCGAGCACGCAATTCGGTCAACTTCACACGCTCTTCATCGGTCGATTTACGCAAAACCTTGCGCAATTCAGCATCATCTTCTTTGACTTTCTTTCGCTTCATTTGCAGCCGAACCAACTCTCCCTTCAGGGTTATTCGTCCAACCTCATATCCATAATGCGCATCGACTGTGACCCAGTCGTTGTTGTATAATTCAATTTTTTCGGGATTTCGATAAAACTCCTTGCGATTGCCCTTGAATTGAACTTCAACCACATCGCATTTCTGGCTGTTCCAAGGCAGCTCTAAATTGGACAACCAATCATGTACGTTGAGGCGGTTGCATCCCCCACTGGCGCAATGGCCTTTATCGCCACAACCCGTCGGAGCGCATCCCCCCGTACCACAACTACCGCATCCCATAAATTAAGGTTAGTTTGTAAAAACACAAATATAAGGCAAAGTTAACTATTGCAGTTCGGGGCGAAGGGTCTCGTGAAGCCGATTAACCAAGTTATGAAAGAGTAAACGGGCATGAGCGTTCCGCTCCAAGTGCAAAATGGCCTCTTGAAGTTGCTTGTGGATCCGATTGATTTTAGGAATGTCCAGGAATCTACTAAAGCCAGCGATGAATGCCTGTTGTGTGGCCTCCATGGGTTGGAGGGTACGGGCTCCATGAATCTCCAACAAGCATCCCCTCAACAGCTCTAGCCCAACGAGCAGAATTTTCTTCTGGCCCTCTCGTCCCAATTCAGATACCTGGTCGAGCCAAACCATCAGAGGTGTGACCTTGCCTGAATAAGCAAGCCGCATCATCTCCATAAACAGTGAATCGCCCAAGCCCACTACCTCTTCGGCCTCCATCAACTGATGCATCTTATTTAAATTGCCCTCAGCAAGTGGCGCGCGCGAAAGCGCTTCACCAGGATTTAAATGATGCAATTCAACCATGGCCCGCGCAATTTCATCCGATTCAATCGGCGGAACCCGAAGCACCTGTGCACGCGAAACTATGGTTGGCAGGATGTGATCGGTGCGGGTGGCTATGAGAAAAAACAGGGTTCCGGGCGGAGGTTCTTCCAGCATTTTGAGCAATACATTGCCGGCCTGCCCCAAAAATTCAGGCATCCACATCAGCAGAATCTTCCAACTCCCGCTGTAGGCCGTAAGGGATAATCGCCCCATCAGGTCGTAGCATTCGGCGCGACTTATACTGGCCTGTTTGTTTCCTGCCTCCATGAGCTGAAGCCAATCCGCAAACGATGTATAAGGGTTGGCCGTAAAGGCCTGCCGAAATTCTGCGAGGTAAGACGTACTCAATGCGCCTCCGGCCTCGCCTGCTTTGCCGATCACGGGAAAACTCAAGTGCATATCGGGATGCAAAAGGCGGGCATGCTTCCCACAAGCATCACAGCGACCACAAGAATCGCCTTCAACGGGCGAGGCGCAATGCAAATAGGTGGCAAATGCCATGGCCAATGGCAAATTCCCGGTACCATCCTCTCCAAGCCAAATCATAGCGTGTGGGATTTGCTTCCCCTCAGCCATCTTCCTCAATGACTCTTTCAATAACGATTGTCCGTAGATCTGCGAAAACTGCATGGGATGGGTGAGGTACAATATTCAATCTGGTCAGGCGATTGGTTGATCAGAAATCGACCTTAAATATAGGATGTAGCTGTCAAAGATAGGCGCTACGGGCACAAATGAGTATTTTTGACCATGCTCCGTGTTCGAAACGTTTTGATTGACTTGGGTTTGTTGTCGACCCACTTTGTTTGTGACCTCGTTGCTTGCAGGGGTGCTTGCTGCGAAGAGGGTGACCTTGGCGCGCCATTGCTCAACGAGGAGGTTCAATTCATCAGAAACGACTTAACCGACATTCTACCCCATATTGATCAGAACGGACGCGATTGTATTGCTGAAGGTGATTTCTGCGAACAGACAGAGGAGGGAGAGTGGGTCACGCAAACTGTGGGAGGAAAAGCCTGTGTTTTTGCCGTACAGGATGGCGGGATTTGGAAATGCGGAATAGAAAAGGCCCATCGGGCTGGGGCTACTGAATTACTCAAACCCATTTCTTGCCACCTGTATCCGATTAGGGTCGAAAAAGTTGGGTCTTTGGATGCCCTTTACTACCACAAATGGTCGATTTGTACGCCCGCTTGTAGCTGCGGTACGGACTTGAAAGTGCCGGTCTATAAATTCCTCAAAGCTGCGCTCACCCGTTGTTATGGAGCAGGCTGGTATGAGGAACTTGAAGAGACAGTACAGGCCTACTTACAACAGCGGAGTATTACCTAACAGGCCTACTTACAACAGCGGAGTGTTACCCAAAAAGATGAAGGTTCCTTCCAAAAACAGTAGGCGAAGAAACTTGATCTTATCGCACCACCGTGAATGTTCCCTTTCGCTGATATGGCTTTCCATTACGACCAGTGAAATTCAGGGTAAAGGCATAAACTCCAGGAGGCGCCAGCTCTTTACTGCCCTGAATCTTTCCGACCCAACCCTCCGCGTAACTCCTTGTTCGGTACACCAGGGCCCCCCAGCGGTCAAAAATTTCCATATCATAGGATCGCGTTGTGTCGACATAAACACCAATCGGGCGGAACACAGGTGAAAACCCATCGGGCCTGAAACCAGTGGGCACAAACATCCTGGGGTACTGAAGCATGTTGGCCTGATTTGAAAACACGGTGTCGCGTGTTCCTAAATCATTACCAGGCACTTCTATGGCCACAAGACGG
>SYHW01000017.1 GCA_005799065.1 Bacteroidota bacterium
GTGTCTACCAATTTCACCACCTGGGCTCTTGCGGGTGCAAAGATACATATGTTTTGACGGATTTGGACTATTCAATCCAAACAGAATCTCTGTCTTCACTCTGTTCAATCCTTTCTTGAACCCAGACTGCGCTTCACATAAAGGGCTGAATTCAACTCAAACCCAATGAGGATGACCCAAGCATTGACGTAGATCCACAACATCAGAACAATCAAGGTGGCTAAAGAACCATATAAGCGGTTGTAATTACCAAAATGCTGGACATAGTATGAAAATCCCAGCGAGCTACCGATAAAGAGTACGGTAGCCAAAGCAGAACCTAAGGCAAAAAAGCCGTGCCTTTTTGGCGCATTTGGCGCAAAATAGTAGAGCAAGCCAATCCCGACATAAACCAATAATAAAATGATGACCCAAAGCAAAAGGTTTACCATGAGTGGAAGCATGCCATCGGGCATCAAACCTAATCGGTTCATCTCACCCAATAAAAAATCACCCAAGAGAATCAGCAATAAGGCCGACAGTAAACAGAGCGTCAGCAATATGGTAAGTCCAATCACGGTGAAATGATGACGCAGGAACCCACGGCTTTCGCTCACCTCGAGAGAAATATTAAAGGACTGACTTAATGTCGTTAGACCCGTTGTTGCGAAATAAAAGGCAAGCAAAAAACCAAAAGATAAAAGACCTCCTTGTTGACGTCCTACAATATCCTCGATGGTGGTATACAATAATTCAAAAGCAGAAGGCGGCAATAACTCCTGAGATGTTCGTCTGATGGCCATATCAAGACCTTCTACGGGTATATAGGCAATCAAACTAAACAGGAAAAGCAATCCGGGAAACAGCGCCAAAAAAAAGCTGAAACTGATGGCTGATGCCCGTAAATTCAAATCCGACTGTCGAAGTTGTTGGGCTAAATACGCCAACAAATCAAATAAAGGAACTGATGGACGATGTCCTACGTTTACGCAATTAAGGGTTAACCTCAGGGCCCCCAGGAATCTGCCAAAAACAGGAGATAAAAATGAGCTCAATTATTAGGGAAAAATGGTAAAAGGGCAGACATTAGCAGGTCTGGAGCGCGGCAGGGCTTACCCGTTATGCGGGATAGAAAAACGAGCGTGGTTTTGGCCTCATGAATAACCACCCCATCATTCCGCGAAATCTCATATTCAAATAAAATACGTGCGGCCGGTAAGGAGGGAATCATGGTCTCGATGACTAATTCATCGTCATAGAAAGCCGGTTTCAGGTACCGAGAATGAAGATCTATAACCGGCATCCAAACGCCCGTTTTCTCTAATTCTGTGTAGTGGCAACCCAAAGTTCGAAGCGACTCAACACGACCGATTTCAAAAAGTCGCGCATAATTGCCATAATACATAAACCGCATTTGGTCTGTATCAGCATAGCGCACGCGATATTTTACATGATGTTTAAACATTACAAGGATCTAACAATTGAGCAAGTTGGCAAAATTAATCCCGATTCATTGCGTTTAAGGCCCTTTGATAGGCACGCGCATTTTTCTGATGTACAGAAAAATCCGAAGCAAAACTGTGGTAACCAGAGAAATCCGAACGCGCACAAAAATAGAGATAGTTATGTCGCTCCGCGTTTAAAGTTGAATCGATAGCCGCACTTGAGGGTGTACAAATCGGGCCAGGGGGCAATCCTGGATTCAAATAGGTATTGTAAGGAGATTCAATGCGCAAAACTGCGCCTTCTATACGTCTAAGATCGTCATTACCGGAGGCAAAACGAATAGTCGGGTCTGCCTGAAGAGGCATGCCCACGCGCAAACGATTCAGATAAACGCCGGCAATTCGCCTGAATTCGGAAGGCCTATCGCTCTCTTCATCAACGATCGAAGCAATCGTGACCACCTCAGAAGCAGACAAACCCAAGTTTTCGGCGGCATTCCTGCGATCTTTTGTCCAAAAATTGATGTAACGCTCCAGCAACTGACCCATTATATCCGATGCGGAACTGTTCCATAGAAACGCATAGGATCCCGGGATAAAAAGAGACACAGCTGTTTCCGGCTTCAGTCCAATTTCAGAAAGAACGAGGGTATCTAAGAATATCCGCTGAAAATCGATAGAATCTGGTTCTAGTTTTGCACCCAGTGCAGCTGCCAAAGAGGACATCCGTCTAAACTTCCGAATGGTAATTTCGACAGGAGTTTGTTTGCCCGACATCAGGTGTTCCACCAATTCACGATTGCTTTTGAGCCCACTCAGATCGTAGCGCCCTGGACGAATGGAGTGGCTATATCCCAATTCCTGCGCTACCCACTCAAAGGCAGCCTGATCGCGGACGATTCGATTCCTTTCAATTAAATCGAGCAAGGCGGGCCAAGTACATCCGGTTGGTATTTCGAGATATACGGGCTTCGACCGATACGAAAGAAACACGTTGGTTCCATTCATACGTCTGTACTGGCTGATACTTAAAAAAATAAACCAAGCCACAATAAAAATAATCAGCAAAATCAATATCCTTTTCATGGGCTCAGGTTTAGCTTGCAGATTTTATCGATCTTCGAAGTTCATACGCCTGGGGGTGACCGGGGAATTTGATTAAAAAGAGATCGAGTGCAGCCAAGGCTTCATTCGTTTGCTTTCGGTAGAGCAACAAACCAATGAAATTCATGCGTGCTGACTGATTGTCGGGCTCAAGCGCAAGGGCTTTGCGGTACCAATACTCGGCCTTCCGATCATCCCCTGCCCGCAGACTCAAATAACCCAAGTTGGTCATAGCTGGCACATAGGTCGGCTGCTCACGCAATAAATCCGCCAATCGTGCCCTGCATTTCTGAACATCACCGCTGTTCAATTCGGCTATAGCTAATTTTAACCGAAAGTCTAGATGAAATGGCATAAGCATAACAGCAACAGACAAATATGATTGTGATAATCCGAGATTTCCTTCCTCAAGCAGCAGCTCACCTAATCGATAAGCACTCCAGGCATCAAGTCGACCAAGCCAATTTCCATGGCGCGTTGCCAAGCGTACTGCACCGGATCGGTCATGGCGAAGGAAGGTCAAATGAATAGTTGTGGTGAGCCACGACAGACTATCCTGGGCCGGATTCATCTTTTTCAACCAAAATCCAGCCGAATCGAGAAAAGCGGGTTGAGGATCGAAGCGCTCATATTGCTGAAGCCAAGCTTTTGCCCTCGTGAGCGCATCGGGTTTAGGCTCATTGATGCTGGCTAGGCCAACGAATCGCCCTTTCGCCAAAGTCGAAGCACGTCCATTACCACGATAAACCCTGATTTTATGATCCGTAATGCTTACATGGGGGATATCACTGGTCCCCGTTTTTTGCATATGACAAGAAGCACAATCATCGTCCTGAGCCTTTCGGTCCTTTAATGGCAGAGCACAAGCATCTTGACCCGCGTGGCAACTTAGACAAGCAGCACGGTAATGACTCGCGGGAGTCGTTTCTACGCTTTTATGTGGATTATGGCAACTGATACAACTCAGGGTACCCTGCGAGCGTTTGTAACAAGTCGATTGCATCAGGCGATCGGGGTGGGAGGCCATGGTAAAGTGCTCCTCTTCTCCCTCATAGCGTGGCAAAAAAACACTGATCACTTCGTCGAGGTGCATACCCGGACGAAAAGAACTAAAGTCTTTCCCAGGCTTCAGGACCGCATTGCCCTGGAGGTGGCAACGCTGGCAAATGCTCATTTGCAGGGAAACCGGGAGTCGTCTGGGGTTCACAATGCGGTAATCTGGGCCAGAGGAGGTGTCGACCAAGCTACCGCTGCGGATACCCTCCACATGAAGTCGACCCGGCCCGTGGCAACGCTCACAGTCGATCCCCGACGGAATACGCGCATACTTATGTTCAGAGCCTTGAATTTGTTCGGGGTATGCATTATGGCAGCTGATGCACTCCGATAGAATGGCTCGTCCAAATCGGGCATTATTGCCCCGTTCAAAACCTGGAGGAAGATCCCAATATCCTTTTTGCGTATAATAGGTTACGGGCATTTGGTAGAGATAACCCCCTATGCTGATCAGGTGGCTGTTGGTATGTTGCCCCGACCCTACCACATAACTGATTCGCTCCACTCGGTTATGAACGGTATCCCCAGCCAGCAACCTGAACTCTCTTAAATAAAGCCCAGAATCCATCTGAAAAGGCAAATAATGCAGATCATTCAGTGAATCATACACGATATGCTGCCCGTTCCAATTGGCTCTAGAGTGCATTAAATCTGCCGGACCGAAAGAACGCCCCATTCCCGTTTGCATAAAACTGGCGTAGATATCAGCATGACAACTTCCACAAACCTCTTTCCCGACATAACCCGCGCTGTCATGTACGTTCAAAAAACGTTCGCCCACCGCTCGATCGGCTCTTTTTTGATCAGCTGAGGAGGCCGATCCACAGCGTTGTAACACCCACCACGAAAAGGTGAGCAAGACTAAGATTTGAACACGATGCGAGCGCACAAACTTCAAGCCCATCCGGATGAGAAACATTTTTAGCAAAACGTCCGAAAAATACGCCTTAAAGCCCTGAAATTCAAGTTGAGGTTCTATTTTTGCCCCTCAATTGAAATTCCTATTTATGGCGTTATCTACCACCTACAATCCGGCCCAAGCAGAAGAGAAATGGTATGATCTCTGGATGCAGCATGCTTGCTTCCGTTCGAAGCCCGATCACAGGCCGGCTTACTCGCTGGTGATCCCTCCGCCAAACGTAACTGGGGTGCTACACCTCGGGCATATGTTAAACAACACCATTCAAGATGTTTTGGCGCGTAAGGCCCGTTTGGATGGAAAAAATGTGTGTTGGGTACCCGGCACCGACCATGCATCGATTGCCACCGAAACCAAAGTGGTGAATATGCTGTTGGAACAGGGCATCAAAAAAGAGGAAATCGGTCGCGATGAATTTCTTCGCCACGCCTGGGCCTGGAAAGAAAAATATGGCGGCATCATCCTTCACCAACTTAAAAAATTAGGGGCTTCGCTCGATTGGGAACGGGAAGCCTTCACCATGTCGCCCGAACTCAGTGGTTCTGTTTCGGATGTTTTCATTGATCTTTACCGCAAAGGCTATATATACCGAGGCGTACGCATGGTGAACTGGGATCCTGCGGGCAAAACGGCGGTTGCCGACGATGAGGTTTTATTCAAAACGGTCGCTTCCAGGATGTGCCATTTGCGTTATCGATTTGTGGATAGACCCGATGAATACCTTGTCGTGGCCACGGTGCGACCCGAAACCATCATGGCCGATCGTGCTGTTTGTGTTCACCCCGACGATCCCCGCTACCAGCATCTGCACGGGCAATTGGTTCGCATTCCGCTAACCGGCAGGGCCATACCGATCATTGCAGATCCCTATGTGAGTATGGATTTTGGCACAGGATGTCTGAAGGTAACCCCTGCGCACGACCCCAACGATTATGCCTTAGGGCAAAAGTTTGGACTCGAAATCGTGGATATTCTCGATGATGCCGGAAAAATCAACGAAAAATCAGAGATTTTGGTGGGCGAAGATCGCTTTATAGCCCGCAAAAAGATCATTAAACTCATTGACGAGGCAGGAGATCTTGAAAAAATCGAGGATTATCAAAGCAACGTGGGCCACAGTGAACGCACCAATGCGGTGATCGAGCCTCGTCTGAGCATGCAGTGGTTCGTGCGTATGGACGAACTCACCCGTCCTGCACTCGATGATGTGCTTTCGGGCACCGTACGCTTGCACCCCGACAAGTTCTTAGCCACCTACAAACACTGGATGGACAACGTGCGCGATTGGTGCATTTCCCGTCAATTGTGGTGGGGGCATCGAATTCCGGCTTGGCATGCCCCCGATGGAAGCGTATGGGTAGAGCGCAGCGCGGAGGCTGCCGCAGCCCTCACCAATGGAAGTTGGACTGCATCCGATCTCAAACAAGATGAAGACGTACTCGACACCTGGTTCTCCAGTTGGCTATGGCCGCTCACGGTATTTGACCCCGAAATCACCCACAAAAGCCCTGCGGAGGCCAACGCAGACCTTCGCTATTATTACCCCACCCAGGTATTGGTTACAGGTCCCGATATTTTATTCTTCTGGGTAGCCCGAATGATGATGGCAGGTAGAATCTACATGAATCAAATTCCCTTTCATGATGTCTATCTAACAGGCATCGTGCGCGACAAACAAGGTCGTAAAATGTCGAAATCGCTGGGGAATAGTCCAGATCCGCTCGATCTGATCGAACGTTATGGTGCCGACAGTCTTCGTATGGGATTGTTGTTGAGTTCGCCTGCAGGCAACGATCTGCTGTATGACGAAGCCTTGGTGGCTCAAGGAAGAAATTTCGCCAACAAAATATGGAATGCCTTCCGACTCATTCAAGGATGGCAAGAAGCCCTCCTGGCGTCCAAAAATTCACCTGATTTCTCTGAGCATCTTCTTATTCAAGGCGACATGCCCGATTTGCACCCCGCGGTGGAGTGGTTTGGTCAGCGGCTACACCAGTTCAGGATACAAATGGAAAACGATTATGCTAAGTTCAGGCTGTCTGATGTGGCCCAAGGCCTCTACAAACTGATTTGGGATGACTTTTGCTCGTGGTACCTTGAAATGATCAAACCTCCTTATGGCAGCATCATGGAGGAGGATGTATTGAATGCCACGCGACTTTTTCTCGACAGCCTCCTGCAGTACCTTCACCCTGTCATGCCATTCCTTACAGAGGAGCTTTGGCATGCGCTCGATCATGACCGTCGAGATTCCGATTTTATCGGACAAACACCGCTTCCTGGGATCATAGAACCGGATTTGAACAACCTGAGAAATACCGAACAAGTGCAAGAAATTATTGTTCAGTTGCGGAATTTTAGGAACGAGCGGCAATTATCGCCTAAGCATCCCATTACCTTGTGGCTCCCTACGCTACCGCATCTCCGCCAATATTCAGCAATCATTGCCCGAATGGCGGGTTGTGGCGCGATCGAATGGGGTAAACCCACGCATGAAGCGCAGTGCATCCAGTTTTTTGCATTTACCGATGTATGCTACGCTGATCTTGGCCTTCCGCAAGACCTGAAAGCTGATCGTGAACGCATGCTGTCAGAGATCGAGTATTTAGAAGGATTCTTGGCTTCCGTCCGAAAGAAGTTAACCAATGAACGATTTGTGGCTTCAGCCCCCGAAGCAGTTTTGGCTAAAGAAAGACAAAAGGAATCGGATGCGCTGCTTAAGTTGGAGAACCTGAAGAAAGCAATTTCCTGACAAACTCTTCCCAGCTGAACTCTTGTTTTTTGACGGCTACTTGAGCCGACATTTCTGAGTAGCGTTTGTTCAGCAAAAAGTCGATCATATGGTCAGCGATTTTTTCCGGGTTGGGTGGGCAAACATAGCCCGAGCGATCGTGATCAACCAACTCGGCTAGGCCACCCACATTGGTCACCAGCATGGGTGTATGGTAATGAAACCCAATTTGCGTGACCCCACTCTGTGTAGCGTGATGATAGGTTTGGGTAACCAGTTGAGCCGCTGAGAACAAAAAACGCACCTCATCATTGCGAATGAAACGGGTCAAAAGAACTAAATGAGGTGACAGGTTGCGCTCACGAATGATCCGGTTATAGCGGTCTGGTGATTCGTAAAATTCTCCAGCCACAATTAATTTGACATTTTGGGATCTCAAGCGCTCATCGGCAAACGCTTCAAGGAGCAAATCGAGGCCTTTATACGCCCTGATAAACCCAAAATACAAGAAATAAGTGAATCCCGGATCCAAACCCAAGGTGTTGCACGCCGTTTCACGATCTACAGGCGCACCAAAATTATCATAAAGGGGGTGTTTTAAGCGAATCGAGGGTTTTCGATAGCCAAGCGCCATCAAATCGGCCCGAACCGAGTCGCTCAGCGTTGCGGCTGAGTCGGTCTGCGCCAAAAAGAACTTGGTCAAAACCCTTGACAGGGGAAAGGACTCATGTGGAATGATGTTGTCGGCCAAGGCAATTCGTAGTGCCTTCGATCCAAGGATCGTGGACCAAAAGGAAAGCATGCCCAAGCAAGGTGCCATAAAGGGCATCCAATAACGAAGAATCAGGTAGTCGGCCCTATATTGACGCACATAACGTGCCGTAATCAACCAATTAATCGGGTTGAGTGCATGCAACAACACGCGAATGTTCAAGCCCTCGGGGGCTGGTTCATCGCTCATTTGCGTTTTGCCCGGGAACAGCCAACCAGGATATTGCATGGAGAACGTAATAATCTCCACCTGATGACCTTGCTCCTGTAGGCTGTAGGCCATTCGTTCATTAAATGTGGCCATACCCCCGGCACGCAAAGGCCAAGCAGGTCCTACTATGAGCACCCTACTCAAACCCTGTTCTTTGGCTGATTAAATACCTGTTTCGATCAGCCGAATTTCGGGTCACCAACTCAGCCAAAAAACCCGTCAAAAATAGCTGGGCCCCTACGATAATCAGAACGAGCGACAAGAAAAACAAAGGCTGCTGGGTTACAAGGCGATATGGAAGTTCAAATGCTATGTTGTACAACTTGAGCATAATCAAAAACATCGAAATAATGCCGCCCGTCACAAAACACAATGTGCCATAAAGGCCGAAGAAATGCATCGGACGCCGTCCAAACTTTGACATGAAGTAAATCGACATCAGATCTAAAAACCCATTGATGAAGCGATCCATTCCAAATTTAGTGTGTCCGTGTTTACGCGCTTGGTGCTGAACCACTTGTTCCTCAATTTTTCTGAAACCCGCCCAACGTGCAATGACTGGTATGTATCGATGCATCTCGCCATACACCTCTATACTCTTAACGACCCGCGAATGATATGCTTTTAGACCACAATTAAAATCATGTAAATTATGGACCCCTGAAACCTTTCGGGTAGCCCAATTGAACAAACGGGTAGGAATAGTCTTGCTCAGCGGATCATAGCGTTTCTTTTTCCATCCACTCAAAATATCCAATTGTTCCTCCAACATTCTTTTGTACATAGCCGGCAACTCATCGGGCGAATCTTGCAAATCAGCATCCATGGTGAATACTATCTTTCCTCGCGCAGCCTCAAAGCCCACATTCAATGCGGCCGATTTGCCGTAGTTGCGTTGAAAACGGATGCCCCGCACCATGTCCGGATATTCCTCCGTTTGGCTAACAATAACAGACCAGGAATCGTCGGTGCTTCCATCATCAATATAAATGACCTCAAACGACAATTGATGGCGCCTGAGCACTTCCACAATCCAACGGGTGAGTTCGGGAAGCGACTCCTCTTCGTTCAGTTGAGGAATCACAATCGAAATGTTCAGCGCATTACTCATGTGTGGAGGTTGACTCATCGATGAAAAGAGGCTCATTTTTCTTGGTGAAGGCCGAGGCAATAAGCGCCAAAAACAATCCGAATACAACCGAGATCATCCAAGACGTAATCAAAGCCCTTGGCGTTTGACTAAAATCACGTTCTTCAATGGCCTCCATTTGTTCCTCTATCTGTTCGGATGGAACATCGAACTTCTCCAACATCTGTTCCATCTGCTCGAGGGTGATTTCCTTCATTTGTTCATCCAATCCCTTATCGATAACATTATAGAGCAAACCCATGAAAGCAACACTCAACAAGCTACCCAACATGCAAACACGAAGCATGAGCCAAACGCTTGTACCATAACTCATCCAGCCACCTTCCCGATCTCGATATTCCATCGCTGCCCCAACCATCAGAGCCACCAACAAGCCGATCGACAAAAGGGAATTCCACCAAGCGATCATCAAGGCCGGATCGATCACATATTGTATAACCACAAAAGCAATTTGCAAGGCTCCCGTAATCAGCCCCCATTTCAACCAAACCGGCCAACCGCTACTTTCTACGTCGTGTTGTTTTCGATTTAAATATTCATCCTGACTCATCTTACTTGGCTTTGGTGGAACAAAATAAACAAAAATGTACGAAAACCGCTTATGAAGTCCGATAATACAGGGAAATCAAAAATGCGGAGAAAACCGACCACAAAAATCGGGTGATCCAAAGAAACGCAGCCAAATAGGAAGGTGATGTTTCCAGGATGCCTTTTCGAAGCACTTCAAGCTGTTGGGGGCCATAATGTTTAATGACGGTATCCCTGCCCTGCTCTAACTCACCCAATAATCCCTGAATATAAATTTGCCAGACCGCATCGTTAGCAGTCCACAGCCATACCGCTATTGAATAAACGGTAGCATTGAGCATTCCAATTCCGACACCTGCAACCCAGCCATCGGTAACATTCAGTTGACCGCCATTGTGGTACTTCCTGAAGTGCCAAAGTGCCCAGGCTAATCCGACAATGGTCGTTACAGACAGCATCAAACGAAATTGACCAAATGGATTGAAACCGAATTGAATCAGCAACCACGCCAAAACCCACGTTGCACCTGCTGTGGCTAGCCCAGCCTTTAGGCCTACTGCCTCCATCAAAAATCGGAATCGCTCACGCATTTGAAGAATCAGCTTGGTTGGCGCCAAAAAATGTGCGCTGTAAAGCGTTGGGGCGTGTATGCTCCGGAAAACACCATTTCTCCTTCAGCGCGGTAATCAAGCACATATAAATGGGAAGAACCTGCTGATCGAGCATACGGGCCGAAAAAATGGGGCCTATACCTTGCATGGGATCTGCCGGATCTTTGAAAAAGCACATTATTCCAGGTAAAAGGCCCTCCAATGGAGTATCCACAGAAGCGCCTTTACTTTCTTTGATCAAAGAGACATAGGCCAGATTCAAATTGGGCGCTTGCTGAATCAAAACATCAAATACACCCAGGTCATCTTGCAGGTCAAAATCCTCATCCGTTAAGAATGCATCCACAAAATCATTCAAATCGGCTTCTAATCCGGACGCATTAACCTCCTGTATATACATCAAAACGGTTAACAATTCGCTTCCCCGATCAGAAATCATTTCCTCATCCGAAAGCCAGGCATCACTGAGTTCGCCTTGAGCGCCCTCCTCACTGAGCCAATGAGTATAACATATGTCAAATAAGAACCGGACCGGATCATCTTCAATCAAGTACTTGGCAACGAATTCGTCGAGTTTTGAAACACGGGTGCGCAACGAACCTGGAGCATTCCATACCTGATTCAAGAACTGTTCCCACATGAAGACATCCCCTTTCTCTTCCTGATTCACTGCCTTGATGGCCACGGCAAGCACAGAATCATCGGCTCCTGCTGAGCCCTTCGTTAATTTGCCATCAATAGACACCTGACCATTCGACTTTAACCAATTCAACTCATCGGAAAAATTTGGGACATTGCTTAACATGAGTCCAGAAAACAGCGCTTCGGCCGCAAGTTGCCAGTTTTGCATCAGGCTAAATAAGTTTGATTTTTAAAAACGACCGCACGTATGCGCCCAGAAAACAATTGCCCGTGGTACGGCAAGTTAACACCTAGAGTAGCGCATTCGCTTCGATTAAAATGCGTTTGATCAGCCCGGTCAAAAACCATTAGCTCCGCCTCAGCACCTGGCTCGATGCGACTTTGTTCGATGCCGATGCGGCGAGCAGGTCGGCTGGTAAGCGCTTCAATAGCAGCATCCAATTCACTTTCTTCAGGAAAAACATGATGAATCTGTAAAAAAACCGCTTCAAGAGACGCCATTCCGTAGTCGGCTCGGGCAAATTCTACGTCTTTCCCCTGTTCGTCTTCGGGCATATGGTCTGAACAAATCACATCAATACTGCCATCTAAAACACCCAAACGCAATTGCTCGCGGTCCAATCTCGACCTGAGTGGGGGCCATAGTTTATATTCGGTCTCGAAATGTGCCAAATCTTCATCACAGTGAAACAAATGTGCCGACGATACCCCACAGGTCACATCCAAACCAGCATTTCTTGCCTCTCGAATAGGCTTAAGACAAGCAGCGCTGCTTATTTTCGTGAAATGCAATTGACCTCCGAAATAGGCAAGCACCGACAAATCGCGTGCCACTTGAATGTGTTCAGCCAGATCAGGGATGCCTTTCAGACCCAAACGCAAACTCATTTGACCTTCATGCATGAGCCCTCCGCGGGCCAAGTCACTATCGACCGGAACAAGCTGCACCGGACATCCCATTTGTTGCGCATATTGAAGGGCCAAACCCAGAGTACGTGATGAGTCAATCGGCGCATCAGCTTGTGAAAACATACGCACACCAGCCCGCTCAAGATCAAACATCTCGGTGATTTCATGCCCCTTCAAATCACGCGTTAAAGCACCTGCAACATAAACATCGATCGGCAGACCTTTGGCGAGTTGATAAACGGCCTCCACTTCACCCCGAGTTTGCAACATCGGCTGCGTATCAGGCTGGATGAGAACCCGTGTAAAACCACCCCGAAATGCAGCCTGAGCACCACTGCTCAGCGTTTCCTTATTTTCATGTCCGGGTTCCCTAAAATGTGCGCATGTATCGACCCAACCCGCGCACATCCATAAATCTTGACCAACAATTACCTGTGCATCACCAACATTCAAATCCTTGCCGATCTCGGAAATTAATCCGTTGTTCACACGAACGTCCAAGCGCTGACCATGATAGGTGTTACCTTTTTGCGCTATTCTCGTGGACCTAAACAATAAATGCATAAACAGGCAGGCGTAAGGTTAAGTAATAATCCGCAACAGAAACATCTCTAAAAGCAAGCAAAGCAAAAGGCCGGCAAGCAGCCACCGCCAAATGCTGGAAGCGCCTGCCTCAGCCACTAATCCGCCGGCGACCGAGGAATCTTTGAGCAAATAGCTATTCCACCCCCGATCTTTTGACAACTCAACCAAAGATTCAGGGGTCCAATATTGGAGCTGCGATTCATCCGAAGATGCATTGAGGGCCACCATTTCGCCGCCCAATGGTTGACCGTCGATCATAACAGCATAATGACCTGGAGCAAGAATCCCATCCATAATACCTAAACTGAGTCTATTTCCCTGTCTGCTTACCTGAGGTATCAACTTCTGCGTACCATTCACCAATGAAATTAATCCATCAGGCCGAACACCAGGTATTTGAAGTTCAATTTTCGGCAAAGCACCCAGTCGCCAGGAGGAAGGGACGTTCCCGCCAGACATTAACACAGCACGATAAAGCGTGGGAACCCATAAAGCCTGCTCAGGAAAATCTGTCCATTCCTTTTCCGGGGCACTCAACATAAAGACTAATTGACCTGCACCGACTCTTCTTCGAACAAGCCAAGGCGAACGATCCGACAACTGCATAATGGTATAATCGTCGGGGAGCAGCGTGGCCGACCAATACTTTGAAACAGTCGGCAAGGCCAATTGCTCAGGTACGCGCTCGAAAGTTTCCTGATACAAGGGGTCCTGAACCTCGATTCGCGCTACCTGTTGTTTCTGCGATACGATTTGTTGGCATGCGCCTCCACCCGTGGCGGTCAGCAGGGCATTCATTGCGGATGGATCAGTATTTCCAGAAGGCAAAAACACTACAGAGCCGCCCTGCTGCATTTTATCCACAAGAGCCGTTATCAATCCTGTACTGATCTGATCAAAACGATCGATGATGATTCCCCTCGACGAAGCCAGTTGGGTATAGTCGATATTTAACCGGGAGGCCACACCATAACTGATGAACTCATCCCCCGAAAACAGGCCGGTGATGTAGGGGCTCGCCTCCAAACCCGTCAGATGAAGCAATGGAAATCGATCAGCCACTTCCAATCGCATATACCAATGCCGATCGTAGTCGAGACCAGACTCCTCAACCGATAAACGCGCCGATCGTATACCGGGGTTGCTGGGTATAAAACCCAATGTATCTGTGGCGGTTCCGTAGGCTGGAACATCCAAGGTCGACAAGCCCTTCTGGGCACCTTCCATCTCCAGCAGTATTCGTACGCCTTCGGCGTCGCGACTGCCACCGTTTCGAACAACAAAGATGAGGCGGGCCGCCTGACCCGTCTGTAAAAGCGGTTGATCTACATAAGCTGTGTCGATGTAAATATGCGCAAAGGGCGCGGGACTAAACTGCAGCAGATGGATTTCCATTGCAGTGTCTGATGGCATATCGGCCAAGGGATATGCCGATTGTTGGAAATCACCAAGCCAATATAATCGTGTCTGTTGCGCAACACCCGTATACCGCATGAGTTCCAGTTGTCGTTCTCTAATTTGATTGAGTGGTCGCACACCGGATGTCAAAGTAATTTGCCCCAAAGCCTGAATAAACTCATCACGACCCAACCATCTTTGACTGCCCGGAGCGAGTTCATGTGTTATTAACTGAAATTGATCTGTTGCCGGCAACTGCTGGGCCAAAGACCGCGCAGCCTCACGTGCCTGCTCTAATAAAATACCCCCCTCACCTGCCAACGACATACTGGGAGAATTGTCTACGAATACGGAATGATATCCCTTTCGCAGCGAAGCATCAACATTTCCATCTGCTCCCCATTCGGGTCTTGCAAATGCCAACACCATAAGTATTACAGCCAAGGTACGGCAAGCTAAGACCAGCAAATGTTTGAGGTGACTTCGTTTGCGATTTTGTTCGCGGATCTCTTTGAGCAGGCGTACATTGCTAAAAAACACCCGCCTCGGTGCCCTAAAACTAAATAAATGAACAACCAAGGGGACGAGGGCTAAAAAAAGACCCCAAAGGGCAGCCGGTTGGGCAAATAGCATGATGCAAAAATACCCGTTTTTCCTATTATTGAGGTTTAATTCAAAAACAAACGAAACAAGGTTAGAACGCGAGCCGAAGGCAATTGCGTTTCGTTTACAGACGACTGGGTATCCCGTACTGAATCATAACGAAACGGCCAGCTTATTTCACTCAAGCAACCAAGCCTCTGGGTGGATCTTAGCCCGAATATTGGTCAAAAATGAATCGACTTCAGTCGCGCTGTGTACGGTTAAAATAGCCCCAACACGCGTTAGGCCACTGGTAGATGATTCGAGGACAGCAGGTTCGAATCCCTCTTGGATTAATAAATTTTGCTGGCGCTCGGCATTCTTCCTCGATGAAAAACAACCGACCACCACCACCGCGTCAAAAGTAGATTGCATTGAAAAAGTATCTCTCAGCGTTTGATTCTCTGCTGTTGAATCAACGATCATTTGGTCGACAAAAAGAGTATCACTGGGCGGGTATAAACGCGGAAATTCCGGAAGGAGTGATGAGTCATGGCGTACATGCTTACCGCCTACCCCAGCCCGTTGCATCTCATCAGACACATTGAATTGCATCCATAGAAAAAGTGCGGGGCCTAGTAAGGCTAGCCATAGAGCAGCACGACCCATCATGCTCCACGTCTTTTGAAATTCCCTCTCTTTTCCGCCTATCTTTTTGTCATCAATCGCATTCGATGATTGATGTAAACCCAAGCGCTTGGGAGGCACGATTGCTGGAAAACGATAAGAAGCTAAATAATGAACGAGTAAAGGATGTTCTGGCTCTAATCGACCTTCACCCACACCAGAGGGTGTTACGGTACCCAGACCATTCAGCACAAAGGGTTGTGTCCAATCGGCCGGCACTTCGTTTATCAAAATAGATGAGGGGTGGGGCCATTGACTCATCGCATCTTGAGACCTGGGGTTGATCAGCATCCTGTTCAAATACCACCTCATGTGTGGAGGCTCAAGTCTCCGGCTTAAGCTTGAATGTTCGACACGATCGCGCTTCCGATAAAATACACCCAAACCCGATATGTAAACACCAGAATCTGCGGTGAGCAATTGTAATGCGAGTTCGTTTAGAGCGCGGTCGCGGTTCATTTCTACAAGGTGCGGCGTACCCCACCCAACAGCTGGGTGCCAAAAGTAGGGTAACCGAACCAGCGAAAATAGTGAACAGAAGCGAGATTACCGCAACGCAGAAAGAAATCAAACCCTTTACGATGCTGATAGGTCAGATGCAGGTTAATATTATGGAAATCCGATAACTGTCGGGATGTAAATCCCAAAGAGTCTGCTACCTGGGAGACAAATATCCCATTGAGGTAGGCCCATTCCGCTCGAATGGAAAGTTTCTCAGTTGGCGACCACTGTACGGCCGTCGTACTTTTCAAGGTAGGGGTCATCCATGGTTGCTCGAGAGAATCGGGCTTTGGCCGGGTATAATCAAAGTTTGAAGAGAATTTCCATGACCTGCCCCATACCTGTTCCAATCCGCCCGATACAGACCACTCCGTGGCTGCGTCATACACCGGTTGCATTCTGTTAAAGGAATCGACTCGATTTAAAATAAATAGCGCATCATCGAGCCTTCGAGCTGAGGCCCGAAATCGATAGTGCAATCCAGCCCCAAGCTGACCCCGGGCACCTGAAAAAACTTCAGCCCTATTGATGATATTTTTGAGTTGCGGATTTGGCGTCAGGAATGGATTAAGCCGGGTGACATCATCAAACGAAACCCGTTCTACATCGCCGGTGATTCCCATAAATACCCGGTGTTTGTGGTTAAGCGAGGGCAATGCCCCTTCAATATGTGGAAATAATGCTGGCGTAGACACCTCATCGGTTCTCTGTACGACCAATTGAAAGCCTGCCGCCATTTCCCAACGCCGCAAATGAAACCGCATTCGATCGTTCAACCAGACCACATGCCGCAATTCACCCACACCCCCATCAGGTGGCTCGGGGATCAAAACCTGAAAACGAGTTTGGTCAACAACCAACGCTAATTTATTCGAACCGATCCCTAACTTTCCTTCCAGGTCTGCTGATAGCCTAATATTTCGTTCATTTTGCCCCCATTGATCGGAGATGCTGTACCCAGAAATCCTTCCGCCAACCCACCACCCTCCTTTACGCAGGCTGGTCCGAAAACCCGTTTGACCGCCCCACTTTCGAAATATTTGACGGTCGTCGATCGGCAAGAATAATGGATCTAAGTTATCCTTCCCGAACAGACTCCTCCCTCTGCGTTCATGAATTACAGCCGCATCGATTTCACTGGATTGTGCGAGCGATAGACGACCATCGAGACGCATCAGGGCATCCGAACTGATCGCGTCGTTCAATGCGCGGCCATCCGTGCGAATTGTTCCACGCGCCCCGTCCTGTTCGGCAAATAGACCCCAGTCGATCTTTTTTCCCAAAGTTGAACGATAATCGACCGCTGCATGAGTTCCCCATAAATTTCCAATCCCTGCTTCCCACCACAAGCCGTGAGGAACCGCCGGGGGCGCCGGAGGCAAGTTGGGTAAACTTCCGGGTTTGGGCGCCCAAATGGGCGGCGATGAAAGACTCATGGGTTCAAATCGAACCGGAACAGAATCACCGGGCATAGTGGGAAGATCTGGCACCATTTGCCATTTAATGGATTCCGCCAATTTTGGTTTATAGCGCCGCACAATAACGATGGGATCTGTGCTCAACCGACTGCCCCCTACTCCACCTGAAATAGAGTCGGTGCGACCACTCTGAGGAGATAAAGGCTGCGACTTCGTATGGATGGAAGCGAATAGAAAGACCGCCAGGCCTAAATACCTAAGATTCAAAAAGGTTTTCACCAATGTCATGAAGATTTAGTTTTGGGCTGATAACTGATTGAGACGATTGCGCGCTTCCGCTCTTATATAGTTTGGTGCATCACCCTGTGCGACACTTTCCAATGTTGCACGGGCTTGAATGGTATTTTTCTGAGCAACATAAGAATCCGAAAGAAGCAGAAATGCCATGCCCAGCCAATGGTCGTAATACGGAATTCGATCGGCCATTTCGAAAACACGCGACTGGCATAGAGCATAATTTCCCTTGCGATAAGCGATGTCTGCGAGGTAATATAGTGCAGTTGCACCGGGCTCATTCTTATTGGAAGCATAAACCTTCTCCAGGATTGCCTGAGCGTCGGACAGCTGTGATGCCTCCATCAGACAAAGAGCCTTTGCAATTTGGGCATCCGTTCGCAAGGCCTCTGGGATCGACTCCATCTCTAATATTCGAGATGCTACCTTTTCCAACTCTGTCCAATTCTCGAGGTTAACCCAGGCGGTCATTTGACCCTTCAACGCTTCCTGAATATCCTGTGGTGCCGTCATGCGAGATCCCCACTTCTTCCAGGCCTCTGCAGACTGTTGCCATGAAGAATCGGCTGCACGCTCTTCTGCCAACATCCGCAAGACCGATTCTGTGTATGGGTGCGAAGGACGAGCGACTAAGTCCTCCAAATCCTCATACATCAATATCCGTTGATTCAAGCTGCGTGCACATTGGGCACGGATGAGCCGAGCGTATAAATGGAATGACCCGTTTGGATAATTGCTGAGGTATTCGCCGACTTCCTTGCGCGCGCGGACACAATCACCCCTGTTGTAGGCTTGTTCGGCCGATTGAAATCGAAGGGTATCCATTTCTGAGTCGGCTGGAGTGCCCAATCCGAGGTCATTCCGCATCTCCAAATAGTCATCGGGGCGATTTTGCTCAGCATAAATCACCCTAAGCGTCGCCAATGCCTCTGATGCCTGGGGCGATTGCGGGAACTGGCTCAAGAGTCGGGTATATTGATCAATGGCCGCCTGTACCTGATCCTGTTGGTAAAGTATGAGACCCTTTATAAGCCAGGCAGATGGCATAAGCTGACTAGCAGGTTTCACCCGCTCGAGGGTGTCGGCATAGGCCAAGCTCTTTGAGGGCAATCCTTCATTGTGACTGGCACCCATCAATTCCAGGACGGCAGTCTCCCAAAATTCAGACCCTCTGTGGCGTGCTAAAAAGCGCTCCAATGACAAAATCTTATCCGCTTGCCGACCCATCAAACCCTGTAGAATCGCTTGCTGGTAGGCCGGATAATCCACCCTATTGCCCCCATGTTTTTGGCACTCGCCGTAAACATTAGATGCATCATTATATTGTTTCAGAGCAAACAATGCGTCGGCTCGTCTGATTCGAGCATCTGCGACAAGTGACTTACGACCTTCTTCACCTGGTGCATTACTCCATTCAGAGGCGGGCGCTGCCACGACACGTCTAAAATAATCTTCGGCCAATCTAAATTCATCCAGCCTGAAATAGGCATAGGCCAAACCATAGTACGCCAACGCGGCATTTTCTTGTGATTCAGTTCCGTCCGGGGCGGCCTTTCGGAGATTTAAATAGGCTTTGTAATCATCGGCCGCTTGAGCAAATTTCTGTAAACGAAATCGGGTTTCTCCCCGCCAATAATGCGCCCTGCGTGTGACATCCACTCCTGAGGCCAGTTCGAGTGCTTCATTAAAGTGTTGCTCGGCTGAGGAAAAGCTGCCCTCATGATACAATTGCATGGCCCTATACAAAGCGGCACGTTGCCAGATTAGCCTTTGTGATGCATCGGCTTGTTTGAGGGAACGAAAGACTTCCAAAGCTTCCCGAAAGTTCTTTCCAACCAATAACTGCCCACTCAACAGGGCCTTTGCTTCCTCAGAATAAATAGAATGAGGATATTTCTTCAAGAAATCTTTTAATTCTGACAGCGCCTGATTATTCATCTTGAGCCGGCAACAGAGTTGTGCATAACGAAAGGCCGACAATTCGTTCATTTCGGCCGTTCCATTGCGCCTCGATGCCGTGTAGAATGCCGCCAGTGCTTCCTGTGAACGTCCTAACTGTATACTCGCCTCCCCCATTAAAAAAAATGCGCGGTGACTTAAATTGTCGTCCATGCCGTTGGTCGCACGCTGAAGCGATTCAATGGCCTGTTGCGGATCACCCAGTGAATAAGACGAAAAACCGATACGAAAATGATCGTCGGGCAATAAGCGCCCGCCCAGTTTTTTATATCGCTCCATATACGTCAGAAATGGTGCGTATTCACCCTGAGCAAAATAGGCCTGTGCGATGATGTGGTTGAGTTGATCTGCCTGTTCCAAATCGGTTCGCGCACTGAGTGGGAGGGCGTAGGCAAACAGATCCTCGAAGCGTTCCATTCTATAATACAGTCGAGCCAATAGAGCAGGAACATATAAACTACAACTTGGATGCGTTCTCAAGGGATCTAAAAATACCAGTGCTTGTTCATACAGACCTGCCTCATCACAGAGCCCCCCCATCGCAAGTGCAGCAAGAGGCGCTTCAGGCGAAGATGACGTGGCAACCGGTTCGAGTAAATCCCGTGCCGATTGGGGGTCCCCCTTTTTCCAAAGCGCATATCCCCTGAGATAATTACCCTGTTCACGCTCATTTTTGGGCATTCGTGGCCATTGAACCTCCTTAGAAAGGGCAATTACCTCCGAATACTTTTGAGCGCGATGTCGGTATTGCATCAACTGCAGGCGCACACGATCCGCTTCGAAAGTACCCTGAAGCTCATCGTACAATTGCTCAATCAGCGCCTGGCTACCTGGCCAACCCAATCGTGCGCGACTTAGTGCAGCGTATACCCGTGCCTGAAAGAGGTCAGTCGTCGTCCATCCATCAAAATGAGCGGCATGGGACATACGGTTGTTCACTGGGTCGAGCAGAGACAGTACCACCCTATACTGACCCTGGTCAAATTGGGCAATGGCCTCAGACAAGCGTTCAGTAGGCTGAATGAGCGCCGAAGTCCGTTGACCAAAAGTGCTTAAAGGCCAAGCGGCAACAAAACACAAAAACGAAAATAAATAAAAAACTGCGCTGCGTTTTGGCATCATAGTTTAAATGATATGTCCATCATACCGTAGACCTTCGCTTAACGAAGAAACCAAACAAAAATTATAAAAACGAAAATCAGATGCTAAAAGTTCCAGGTAACTCCGAAACTCGGAAGTATGGGCAACTGGTTGACCCGAGAAAAGCGCACCCTGTCGAAATAAAAGATATTGCGCCGATCATAAACATTGCTTACGCTGAAGTTAAAGTCGATCTCTGAGCGATCGCTCACAGCATAGGTATACCTCAACGAGGCATCTAAGCGATGGTAGGATGGCAGACGGGCTTGATTGAATCCGGCATACACAACGCCCAAATCGCCATTTTGAGCGAGGTAATCGCTATTGATCCCACCATTCAAACTGATGTTCGGATAAAAACCCTGAGTCTGGGTGAATGGGAAGCCTGAACCATAGTTCCAACGTGTACTCAACTCCCAACTTCGATCGCTGCCAAATTTGTATGTCCCAACCAGGTTGATGTTGTGCCGGCGATCAAAAGAAGGGAAGTATGTTCGCTGTCCATCAAATCGATCCACATAAGTCCATGAATAGGTAGCCCAGACATAATATTGCCTGCGGTCATATTTCAACCTAAAATCAAATCCATAAGCTTGTCCACGTTCGATAATGAAATCCTTCTTCAAAAAGTCAGGTTTCTGTTCAAACTCACTGACATCTTCATAGATTTTATCGCGGTTGATGTTGGTGAGCTGATCAAAATTTTTGATGTACGACTCAATATTCAATTCGAAGTGCTTACCTAAATCGATTTCTGTGCCAACGATCGCATGTCGGGCCTTTTGAAGTTTCGATTGAACACGCTCTCCATCAAAAGTCTTGGGCAAATTGTCTGGGCCCGATAAGAATCCGAAAAACAAATTCACCACATCTCGATCAGAAACCGCACTGATGAGATTTTGGCTATACCAACCTCCGGCAAATTTTAGTCTGATTGCAGGGGTCAGGTTGTATTTTAAACCCAACCTTGGCTCGATAGAAAATTCCCCTAGCGATGCATAATAATGGCCCCTCAACCCAGGCTCCATGACCAATTTATCGGTGAGAAACTTGTATTTAATATATCCGGCGAGCTCAGTGGTGTTTTCATTCTGGTTGAGTATAATTCCACTTGGGTTGGTGAAATTGAAACGGGTGCCAAACCCCACTAAATCGAAACCGAAATTTATTTCGTCGCGTTGCAAATATTGAGCGATGTTGACCGTGCCGTTGAAACCCGAAATACCGCTATTCCTTGGGCCCCTTCCGGGCTCTATTTGAAATGAATTGTAATCTGACCAGGCGACAGTACCACTCACTACACTATTGGAACCTTCCGGAATCAACACAAAATTGCCACCCAATCCCCGCGAGTCCCATCCGAAATCTGAAACATTACGGAAATTCGCTCGGTCCGAGAAGTTGAATCCAAAAAGGCTCAACTTACTGCCATTCGATGACCTGAACGTCGTTTTTGCATATAAATCAGTAAAACTGAAGGGCAAGCCGTTGCTGTCGGCATAGGTGTAGAGCCGTTTAGAGGATTGGTCGAGCCACGAAGAGCGCGCCGACACAATGAGGGTTGGGGCCGGTTTTTCGGGCGTTCCCGCCTTACCCAGGGGGCCTTCCATCAGAACACGTCCTAGGAATGGACTCGCACCGACTTTCCCCTTCCATCGCTTTTGATTGCCATCGCGCGTTGTGATGTCCATCACCGCGGAAATTCGTCCTCCATGGTTGGAATTGTAACCACCGGTATACACATCCGCATTCTGTATGATATCCGTTTCAAATACAGAAAACAACCCAATCGAATGAAAAGGATTATAGAGAATCATGCCATCGAGCATAACTTTATTCTGAACCGGAGACCCACCTCGTATATACAACTGTCCGCCCTGGTCGCCCGTGAATACCACCCCTGGCAGGACCTGTAGGTACTGGGCAATATCGGCTTCACCACCAACACTAACGATCTGCGTGATTTGCTTAGGGGTAACGGTTTCCACGGATACTTTCACGGTCGTGCGCTGCTCTTCTTTTTCTCCGCTCACTTCCACCATACCCAGATTGAGGCTCGATTTTCGAAGGAATAATTTCTCATTGAGGATGTCACCGCCTTTGATGCGAATTTCTACACTGGCGGTGTCGTATCCCAAATAACTACTCATGAGTTTATAATTTCCGGCAGGAATTCGGGTAATGGTAAAAAACCCCCTGGCATCTGTACTCGACCCTAAGGTAGTACCTTGTAGATACACATTGGTAAAAAGAATGGGCTCACCGCTGCTCTGATCATATACAAATCCACGAATGACGCCCGTTGAGGATTGTGCTTCCGCAAACTGAACAGGAAATGGAAGGGTACACAACGCCAACAGTACGGCGTTTATATAGAAGTGTAGTCGCATGAGGAGGCGAATATACGGCTTTTGCGGATGCGTTTAAGCCCATTGAATAGGCTGAACATCGATTATAAGCAGTATTTAATGACTACCAAAAAACAATGCCCTTTCCTGTCCTCAATACCATTGGCTCATCACCCGTTAGGTCTACCAGTGTGGAAGGCTCGCCATCCGACCATCCATAATCCAGAAATACATCCACCGTATCGAAGTAATGAGCAAGTATTTCTTCGGGGTCACGAAAATGATAATCTACCCCATCAATTTTTTCGGCAAGAGAAGACGAAGCCAAAGGGGATCCCAATGCCGAAATGAGCATTCCCGCCACTGGATGATCCGGAATACGAAGTCCTATATTCTTGCGCTTGTTCTGAAGCTGCCGTGGTGCCAGACCTGATGCAGGCAGTATAAAAGTATAGGGGCCTGGAAGCGCCTTTCTCATGATCCTGAAATAGGCATTGGAAATGGGTAAGGTATAGGAAGAGAGGTGACTAAAGTCGGCACACACCAATGAAAGGGTAGTGGCATCTGGCAAGTTCCGAATCTTTAATAATCGATTAACCGCCACAACTGAACGAATATCCGCTGCTAAACCGTAATACGTATCCGTTGGATAAATGACTATCCCTCCCAACCTGAGGACTTCTGCTGCCCTCAGAATATATCTTTTATCGGGCTCGTCGGTGTAAGTAATCAGATGCTCCAAATTCCTCCCATCATGCCACGCAAGCGCGAACGCGCTCGGCCGCTTCGTGCAACTCGGTCACGGCTTGAATGGGGAGACCTGAAGCATCCAATAAAGCACGTGCTTCGCTTGCATTGGTGCCTTGTAGGCGCACGATCAGCGGGATATCCATGTCCTCCAATTGTTTACAAGCATCAACTATACCTTGAGCCACCCGATCGCAGCGAACGATTCCCCCAAAAATGTTCACCAAAATCGCTTGAACGTTTGGGTCCTTTCGGATAATTCTAAAAGCATTAGCCACCCGTTCAGCATTGGCGGTACCGCCCACATCCAGAAAATTAGCGGGTTTGCCACCCGATAATTGAATGATATCCATTGTAGCCATAGCCAATCCTGCTCCATTCACCATACATCCAACATTACCGTCCAATTTAACATAATTGAGGTTGTGTTCACCTGCCTCCACCTCAGTGGGGTCCTCTTCACGGATATCTCTTTGGGCCTCGAGATCCGGATGCCGATATAAGGCATTATCATCGATGCTCACCTTGGCATCTACTGCAATAATACGATCATCGGATGTCTTAAAAAGTGGGTTAATCTCAAAAAGAGCGGCATCAGA
Organism: Bacteroidota bacterium; assembly: GCA_005799065.1. Lineage (GTDB taxonomy): Bacteria > Bacteroidota > Bacteroidia > UBA7662 > UBA7662 > F1-60-MAGs140. The sequence goes on from SYHW01000017.1 coordinate 24,315, forward strand.
TTGCTCATAAGCTTTCACTAATGCCGGAACAAAGCGCGTCATTTCACGAAATGCCTGTCCACTCAATCCCAGATTCCGGGCAATTTTCCGTGATTGAAAGGGCATGATTCCGACGGAAGGATCAATTACTTCCTTATGAATTTTGTCGGGATGCTCTTCGGCCACCTGCTCAATGTCCATACCCCCTTCTGTAGAATAAACAATGATGTTCTTTCCGGAGGACCGATCCAGCAAAACAGACATGTAGAATTCCTGTACGGGGGAGGCACCTTCGTAATAAACGTCTTGTGCCACGAGAATCTGGTGCACTTTCTTGCCCTGTGGACCCGTTTGCGGCGTAACCAACTGCATCCCTAGAATTTGGCCAGCTTTCACACGAACTTCTTCAAGGGATTTGGCCACTTTCACCCCGCCACCTTTTCCTCTGCCACCTGCATGAATCTGGGCTTTTAAAACCCAACAACTCGTGCCTGTTGACGCCTGAAGTTGCTGAGCGGCTTGAACCGCCTCATCGGCCGAATGAACAGGTATTCCCTGTTGAATGGCAACACCAAACTGGCTGAGTAAGGCTTTCCCTTGATATTCGTGTAAATTCATAATATTGCATTAAATGCCGTGCTTTATGCCTGCGCAATCCGGATCATCTGATCAAACTCGACTCCATTACCCACCAAAGTCGTCAAAACTAACATGCTCTTCTGGGATACCCCATTCATCACACATTTTAATGACGGCCGAATTCATCATGGGCGGTCCACAGAAGTAAAATTCGATTTCCTCGGGGTCGGGATGTTTACTGAGGTAATTGTCGATGAATGCCTTATGCACGAATCCTAAAAATCCGTCGCCATCGCGATCTTCAACATCCTTTGATACTCTCCAGTTGTCTTCGGGAAGCGGCTCCGATAATACAATGTGGAATCTGAAATTGGGGAATTCTTTCTCAATGGCACGGAATTCATCGATGTAGAAAAGTTCGCGACGTGAACGTCCACCATACCAAAATGAAACCTTACGTCCCGACTTGAGGGTATGAAATAAGTGGAAAATATGACTTCGAAGTGGGGCCATTCCGGCACCTCCGCCTATGTAGACCATTTCGCGTTCAGTAGGCTTAATGAAGAATTCTCCATAAGGACCTGAAATGGTGACCTTATCACCTGGCTTACGACTGAACACATATGAAGAGCATATGCCCGGATTGACAGACATCCATTTGTTGGCCGCTCGATCCCATGGTGGTGTGGCAATGCGGATGTTCAACATAATGATATTGCCTTCCGCAGGATGATTGGCCATGGAATAGGCCCTAAAAATGGGCTCAGGATTCTTCATCTGCAAATCCCAAAGATTAAATTTATCCCAATCCTCCTTGAATTTCTCCGGACCAGCGGGATCAGAAGGATGAGGAGCAATGTCCATACCTTTGAAGTCTACATCAACAGCAGGAACGTCGAGTTGAATATAGCCACCCGATTCGAAGTGCAAATGTTCGCCCTCCGGAAGCTTTACCACAAACTCTTTGATGAATGTGGCCACATTATAATTTGACACCACTTCACATTCCCATTTTTTGATCCCAAATATTTCATCCGGAACCTGAATTTTCATGTCCGACTTGACTTTAACCTGGCATGCCAAACGCCAGTGCTCGGCCTGTTGCTTGCGCGATAAATGTCCTTTTTCGGTTGGAAGTACATCGCCACCCCCCTCTAGTATTTGACATTTACACATGGCGCATGTTCCGCCCCCACCACAAGCCGAGGGAAGAAATAATTTACTGTTGCTCAGTGTACTGAGCAGGTTTGAACCCGGACTAGCCACAATCGAATTGGCCTCATCGCCATTAACTATGATTCGTACCTCTCCTGCCGGCAGCAACTTCATTTGAGCGTATAGAAGAACCACCACAAGCAATAAGATCACAAAACTGAAGGCACCAATACTGAGGCCTACTATGGTCATTGTGTTTAATAAGAGCATAAAGTTGACAATTACAATTGAATTCCGAGAAAACTCATAAAGGCTAAGGCCATCAAACCAGTCAAAATAAATGTGATTCCCAGACCGCGTAAAGGCTTGGGCACGTCAGAATACCTAATTTTCATGCGAATAGCTGAAATAGCCACAATCGCAATCAACCAGCCAAAACCACTTCCAAATCCAAAAACAGTAGCTTCAGCCAATGTATAATCTCTTTCTTGCATAAACAATGAGCCTCCGAGAATCGAACAATTCACAGCAATTAACGGCAAAAAAATACCCAATGAACTATACAAAGCAGGAGAAAACTTCTCCACCACCATCTCAACCAATTGAGTCATTGAAGCGATGGTTGCGATGAACATGATGAATGCTAAAAAGGATAAATCAACATTTTCAAAAGAAGGCGAAATCCACGCTAAAGCACCTTCTTTCAAGAGGCCATTGATTAACAACCAATTGATAGGTACAGTAATGCCCAGAACAAAAATTACTGCAGCACCGAGACCAATAGCCGTATTTACGTTCTTGGAAACCGCCAAAAAAGAACACATTCCCAAAAAGAAAGCAAAAATCATGTTGTCCACAAAAATGGACCGAACAAATAGGCTGACCAAATCAGCGAAAAGTAGTGTAGTCATTATGCCTCTTCAGTGTAATTATTAATAGAACGCTGAATCCAAATAATCGTGGCCACAATAAATAGTGCCCCAGCTGGAATCATCATGAGTCCATTGTTAACGTAACCTATCTCAGGAGCATACCAAGCCTCTGGTATTACCCGAAAACCAAATAATTTACCCGATCCAAACAACTCCCGAATGAAGGAAACGGCGAGGATCACCCATGCGTAACCTGCTGAGTTGCCTAAACCATCAAGCATAGACGGGCCTGGTTTGTTTCCCATGGCAAATGCCTCCAAACGTCCCATTACGATACAATTGGTGATAATCAAACCAACAAAAACCGAAAGTTGCTTGCTCACATCATAAACAAAAGCTTTAAGGATTTCATCCACAAGAATTACAAGCAAAGACACGATAGCCAATTGTACGATGATTCTAATCCGTGATGGAATGAGATTGCGAATCATGGAAATCAACATATTCGAAAAAACCACCACCGCCGTTACGCTTATGGCCATGACTAAAGTAGGCTTCATTTGAGTAGTAACAGCAAGTGCTGAACATATTCCCAATACTTGAATCGTAATAGGATTACTATCCGACAAAGGATCAGTGACTAACTTTCGATCTTTCTTAGACAATAGCGGCTTAGAATCTTTGACCGGCGCTGGTGCAGTGACGACTGACATATTATACTTTTTTGGATTTGTTGATGTACGTCAAATAAAATTGAATATCCTCCCTCAGCATATTGGAAACACCCGTAGAGGTAATCGTTCCACCTGAAATGGCGTCGACTTTATGTGGATCATCATCGGCCTTGGCTTCTTTGGTCACCTGAACCGATACAAAAGAACCCGACTCATCCAAAATTTTTCGGTTTGCAAACTGCCCTTCGAACCCATCGGTATTGATTTCAGCACCCAATCCGGGGGTCTCACCTTTGTGGTCAAATACAGCCTTTTTTACGGTATTTCCATCCTCGTCCAATGCGAGATAGCCCCAAACGGGGCCCCACAAGCCCACCCCCGCTAATTGGAGGATGTAGGTCTTTTTTCCGCCTTCTTCAAAGATATATAAAGGATATCTGAGTTTATGCGATGGATTTTTTGACTTTAATTTTTTATCGTAGGCCAAATTGATGTCGAATGCCTTTACATTTTCAACCTCATTACCCTGTTCATCGATCACCACAGATTTAATGTATTGATCGAATTTTTTGTAGTCTTCAGGAGCCACCTTGCCCACAACACTGAGGATATTTTCCTGCTTTTCTTTCAAAAAATTCTGCTCTTGGAAGGGTTTCAACACGGTTGCAGCGCCCGAAAGCATCAGGGCCACGAGAACCGTAACGGCAAATGCAAAGCCGAATACGTAGGTATTAGAATTAAGCACGGGCGAGTCGTTTTTTAATATTTGATTGAACTACGAAGTGATCGATCAGGGGTGCCATCACGTTACCAAACAAAATAGCAAGCATAATTCCCTCAGGATATGCTGGGTTAAACACCCGAATCATGACGGCCATCATTCCGATGAGTAGTCCGTATATCCATTTACCACGCTCAGTTTGAGCCGCGGTTACCGGATCTGTTGCCATAAAAACAGCCCCAAACATAAGGCCACCCATCAAATAGTGATTCCAAAATGGCAACCTCATAAACTCATTCAATGCGATGGCATTAAAAATCAAACCCATGATACCGGCGCCCAAAAGCACGGAAAACATCACTGAGGCACTTCCAATGCCGGTGAATATCAAAAATGCGGCGCCGATGAGGATGGCCAGCTTACTGGTTTCCCCAATTGAACCCGGGATCAACCCTAAAAACATATCTGTTGTGCAGAAACCCGGATTACCCTGTATGGAATTGGCTAGTGCTGTGGCACCACTGTATGTATCAGGTTTTTCGGCTATCCATACCATATCCCCTGACATGTAGGTTGGATAGGCGAAGAATAGAAAGACACGGGCTGTGAGGGCCACATTCAGCACATTCATACCCGTACCGCCAAACACTTCCTTGGCAAAAATGACCGCAAATGCGGAGGCTAAACCCACCATCCAAAGGGGAATATCGGGTGGCATCACCAAAGGAATCAATAATCCGGAAACCAAATAACCTTCATTTATGCTATGTCCTTTGCGGGAAGCAATAAAAAACTCAATTCCTAAACCGACTCCGTATGCTACAACCACAATTGGGATCACTTTAAGAGCCCCAAATATAAATTTCTCTAAAATTCCGTCTCCGGCTGCCGTGAATTCTCCAGTCGACAAATAATGCTGATGACCCACGTTAAACATACCAAAAATAAAGGCCGGTAACATGGCCAGGATGACAAAAAACATGGTTCGTTTCAGATCCATGCCGCCACGAATGTGAGACCCCTGAGTTGTTACCGTGTCTGGCGTAAATAAAAAAGTAGAAAACCCATCAAAAACGGTGTGGAAACGTTCGTACTTGCCCCCCTTTTCAAATTGAGGCCTCCATTCTATAATACGATCTTTCAAAAATTTCATATTCTTTTTAGTGTAGGTTTATGCCATTGAATCTTCGTACATGAGGTCAAGACCTTCTCGGATTATTTTTTGAACAGGAATCTTAGACGTACAGACAAATTCACAAAGCGCGAAGTCTTCCTCAGAAACTTCATAGATCCCGAGTTGCTCCATCTCTTCGATGTCCTGATACATGATGGACTTCAAAAGGTATGTCGGGTGGATTTCCATGGGAAGCACCTGCTCATATTGACCTGTGGCCACAAACGCACGTTCCTCTCCGTGGGTATTGGTGTTGACTTGATATACCCGGTTTTTCAACCACCCCGACAAAAATGATCGCGAAATGTCCGGGCGGGGATAACTGGGCAGCAACCAGCCGAGAAACTCGAGATCGTTCCCCTCAGGAATGGCCGTGAGTTGGTGTTCATAAAAACCCAAATGACCGTCGGGAGGAACTTTTGATCCTGTCAAGACATTACCACTAATGATGCGCACATCATTTCTATCTGTGAATTCGCCTCCGGTGATCGATTGGATGGAAGCGCCTAAAATTGAATCGACGTACCGCGGCTCTTTTATCTCGGAACCAGTTAAAGCAATTCGCTTGCGAAAATCGCAGCGACCATTCAATGCAAAACGGCCCAGGATCACTACATCAGAGGGATGAACGTACCAAGCTGCCTCTCCTTTATTGACTGGACGAATATGATGCATTTGAATTCCCACATTACCAGCAGGATGCGCGCCTTCGAAACGATAAATTTGAACATTTTGGGCCTTCAACAAGGCTGTAGAGCGCGTCTGGGTGGCGTGTATACCCAAATGTACCGGGGCTTGGCTGAGACGGCTAAGCAAGTGAAGACCAGCTTGAAAAGCTTGTTCATTGCCTTCAATCAAAAAATCGATCGAAGGTGCAAGAGGTGCTGAGTCGAATCCAGATACAAAAATTGCGAAAGGATTTTCGTCGGGCAGGGCGATGCAGTCAAATGGACGGCGGCGAATGAGTGGCCATAATCCCGCCTGTTGTACAGCAGACCTCAATTGTGAAACATCCATCGAATCAAGCTTTATAGGGCCGAATTCGATGTGTTTTTGTTGCTGATCAGCCAAAATAACAACTTCTTGAAGCACTCTACGATCACCCCGATGAACGGCCACCACTTCACCTGAAACAGGAGAGGAAACCACGATCGATGGGTGTTTTTTGTCGTACAATAAGGGGGTGCCTACCTGAACTTCAGACCCCACCTCCACCAGCAGTTTAAATTTGGAATAGCGAAATGCCGGTGGGTTTATGGATACAGTTTGTGCGTGAACCGCGACACATTTTCCCTGATCGGCCTGACCTTTTAATTTGATGTCGAAGCCCTTGCGTAATTTGATGGTTAATGCCATGTTTTCGATTAACAAAAAACGAATACACTCAAGTCAGGAAGTTGATGAAAAACTGGAAGACTAAAGCGGTGCAAAGGTATAAATTGAAATGCAAAGCGCAACCCGAAGGCTAAAAATTATGCTTCAGGCCGTATCATTACCACTGCAAATCGATTATGGTAACCGTACATCAATTAACCCTTTCTGCTGGAGGTGAAGATCTGTTTGAGCACGCTTCTTTTCAACTGGGAAATCAAGATAAAGCAGCGCTGATCGGCCGCAACGGTTGCGGCAAAAGCACATTGATGCGCGCCCTGGCGCAACCCGAAAGTGGAGGGGGTCGAATCAGTGTTCCCAAAAACCTTAAAATCGGTTATTTTCATCAGGATCTCTTGTCTTTTTCATCGGGCAATAGCTTGTTGGAGGTTGTATCGGAAGCCTTCGGTGATTTGCTGATGATGCGCAAACAGTACGAAGAAAGCCTGATGGAAGACAACACGACGAACGATTTGTCTTACTGGCAGAAACAGGCCGACCTGTTGGATGAACTAACGCGATTGGATGCGTTTCGCATTGAAGCCCTGGTGGAGGAAACACTTAAAGGCCTTGGATTTCGGAACAGCGATATGGAAAAGCCCTACAAACAATTCAGTGGCGGATGGCGTATGCGTGCCATGTTGGGCAAAGTTCTCTTGCAAAAACCAGGGCTTTTGTTGCTCGACGAGCCAACCAATCACCTGGACCTACCCGCCATCAACTGGTTGGAGGACTTCATCCGTCGATACCCCAACAGCGTCCTCCTCGTTTCGCACGACCGCACCTTTTTGAATCGATGTTGCAACCGAATCCTTGAAATAGATCAAAAGAAGTTGTGGGTCTACAAAGGCGATTATGAGTCCTACGAGGAGCAAAAAATGATTCGCCTGGAGCAACAGCGTTTGGCCTGGACCAACCAGCAAAAAATGCTGGCCCATGAAATGAGATTTATTGAGCGATTTAGGTACAAGGCAAGTAAGGCCAAAGCCGTTCAGAGCCGCATTCAGTTGCTTCAGAAGAAAGAGCTGGTTGATGAAGTGAAAGAGGCTGACCGTGCGCCACGGTTTCGCTTTGTACCGAATCGAAAACCAGGTAAAATACTGATGGAATTGCAGGATATCAACAAATCCTTCCCCGCAACCAGCATTTTGGATGGCGCATCGGCTCAATGGGAACGGGGCGACAAAATAGCATTGGTTGGTCCTAATGGCACAGGAAAATCCACACTGCTCAGGATTCTGTTGGGCACCGAGGCGTTTGAAGGGAAGCGTCTACCCGGCTACCAGGTTGAGTTGGCGTATTATGCCCAACACCAAACCGAATCGCTGAACCTCAAAAACAGCTTGCTCAACGAAGCCCTTCGGTTAGCCGAACACTGCACCGTTCAGGAGGTACGATCGGCTTTGGGTGCCTTTCTATTTGATCAGGACGATATGGACAAACCAGTGGGTATTCTTTCAGGAGGGGAAAAAGCAAGGTTGGCCTTGTCGGGCGTGCTTTTAGCGCGGTCCAATTCATTGCTGTTGGATGAACCGGGCAATCACCTCGACATGGAATCCGTTGAAGCCCTTATTGATGCCTTGCAAGATTTCGAGGGCAGTTTTGTTTTGGTGGCCCATGATCGTTACCTGTTAGAGCAAGTCTGCAATAAGGTATGGTATGTAATGGATGGTAAAATTCACGTTTACCCAGGGCCATTTGCAGCGTTTTCAGAACGCTTGGGAGAGCCGTGGAAGCCCAAACCATCACCTGCTCAACCAAACACCAAAAATTCAATTCAGACGACAAAAGAAGAGTCAGAACAAGAAACAAACCTTTCCTACCACGAACAAAAGGAAAACAAGAGGAAATGGGCCAAAATGGATAGAGAATGCCGTAAAACAGAAGAAGAACTGTCCAAGGCAGAGGCGAAAAAATCGCATCTGCTCGAAAAAATGGCCGACCCCACCTATGCACAGCAATTCGAATGGCTCCAATCAGCTCAAAATGAACTGCGCGAAACGGAACAACACATTACTGAGTTATTACATTTGTGGGAATCACAGCTCGAAGAATTAGAAGGGCTTAATTCCGCCCAATCGAACCCATAATCGAAGAAAACTATATTCACCAAATCAAACTGAATGGCACTCCGATTAACGATCCTAAACTTTTTTTTCCTGCTCATGGGATTGAATGGGACTCGCGCTCAAGAATTCGCCGGTTTAATACCGGAGGATCATACGTACCTCCCTCATATTAAAACCGTTCAATTCCTTCAAGGCGATAAACCTTTTTCGATACCCATGATGCAACTGGGCGATCCAAACGGCTCACTTGTGCTTCATTTCGATGACTTGAACGGCGGTTTTGCTCGGTACACCTTTACCTTAATCCACTGCACAGCCGACTGGTCGCCATCCGGGATGCTCAGTACCCAATATTTGGATGGATTTCAGGAAGATCAGGTGACCGACTACCGGACGTCATTTAATACCCTTAAGCCTTACACCCATTACAAGATTAGTGTTCCTTCCGAAAATATTCGTCCTACGCTCAGTGGTAATTATGTTTTGCACGTTTATCGGGATGGAGACCGAAGCGCACCTGTACTCACCCGCCGGTTTTTTGTGCTTCAGCCCATCATGTCGATCATCCCCATCATCCGTCGTCCCAGCCGACCCGATGTCATGGCCATCGCTCATGAAATTGATTTTGACGTTAATACGGGCGATCAACAGGTCTTCAATCCTTTTGATGAGTTAAAGGTGGTGATTCGGCAAAATGGGCGTTGGGATAACTTGGTTGGCGGTCTCCCTCCGCAGTTTATTCGCAACAACGTCATTTCATACGACCACAGCGACCGCAACATATTAACGGCAGGCAATGAATTTCGACGAATTGACTTGAGAAACATCCGCTTTCGTGGTCAAGGCGTTTCTAAAGTCGAGATTGGCCAAGAATCGGTTCAGGTTTGGGCAGAACCTGAGGAAGGGCGTGCCCATCTGCGCTATTTTTCCTATCAGGATTTGAACGGAAATTACCTAATTCAAAGCAATGAAGCCCGAAATTCTGAAAATGAAGCCGACTACCTGAATGTCACTTTTAGTTTGCTTCAGCCCTCCCCCCTTCGCAATGCCCGTGTGCACCTATTCGGACAACTCACCGATTGGAAGCTCGACTCCACTTCCGAGTTGAGCTACCACCCCTCACTCGGAGCCTATCAAATTACCATACCGCTGAAACAGGGCTACTACGATTATTGCTATGCTTGGGTTAGAAATGGAAGTTCGTTGGCCGACGAAACATGGTTCGAAGGAAGCCACCAGGAAACCGAATGTGATTACGAGGTGTTTGTGTATCATCAACCCCCTGTGAGCCCGCGCTACGACCGTTTAGTTGCCTACACCCGCTTCAATTCCATGAATCGAACAGGAAGGTAGATGGGATATAGGTGCAGAACCAAAATGTAACCACCCGATCAGATTTTCTTCCCACCCGATCAGATTTTCTTCCCACCCGATTACAGCAGTTCGTTGGCCAGGTTAGCCAGCTCGGAACGCTCACCCTTTTGAAGGGCAATATGGGCGAATAACGATTGTCCTTTGAGCCTGTCGATCAAATACGACAATCCGTTCGATTCAGAATCGAGGTATGGGGTGTCGATCTGTCGGATGTCTCCTGTAAAAATGATTTTGGTTCCCTCTCCAGCTCGGGTGATGATGGTCTTAACCTCATGCGGCGTTAGATTTTGCGCTTCATCGACAATAAAGCAAACCTGAGAAAAGCTTCGACCTCTAATATAAGCCAATGGTGTGATGGTGAGTTTTTCCTGCTGAACCATTTCGTTGATTTTGTGGAAATCGCGATCCGCTTCGCTGAATTGATGCTGAATGAAACGAAGATTATCCCACAATGGCTCCATGTAGGGATTGAGTTTAGATTTGATGTCTCCAGGCAGATATCCAATGTCTTTATTGCTTAATGGAACTATGGGTCTTGCCAAATACAACTGTTTGAACTGTCTGCGTTGCTCGAGCGCTCCCGCCAAAGCCAAAAGGGTCTTGCCCGTACCCGCTATACCTTGGAGGGTAACCAACCGAATCCGATCCGACAACACGGCGTGCAGGGCAAAGGTCTGTTCGGCATTGCGTGGACGAATGCCATAAGCTGGGCGTTTATCCACTTTTTCCAGTCGTCCTTCTTCGGCATGATAGCAAGCCAAAACCGATTCTTTTCCGTAGCGAACAATCAGAAATTCGTTCGGACACAGATCGGTGAGTTTTAGATCAGCTGGGTTGCAAAAGCCTGTTTGATAGAGTTGGTCGATGAGTGTTTTAGAAACTCCACCCACCACCCGAAATCCAGTGTAGCTATCGCCCTGGTCCTTGATCTTGCCGTGTCTGTAGTCTTCCGCTTCCAAACCGAGTGCTTTTGCCTTCAAACGAAGGTTGACGTCTTTCGTTACCAAAATTACCTGTCTACCCGGGTTGTGTTCAACCAAATACAAGGCAGAATTAAGGATTCTGTGGTCGGCTTTCCGTTCTCCAAAAACGGCATGTGCATCGACCCGTGCGCTTTCATTCATCTCCACTTTCAGCAATGATTCGTGCGCCGAATTGAGCGGAATCCAATCTTGAAGGCTGTGTTGACTGGCCAATTCATCAAGCATTCTGATGAAACTACGGGCCTCATAATGCAGGCTGTCGTTTCCCTTTTTGAACTGATCGAGTTCCTCGAGAACGGTTATGGGCAGCACGACATCATGTTCATCGAAGTGCTGCAAGGCATGGTGATCATGTAAAATCACTGAGGTATCCAGCACAAATATCTTCCGGATTTTATTGTTGGGCTTCTTTTTGGCAGGCATATGCGGATCATGAAGAGTAGCCGAAATATGAGAAAAATACACTGCCTTTTGATTTATCTTTGTGCGCTTAGCAACAAATTACTAAATCATGAGCCAGGAAGTTTGGATCGTAGGTGCCGCACGCACCCCCATCGGCAGTTTCAACGGGGCGCTTGCTCCTATTTCAGCACCTCGATTGGGCGCTGTGGCCATTAAAAAAGCGATGGAAATGGCCTCGGTAGCGCCAGATCAAATCGACGAATTGTTTATGGGCAATGTTATAAGTGCCAATATCGGACAGGCGCCTGCTACCCAAGCCGGAATTTATGCCGGGGTTGATTCCCATACTCCCTTCATCACGGTTAATAAAGTTTGCGCCAGCGGAATGAAAGCCATCATGTTGGGGGCGCAAGCCATTCAGTTGGGGCAAGCACATGTAGTGGTTGCTGGCGGCATGGAGAGCATGAGTCAGGTTCCCTACTACCTCGATCAGTATAGAAACGGTGGCCGCCTTGGCCATGGCCAGGTGGTCGATGGCATTCTTCGTGATGGATTAACGGATGTGTATCACCAATACCATATGGGAAATGCAGCTGAATTGTGTGCATCGGAGCACAAAATCACGCGTGAGGAGCAGGATGCCTATGCGGTTCAGTCGTATAAACGTTCTGCAGAGGCATGGGCCAACGGCAAGTTCAAGGCTGAAATGGCAACCGTAGAAGTACCCGTTCGTGGGAAAGACCCTTTGTTGGTTGATACCGATGAGGATTACACAAAAGTCAATTTTGACAAGATCGGAAGCCTGAGGCCTGTATTTGATAAAAATGGCACCATTACGGCCGCCAATGCATCGAACCTGAATGATGGTGCTTCGGCCGTTGTATTGATGAGCCGCGCGCGTGCTGAACAAATGGGTGCAAGACCATTGGCCCGAATTCTTGGCTATGCCGATGCGCAACAGGCACCTGAGTGGTTCACAACTGCACCCTCCAAAGCCATCCCATTGGCCCTGCAGCGGGCTGGAAAAACAGCTTCTGAAGTAGATTTTTACGAAATCAACGAGGCCTTCTCCGTAGTCTGTATTGCCAACAATAGATTGCTATCGCTCGACCCCAATCGGGTTAATATTTATGGAGGAGGGGTTTCATTGGGCCATCCGATTGGAAGCTCAGGATGTCGAATCGTGGTTACGCTTGCACATTTATTGCACCAGGAAGGCGGCACCATTGGTGTGGCTGGAATATGTAATGGTGGTGGAGGGGCAAGCGCCATGGTGATTGAACGGCTGTAATCGCTCGGGTTGACCATGCCTCAAAAATGGAATGGATCTGCCGTCTTAATGGCATTTCTCCTTTTTTTATCGGTCCCCAACAAAGGCTGGTCACAGCACAAATTACCCGCGCCTTCTGTCTTCTATGATTCGATACAGGTCCTGGGATTTCGAAACCCCTTGGTCATTTATCAATTGGCCATGTGGGAATCGGCCAATTTACGCTCTCAAATGGCTAAAGAACGGGCGAATTTGTTTGGCTTAAGGGGAAGGTCGGGCTATATGAGATTCGACAATTGGATGCACTGCCTTCGTTACATGAAAAATTTGGAAGAGCGGAGGTACACCGCTTACCCGAACAAAGCCAAAAATAACTACTACGATTTCATTGCTTGGTGGGGGTACAAAACTGGGCGGTCCTATGACCCACGTGAATTTGACTTTGTTCGATTAATCCAGAAGGTCCCGGCACCCTTTAATTAGCGGCTGTTTTTGATCAATTGAAGTCGATCACGAATAGCCCTCTTTTGCGTCGTACGCATCATAGAGAAATCCAACAAATTGAGTTGGCCTTTAAAGTAACCGGTGACCGGCTGGTTAACGGTGGAGCCATCACGATTCGCATTGAATCCCACTTCAATTTCATGGATTGTTCCAGATTTCTTCACCACAATAGGACCACCAGGAACATCCGTATTGAGGTAATATTCAACACCATCATCAGCGGCAAAATCGTAGGCAATCAGTGCACCGGCATCAACGAATGTTCCCGCTGCTCTTTGATTGGCGAACATATAAGTACCGGGGCTGAGTTCCGTGTTGCTTGAACTATTTAAATCCAAATAAAGAGCTTGCCCGGTCCCCCCCACAGAATCCGCAGAATAGTATATCCCATCAGAAACGAGCAAAACATCCCAATCTACACTTAATGAATCTGAGTTGAGACCCCAATACAATAGATAACCTTTGGACAGTGCGTATGACTGACCTGCCACAGTGAATTCGCTTTTAGGTTCTGGGTCGGGTGTGTCTTTTTTACAAGAAGACAGGAACATCGAGTAGACGAGAATAACCAGAATCAGAATTTGGGTACGGTTTTTCATGGATTGAGAGCTTTTGTTTGTCGAAAGGAAATCAAGGTCGAAAGGAAATCAAGGTCGAAAGGAAA
>SYHW01000018.1 GCA_005799065.1 Bacteroidota bacterium
CGAATCATCAAAAGACTAAAGAATAAAAACATTACAACAGATGCAAAAGCAGCTTTGTAGGCTATTAATCGGGTCTTTAAGGTGGTAGGGATTTGGTAGAGTGTGTTCATAGGTATACAATTTGGCATAATACGTCAATTGGAGCGCAAAGAAAAAGAAAAAGAAAAGAATATCTGATCGACAAAAAATATATTCCAAATCGTAAAGATATACATTCAGGCGGAAAATTACAACCCGACAAACCGAGGTCAGACCGCTGATCGACAACGGAAATACCTCATGTAGAATCAGACAATAACGTATATCCATCAAAAGAAAATCACCGAAAATTGAACACAACGACTAATTTTGCGCAAAAAATTGTGTTCAAGCGCATCGGAACAAAACAATGAGCGTCGAAACCGATCAATGATTTATTTATTTGCGACATCAACAGGCCAAAATTCTATCAAAACTTTACGATTTAATCACATAGCTCTTTGCCTTTTGATGTGCATCAACTCAGCATGTGGACAAACGCGACCGGTGAAAAACCTTGATGAACAATTGTCTAAAATCCCTGTGAACATGACCGAAGAACAATGGAAGGAAATTCTCGAGCCAGAGGCCTTTAGGGTACTGCGCCAACAGGGAACCGAGCGCCCCTACACAGGCCAATACGAACAACATTGGGAAGCCGGGCAATACAATTGTGTCGGCTGTGGGAACCCCTTGTTTCAATCAGATACCAAATTCGATGCCGGTTGCGGCTGGCCCAGTTTTAGTGATAAAATCAAGTCAGAATCGATTATCGAGCGAACAGATCGTAATTTCGGCATGGTCCGAACCGAAGTTTTATGCGCCCGCTGTCATGGCCATCTTGGGCATGTGTTCCCCGACGGTCCCCGACCTACTGGCCTTCGCTATTGCATTAATTCCGTATGCCTGAGCTTTGAGCCAGAAAGCAAGAAAGACAATCAAAAATCCCCAGATTCAGCTCTACCGCATTAACCCCAGGGAACGAGCCCAATCCTGAACAGGGAGCGTTGCTTCTAAGGCCTGTAGGTTGGGCCATTTTTTCAACAGCGACCCCCCATCGCCCCCTGAATGACCAGTCGATTTACTCAATTTTTGTTGCGCGGCATTCAACAAAAGGTCATGGTGTACAAAACGTACTGACATGAATGTTATGAGATCCAAACGATAGGCCAACCACAACTGCATCAGGCTGCTGTCGAATAAATCCACCCCCCTGACGATTAAAGAAGTGCCATACAAAACATCATCGGCCACGGATGCGAGCTGATAAGAAGGCAGACACCGGCCGGAAGCGGATTCGCGTCGTCGCCTGACCACAAAATCGCCAATTCCCCGATCCAACAAACTATACCGAAGGACGCTGCCTGAGTGATCATGCACCGCGGCCTCAAAGCCGGGATCGATACGGCAGAGCCAAACGAGGTCGGGGTCATCGAGTGATAAACGACGCTGAGCGCAATCAGACGCACAAAATGACCCTGTATTTCCCCGGGCACTTCTTGTGCACCGGCAGGCATACACCAGCCCCCGTCTGCGCAGCTCCGATAAATACTGCTCGTAGAGGTTCAAGCGTAAATGTTGACTGTACCCACCCAGAAAGTCGGCAGGATCGCGCGGCCCTTCGTCCCAAACAAGCCCAACCCCATTCAAAACATCGAAAATATCGTGCAGATAGGCCTCGCGGAACCGACTGCGGTCGAGGTCGTCGATCCTCAGCCGAATGCGTAAGACCTCCGACTTCGCCAGCAAAGCAACCAACATAAAGTTGGCCAAATTGCCCTCATGCAAAAAGCCACTGGGCGTTGGGGCGAATCGGGTGGATCCCATCAATCAGGCTCTTCGTCGCCCTCCCCAGACGGCGGATCGTAGGGCATATAGATGAACGCGCATTTGGAAGGAGTATATACAAATACGCACATAAAAAACTCCGGGTCTTTCCAGCTCTTGCGAAATTCGGGAAAGGCAGCGCGGGTCACAATACCGCGCGACACAAAATCCTCCATCACCGTCAAATTCACACTCCAGTGGGTATCGAGGTGCTGGTGGATGAGAATGGGTCGTCCTAGAGGGGATGGCATAGGCTCGTGGTAGGCCACAAACACGGGGTACTTACTCATCCCCATATCGAGCATTTCACGCGATAATCCCCTCAGATAGTCGGCATAATAACGCAAATCCGACTCTACTGATTCCAACCAATGGTGTGCCTCTGACATAATATACAATAACACATTTTAAATTATTTGCCGTTTCTGAATGTCCTTGCTGAGTGTACGTCCTTTCACAAATTTAACCACTAGAGGCATGTCAACAGCACAACGTTTTCCACGTGATGCGTTTGGGGGAACATATCAACAGGTTGATAGCGCTCAACGCGGTAGGTGTCGCGCATCAGATCTAAGTCGCGGGCTTGTGTGGCGGGGTTGCAACTCACATAAACCAAGCGGGGCACCCGCATGCGGCACAGCATGGCCACTACATCGGGATGCATGCCCGATCGTGGCGGATCGGTGATGAGCACCGATGGACGGCCGAATTGACCAATAAACTCCTCCGTCAGTAAATCCTTCAGATCTCCGGCTACAAATTGTGCGTTGTGAATGCCGTTGCGTTCCGCATTCCTGCGCGCATCGTCTACCGCCGCTTCGGTGTATTCTAAGCCCACCACCCAAGCCGCTTTTCGCGACAAAAACAACCCAATCGTACCCGTTCCACTATACAAATCATAAATACCATCTGTTGATGATGGGGCCGCCCATTCCGCAACCAAATCATATAGCCGCTGCGCCTGTCGGCTGTTGGTTTGAAAAAAAGAGGCTGGCGAAATGTGGAAATGAAGGTCCCCCAAACGCTCCTCGATGAAGGACGGTCCCGACCATACCTGGGGTTGTAACCCCAGTAGGGTGTCATTTTTCTTCGGGTTGACGACATACTGCAGGCTGGTAATCCAGGGGAAGTACTTTGCCAAGGCCGACATGATCCCGGCAATCGCCTCCGGCTGGTCGTCGGCCACCATCAACAACACCATCCATTGCCCAAGACTGCTGTTGCGTAAGGTTAATGTGCGCAGAAAGCCCTCATGGTTGCGCTGGTTGTAGCGCGTCCATCCCTGCTCCTCGCCATATCGATGAATGAAATTCCGTATGTCGTTGGCTCTTTGGTCCATTAAATGACATTCCTGAACATGCATCACCTTGTCGAACCGTCCGGGCAAATGAAACCCCAAACCCGTCCGTGATGCTTCCGTTTCGGGTTTATTCATCTCCTCAACAGTAAGCCACCGTTGGCCTGTAGCCGTAAACTCTAGTTTATTTCTGTAGGCATAGGGTTCGGGTGCTGCCAAAGCAGGCCGAACCTCCGTAACTTCCACCTTTCCCAATCGAACCAAGGCATCGCGGACCTGCTTTCCCTTCCAATACAATTGAGCCGGGTAATCGAGGTGCTGCCATTTGCAACCGCCACATAGTCCGAAGTGCACACACTTGGGGGTTATTCGGGATGCGGAGGCCGCATGAACATGTACCACGCGCCCAACCATATATCGATGCTTGTTGCGGTACACCTCCACATCCACCACATCGCCGGGTACAGCCCCCTCCACAAAGCAAACCTGATCGCCTGCGCGCCCCAAAGCCCGACCCTCGTCGGCCATGTCCGTAATCTCCAGCCGTTCAATCCGCATCAGCGGCGCTCTTTGCTTTTTATCCCTCATGTGTAATTTATTGATGGAGTGTCTTTAGTTCATGAACAATCATTTCCCACTCAAAAATGAACAGACTTGGTCGCTGAGTGCATCGGGGGCGTCGCTGTGCACCCAATGACCAGCGCCCGGAATTCGAACCACTTGGGCCCTTGGAAACAGCGCCCGAATGACGGCCTCATCCGAATCGCGGATGTAGGTTGATGCGCCTCCGGCGATGAACAACGCGGGCAGTTGTACAGATCGACCCTCCACAAAGGGCGAATCATCGCCCACCGAATGAAGGTTGGCCAACAGCCCTTGAACATTCATGCGCCAAGCAAATAATCCCTCATCGGATCGATAAATATTCTTGAGAATAAACTGACGGGTATCTGTTCGGGTGATTTTGGGAGCGAGGTAGGCGTCCAATTGGGTGCGGTTTTCAAAGGCGGTGAGGTCAACGGCGGCAAGGGTAGTGAGCAGCTGCTGGTGTTCGTGGAGCTGGTAGGTTCTTGGGGCGATATCGACCACCAACAGGGTCGAAACACGCCCTGGTGACCGTAACGCCATCGTCATGGCTACTTTGCCACCCATAGAATGGCCCAGGAGGTTGGCGGTTGGCAAGCCACAATGGTCCATCAGTCTCCATACATCCTCAGCCATTGAACGATAATCATGGGTTTTGGTCCACGCCGATCGACCGTGGTTTCTGAGATCGGGCAGGTAAATCGTGTAGTGGGTCGACCACTGCCGAGCGAGGGTCAACCAATTGTCGCCTGAGCCAAATAAACCGTGTAATATGATGAGGGGAGGGCCGCTTCCAAAAGTCCGAAAGTGCAGATCAACACCCTGATAATGCTCCATGTTTATCTTTTTTTCCAAGCAATCAGACAACCTACCGAGGGAGTCGTTTCTTGCCGCACAAAACTACCCCTCAAAAGGGATTCCAAGGCATCCTCCACGAAATGTACGGTTACCTGTTCAGGGAATTCGGTATTGTCGTCGATCGCCCCCGAATAGCGCACCATCCATCCTTCCTTTTCCTTACACAGGATAAAAACGTGTGGAGTGCGCACGGCGCCATAGTCGCGGGCTACATCCTGCTGCTCATCGAACAAATACGGGAAGGGAAATCCATGTTCTCGGGCTGCACGCTGCATGTCCTCGGGCGAATCGGCCGCGACTTGGTTGGGGTCGTTGGGATTGATCAGCAAAACGGGGTATCCCAAAGGGCGGTAACGGCGGTCGATTCGGATGAGACGGTCCCAATAAGCCTTCGACCACGGACAATGAAGTCCACTAAACACCAATACATATCCCGCCGCCGAGCGATCGGTATTGAGGGATACGAAAGTTCGTCCAATCCCCATGTTCTTTAATCGAAAATCGCGGGCGCGATCGCCGACCTTGTATTGGGCTAATGAAGGTTGCGATGCCATTACTGTAAAGAACAATAGAGTCAAAATGAGTGACCGGAAGGTGATCCTGCTGTATTGATCGATGCTCATGTGTTGCGGGTTGATTGAACGCATTCCATTTACTCTACCCTTAAATAGGCTGCCAAATCAACCGCCACCTGTTCGGGCGACACCCCTTCTGTTAATTTCCCCTCACGTGCCACAGAGAGGGATCCTTCCTCTTCCGAAACCACCAAGGCCACTACATCGGCCAGCTCTGAAACCCCTAAGGCAGCCCGGTGCCGTAGTCCGAGCCCGCTCCGTAATTCTGGACTCTCTGAAATCGGGAGCACGCAGGCCACCGATTGCACCCGACCATCCATAATCCAAGCTGCACCATCGTGAATGGGCGATTCGCGGTGAAACACCGACAGCAGCAAAGCACGACCGACCCGCGCATCGATGGGGGTCCCGCGCGACAACACTGGCGGTTGCAGTTCTTGCCGACTCACCACAATCAACATCCCCAGCCTCAGATTCATCGCGTCCCTGAGAAGAGGCAATAATTCTGTCGTAACATAATCCTCATCGGCGCGTTGGTCGTTGCCCCTCATCATTTTGCGGAACCACCTCTGTGGGCCTACACCCGTATTGCCACCCAATTGCAACAAAAACTGCCTGATTTCGGGTTGAAACAACACGATCAGCAGCACCACACCCATGCCCAGAAACTGCCCCAGCAGGGTGCTGAGCAGTACGAGTCCGGCCCAATTCACCAGTAAGTACATCATATAAATTATGCCCAATCCCAACAAGATTGCGGGAGCCAGACTTCCGCGAACCAAAACGAATACGAGGTATAAAAACAGCAGGACGAGCAATAAATCGAGCCCAAACAGCCACGGAACAGGATAACCCATGGCTTCGATCAGTTCTTTCATAATGGGGGATGCTTTGATGATGAAGAACGTATAGAAGCCGCATTTAATTCAGCTCCGCGCACTTTTTCCCACAGGCGTACCGCCTGAACGGCAGGGGCCACGTCATGCACCCTTAAAATATGTGCGCCACGCTCTAAGGCAATGGTATTCAGGACCAATGTCCCCCAAAGCGCGTCGTGCGATTCGACCGCCACCGATAAAGTTCGGGTGATCATCGATTTGCGGGAGACCCCCACCAGCACCGGAAATCCCATATTCACCAGCACATCGAGCTGATTCAACAACTGAAATCCCTGCTCGGGTGTTTTGGCAAAGCCGAATCCTGGGTCTATGATGAGGTCTGAACAGCCCGCGTCGAGCAATACCTGCACCCGATTGGCGAGCTCAAACACCACCTCAGTCGACACATCCCCATATTGCGCCAAAGACGCCATGCTTTCGGGTGTACCTCTGCTGTGCATCAGCACATAAGGCACCTTCAGCCGTATGACCGTTTCGAACATATGGAGGTCGAGGCGCCCCCCCGAAACGTCATTGATGAGGTCGGCACCCTCACTGATGGCCTGTTCGGCCACCGAAGCGCGCCAGGTATCGACCGAAACCAATTGATCGGGAAAAGCTCTTTTCACCGAGCGAATGACGGGCAAGACGCGATCCAGCTCCTCCTGCTCTGAAACGGCTGCGGCACCGGGGCGCGTACTGCATCCCCCAATATCGATGATGTCGGCGCCTTCTGCCAACATCTTGCGTGCCTGTTCTACCACATCCAAGAAGGGGGAATGCCCGGTACTTTGTACGGAAAAGGCCACTCGACTGCCCGGATAAAATGAATCTGGAGTAACATTGAGTATGCCCATCACCAACGGTCGATCCACAAACAGCAGTTTGCCCTGAAACCGAAGACTAGATTTGAAAGGGAATAGCGTATTTTTGGACATTCCTTTTTTGGACGTTCCTTTTTTGGACATTCCTATTGGGGTACAACAAAATAAAGCAAAATTCGTAATTTTTGAGCCGTGACAGAAACTTTGCCTGCTTTTAATGCGATTTTGGCCCAATGCCGCTCACTTTTTGAGGCGAAAAACCGCGACTACGGACTTTCATGGCGCATTCTTCGGGGCCCATCCCTCACCGATCAAATCTTCATTAAGGCAGCCCGAATCCGCAGCATCCAGGAAAAAAAGACGCAAAAAATCAGTGATGGCATTGCTGAAGAATACCTCGGCATCATTAATTATTGTTTGATGGCCCTCATTCAACTGGACGGTGGAGTCAGCGGTTCCGCCCTTAAACCGGCAGTTGTTGACAACGGCCCAACGGGTGATCAGTCTTTGGCATCGAACGATTTATTGGAAAGCAGTCAATTTTATGCGACCCAAACCCCATTGGCTGAACTTTTAAAGGCCTATGACCGTCATATTGCGCTCAACAGGAAGCTGCTGTCCGATAAAAACCACGACTATGGGGAGGCCTGGCGCAGCATGCGCGACACCTCATTCACGGATTTGATCCTCATGAAGCTGTTGCGCATTAAACAAATTGAAGACAATGGAGGTCAAACCTCCATCTCCGAGGGGGTCTGTTCGGGCTACCGAGACATCATCAACTATTCCGTATTTGCACGCATCCAAATGGGTTTGGTATTAGCAAACGTATCATCAAAATCCTAAATGGACCTAAAATATTCAAACGCATCATCTACAAACTATAAAAGGCAAATGAAGTCATTCATCGAATCGGTTATCATCCTCAAAACCCATGTTTTTAGGGTTCTCACTTCCTTTTTGTTTATTTTCTCAGGGTTTATTAAAGTTAATGACCCCAAGGGCTTTGGCTATAAGCTTGAGGAGTACTTCGGTGTATTCGGGATCGATTTCTTAAATCCGATCGCCACGGGGTTAGCCATCTTGATTTGTGTGGCTGAAATGGCCTTGGGAATCGCCTTGTTGTTGGGCTGGCAAAAGCGCTTCACCCTTTGGTCACTTTTGTTGATGATGGTGTTTTTCACCTTCCTCACTTTTTATTCGGCTTGGTTTAATAAGGTAACAGATTGCGGTTGTTTTGGCGATTTTCTCAAGCTCACCCCCTGGCAGTCCTTCTCAAAAGATGTGGTCCTGCTCGTGCTCATTGGCTGGTTGTTTTGGCGCCAACGCAACCTGGTGCCCCTCGGGCCGGGTAGGGTAATTACCCCCATTTTTGCTGTGTTCAGCTTGCTGAGTTTGGGTGTGGGGGTGTATACCTTCAAAAACCTGCCTTTGTTCGATTTTCTGCCCTATGCTGTCGGTAAAAGCATCCCGGAAGGCATGAAGGTGCCCGATGGAGCCCCTCAGGATGTGTACCGCGACACCTGGTACTACAAAGTGAATGGAACGATACAAGAATTCACCACCGAGCAGGCCCCTTGGGACATGGAAGGTACTGAGTATGTGGACCGCAAATCGGTATTGGTGAGCAAGGGCTATCAGCCCCCGGTACACGACTTCAGCATTTCCAGTCGAGACGGCGAAGACTATACGGAGGACTTTATTCTGGCCGACCGCTGCTTGCTGGTAACTGCCCGCGTTTTGAGTGATGGTCCGGCCGATGCATGGACAGCATTGCGTGCGATGCGTTCGACGGCTGACTCGCTGGGCATTCGGTTTGCCATTCTCACCGCTTCTACACCCGAAGAAATTCAATCGTTCGAAACGACTTATGGCTCGGGTTGGCCTTTGTTCATCACCGATGGAACCACCCTCAAGACCATGCTTCGCTCGAGTCCGGGCCTCATGTACTTGAAAAAAGGAGTGATCGTGAACAAGTGGCCGGCATCTTTCTTGCCAGACCCCAAATTCCTACACGCATCAGATCCGAGCCCTTTTTAAGATGGCGGGGTTTATCCTGAGTCGGCTCTTCAACGGCCTGGCCGTTTTGCTGGGGGTCGTTAGTTTGGTTTTTTACCTTTTTCAGGTGCTGCCCGGAGATGGGGCCCAAATGACCCTCGGGCAGCGATCGGATTTGGCTTCTCTACAGTCGGTTCGTCGCGAGCTGGGGCTCGATCTGCCTCCCTGGCAGCGCTATCTGCGCTACATGAACGACTTATCTCCTGTTTCTATCCACCCAACTAAGGAGGGCCACGATTATGCCCAAGAACACGGCGGAATCGTGCTTTTAAGTACCCAAAACAGCATCTTGCTGCTGAAATACCCCAACCTCAGGAGATCCTATCAGACCCGTCAACCCGTAACGGAGGTGTTGGCTTTGGCCCTACCAGGCACTCTTCTGTTGTCGCTGAGCGCCATACTGATGGCCGCTTTGCTTGGCGTACTCCTGGGCAGCCTGGCGGCAAAATATGTGGGCACATCCATCGACCAGGGCATTCAAACGGTGTCGGTACTTGGCATTTCGGTGCCCTCCTTTTTCGCGGCCATCCTCATTTCCTTTCTGTTTGGTTACTTGTGGCGGGGATGGACTGGCCTGCCCATGACGGGCAGCTGGTTGCTGACCGACCCTTTCGCGGGCCCACGTCCGGCGCCCTCCCACCTCATTCTACCGGCCATTACCCTCGGTATCAGACCCCTGGCCATTATTGTGCAACTCACCCGCAGCTCTGTGCTCGACATCTTAGATCGCGACTTCATCCGAACCGCCCGGGCCAAGGGCCTGCGCGAGCGTGAGGTATACCTTCATCACGTATTACCCAATGCCATGCCACCTGTGGTGACCGCCATTTCAGGCTGGCTGGCCTCCCTTCTTGCGGGCTCTGTGTTTGTCGAATACGTATTTGGTTGGCACGGCCTGGGAAAAGTTACGGTTGATGCCTTGATGAACTTTGATATGCCCGTTGTTATGGGGTGCGTTTTGTTGGTTGCCTTCTTTTTTGTGTTTATTAATGTGTTGGTCGACCTGATCCATGCTTGGCTTGACCCCCGCATCCGTTTACAGTGAGTCGACGACTTGCTCAACAGATGCGGGTAAGGTGTGCGGATCTGGTCAAAATGCAGGCCGATCTGGGGATGGGACTGCCGATCTGGGGATGGGACTGCCGATCTGGGGATGTGGCCTCGGTTGATCTGGGGATGTGGCCTCGGTTGATCGTCAGGAGCATGATCAGAAATTCTATTGGAATCACGACATTCTAGCCAAAGGAATCGATGACTGAAAACGAATGAAGGACTCAAAAGAAATCGATGTCTCAAATCGAATGAAGTTGCACAAAATCGCGTTGGTGGGCATGCCGGGATCGGGGAAGAGTACTGTGGGGCGCTCCCTAGCCCGCTTAATGGGATGGGCATTCCACGACCTCGACGCCTTCTTGGTGGCTCGTTGGTCGATGTCGATTTCTGAACTGTTTAAGGCATGGGGCGAAGACAAGTTTAGGTTTCATGAGCGGGATGCTTTAGAACAGCTCTTGGCACAACCCGCCTCATTGGTATTGGCCACCGGCGGCGGAACCCCCGTTTGGCACAACCAAATGAACAAATTACGGGAAAGCGCCACGGTCGTATGGCTCGATGTGGACCCCGATTCAATCGCTCAACGATTGGCCCAAAATACTGAGCCTCGTCCGCTTCTTGCCTCCCCAACAACGACAACATCCGCTGTCTCTTCCCAAGAAACGCTCAAACGAATACAAAATCTATATGAAGTACGGCGTTCCATCTACGCCCAAGCACACATCCACCTAAAAGCCATAGGGCCACCCGAACAGCTTGCCGATGAACTCTTAACGGCCATTAAAAAGTACACCCCATGATCTTCCGAATTTTATTGGTGGTTGCTTCCTATTTCTTCATTACTTTAGCATTCATAAAATGCTGTCTTTTGTTCAGTCCCAATCAAACGAGCACTTCAGTCCTTATCAAACGATCACGCCCCTCAAAGGTCACCTCTACGATAGTCTATCAAACCAAAAAATCTTTTGCAAACATTGATTAAAAGCTCATTATGAAAAACATCCATCTCCTTGCCCTCCTGTTACTGTTTAGCTTCGTGGCCTGCAAAAAGGACCCCGAAAAGACGCCAGAAGAAATCTATGCCGATCGCCTCAACGGCAATTGGTCGGTGAGTACCCTCACCTACTCTGCCAATGTTACTGTGCCCATTATCGGTACCATCCCTGTAAACGGTACGGCCAACAACGCCGGAACCATTTCGTTCAATACCCCCGCCCGTACCGCAGTGTACGATATTCGGTTCTTACCCAATATATCGATTCCTGGCGTTCCAGTTGATTCGGTTAAGTTTTTCGGAACAGGCACCTTCACCAACACCACCAATCAAATTACACTTACCGACTCCGCGGGTACGCTTACCTTTAACGTGGTGAAAAACGAAGATAATTTCCAGCAGGTCACCACCGTTGTTAATTATTCCCTTCAGGGACAGAATGTACCGGTGAACCTCAACTTAAGCCTCACGCGCCGTTAGAAGAAACTGCCGATTAAGAAATCGCTGATCAAGAAACCGCCGAACCGGCATGTCGTTTGATTTTATTTCCTACTTCTCTCCAGTCGACACTGATTGGTTGGAAGAACGGTATTTTTCGACCCATTCCAATTTCCTGGCGTCGGTCATCGACATTTACCGCACCCAATTCCCGGAATTAGAGGGCAAAACTTTGGCGCTTTTGGGGGTGCCTGAGAGCCCTCACTTTCCGCAAACCGGCATACACACAGCCCCAGATGCCATCAGAGGCTGCCTCTACAGGCTTTATCGCACGACAGCTGAACTCCAAGCGGTAGATCTCGGCAATCTTATACCTGGGGAAACACCTGAAGACACCTATTCGGCATTGGCAGAGGTTTGCCGTGAATTGCAATCCATGGGGCTAACCCCGGTTGTCCTGGGCGGTAGCCGCGACCTCCTCTTCGGCCAGTTCCGCGCCTTCGAAAAGAATCTTCATCCGATTGAATTACTCGGTATCGATGCTCGATTTCATTTGGGCGAGACCCCTGCCGAAGATGAAGATGCTATTGACCCAAGGAATGTCCTCATGCGCATCGTTACCCATAAGCCTTCGCATCTGTTTAATTACACCAACCTCGGCTACCAAACCTATCTGAACAATCCCGATGAGGTGCAAATGATCGGGCGGCTGTTGTTTGATGCAATGCGTTTGGGCGACTTGCGTGCCGCACCCGAAGAAGCGGAACCCGCCATTCGGATGGCTGACCTGATGTATGTCGATGCTTCTTGCATCCGTTTAAGTGATATGCCCGGAAATCCCGATTCCACCCCAAATGGCCTCTTCGGCCATGAACTTTGTCAGCTTACCCGCTACGCAGGATTGAATGAAAAGCTCCAATCGATCGGGTTTTTTAGCTACGACCCGGCGCGCGATAAACAACTATTGGGTGCTGAAACGCTTGCACAAGCGATCTGGTATTTTTTGGAGGGTCATGCCCACCGCTCCTTCGATGTGCCTCGCAAAAATCAAATGCACCACATCCGGTATGTAACCAGCCTCAATTCGGGAAACCATACCATTGTGTTCTACAAAAGCCGAAAAACGGGCCGCTGGTGGATGGAAATTGCGTCTCCCGCTCAGCCTGGTAGCAATAGAGAAAGGGGAATGCTCATTCCGTGTTCATATGCAGACTACCGAACGGCTACGCGAGGTGAAATGCCCGACCGTTGGTGGCGCTACCACCAGAAACATGGGAAAGTCGATTAACTTGCTGTATAAGTGGGCTTGTGCAATACAAATTGAAATACAACGCGTATAACTAAGTGAAATAGAAAGCGTAAAACAAAGTGAAATAGAAAGCACGATACAAGGGGCAATACAAATCAAGGCGTATCGCTTCGATCGACGTACTTATTGGGCAATTGGCTCCCACTTGCGTGTTTTCTTGTTATAATAGACCTGATTGTCTGGAAATTCAATGTAATCCGTTCCTCGGTTCATCCGGTAAAATGGCTCTAAGGCTTCTCCGCGTGTGTATAGGTTGAAAAGATATAGGGATTTAACCTGGAGTTCCTCCTCAGGCATTTTGAACATCCAAAAGGCTTCTTCATAATCTTCAATGTTAAAGTCCTTTTTTCGAAACTTTAAATGACCAGCAATGGCCGTTCGGCTCTGGTCAAAACTCGCGGCTGGTCGGTCGATCATCCAATACCACCCGCCCTTTTCATCGGGCTTGATGTAGCGCCAACGGTAGGTTTCTCCTGCTGTACGGTAGAACTCGGCATATCGCTCGTCAAATTTATTCTCGTGTGTTGCACCGGGGGCCAACCGATGCAGATAGGGCATGATTTGCTTCTTGATGGCATTTCGGGTCGTCTCATCCCAATACTCATCGGGCAACCAGCCTTGCTCTACCGATTTTTTAGCTGGGGAGGCAGCCTCTGCCTGAATCGCAACCGGATCATTTGATGATTCATTTGAATTGCTTGGGGTTGATGACTGACAAGAAAGCAGTCCAACAAATATTAAAGAAAGAAACATACGGATGGGCTTATGCATAGTAAGCGCAAAAATAGAGATTCAATATTAAAGGCTTGTTAAGTGGCCCAGCGTTTAGGCAGACCCCCAGCCTTCATCCAGGCGCACAGTTGGACTTACCCTTGAATGGCGACAAAATCCTACTCAAAAAAAAGCGCCCCCAAACGGAGGCGCTTTTCCAATCACGAAAACTTATTAGTAGCGTATTAAAAACCAATTAGTAGCGTACGATGCGCTCTGTTTGTATACCTGAATCTGTGGTCACCCGAACCAAATACTGACCGGCTGGGATTGCACTCAGGTCAATCGAAACACTCATCGATGAAGCTGCTGTGGTGTAAAGCACACGTCCGGTAACATCCAATACCTCAACCAAACTGATGTTGGTTTCGGAGGTTACCAAAGCACGGTCACGAACGGGGTTTGGATAAACCGAAACACCATCGAAGCTCGACTTCACGAAGCGTGGGGCGCGTAGGCCATGTTGAGCCAATGGCTCGGCCCAATCGTTGGCCAATTCCGTTTGACTGCTCACCATCAACATGCCTTCCACTTCGCCCTGAGCCTCCACACGAAATACAGGTGATCCGGCCGAAACTTGACAATCGGCCAGTGTAAACCAACTGATGAACAAAGTATTGCCCTGTTGTGTGAATTGAACCGCGTCGGAAGCCAGAAGGCTGGATACATTACGAACCACAACTCCCTCGGGCAAACGAACTACTACCGTAGCCGCTCCTAAACGTGTCTCCAATCCAGAAACGATATGGAAAGAGTAGGAGCCATTGCTCGTGCGTACAACACCCATCTCATCCATTGAAGTGAACTCCTCGCGCAGGCTCAGATTGGGTGTGCCACTGCCATTGGCATCACCCGAACAAAGCGCCTTGATGTTCTGCGTCACCTGATTGTTGCTGACTGTAATGCTTGGGTTCTCGAAACGCCAATCGCCCGCTGTGAAGGATGAACGCTGCTGAGATGTGCGCTGAGAGATTTGCAAGGCGTCGGTGTTGTTTACTGTATTTGAATTATTCACGTCGGCTGCCAGGAAGCGGATCGGTGAAAGTGTAACCTGTTGGGCCGCAAACTGCGCCACACGCAAGGCATCGGTAGCGTTTACACCAACCCAAGGTTTGGTGGTCACAAACGACAGGGTGTAGCTTCCGTTGACCACATTGTTGAATGTGTAGCCGCCCGTACTTCCTGTATTGGCTGTGGCAACAACCGTCGAACCACTGCGCAAACTCACCGAAGTGTTGGTCATCGCTGTTGCAGCGGTATTGTCGTAGCTCACCATACCGGAAATCGATCCGGGGGCTACTGTCGCACAGGTGCCAAAGTAATACGCCGGAAGTGTGGTGTCGCTGGTGATGGTAGCCGCGCGGTTGTAGCCGCCAAATCCGTCTGTTACACCGCAGGCCGCAGGTACCTGCTCCACCGTAGCGAATGTATTGCCGTTGATGTACTTGTACTCTATGGTTACGCCATCTGGAATATTTGTGGTGTAGGTGTACACACCGGGTGTCGAAGAAAGCATCATCATGGTCGAGCCGGGGTTGAAGCCCTGGAACGATCCAGCAATGTGTATACCGTTGGCTGAAATGGTCTGACCACTCATGTTCACTTGGAAAGTAACACTGCGGCTCACCGATGGAGGGGTTAATCCGCAACTTCCGTACACAAAAGCTGGTAAAACCGTGTCATTCACCAAGGTGAGGAAGCGATTGCCATTTAAGGCACAGGTGGCAGGAACTGATTCCCAAACGCCGCTGTTCACAAACTTGTACTCGATGTTTGTGTTGGCATTCACCAATGCGGTGAATTGATAAATGTTGGGGTTGCCCGCATCTGCGACCATGGGAGAACCGGTTGGATTCCATCCTTGGAAGTTACCGGCAACATACATTCCATTGGCACCGACCGTTTGGTTGGTCATGTTCACACGGAACACCACCGAACGCTGGACGGGAACCGCAGCAGCACGGTAGAAACCACTGCAGGTCCAGTACATGGCACCCATCACGCGGCTACCTCCTTGCACTTCCCACATACCGGCCGACAAATTTAAAGTGGCTGGAAGTTGTGCTACCGGCTCGATGGTCCAGCTGCCCGAACCCATGCGGTAGCGAACAAAGTGAGCATCGCTGCCCATGCCTGGATTGTAATTCACGCGCACTTGTGTCACTCCTGAAGAAACACCAGTAGAATCCATGCTCAATCCCCTTGGCTCGTGGCGGATAGCCGCTACTGCGTTGAGGTCGTAGCGCGTCGCTTGTGGATCAAAGTTGCTCCAATTGGCCGACCAATCGGTGGTTCCGAAGGCACCGCGGTGGTTCACCGGCATGAAGAACGGATCGGTTAGGCGCGTGTTGGTGAATGAAGCGCCCGACAATAATATACTGCCTGAAGAAGGCAAAAGCGCCGGGTTGGTGAGGCTGTTGTAGCCCGGTGCCAAG
>SYHW01000019.1 GCA_005799065.1 Bacteroidota bacterium
AATCCTAAAGTTCTTCGAAGTATAATCTGTTCGAATTTGAATGTGTCGGCGATGATCTTCACAAGTTCCGATTAATGGACTATTGGATAATAAACTTACAAAAATAGGCGGAATTTACCCATTATCGGCCTCAGCCGCCTCATTTTAGCGGGCCGCTCAGCGCATTAAAACGCGGATCCACTTCTAAATGCACACTTTGTGTGGATAAGTTCTTGATGGACTTTGAAGCGATTGAACAAAAATCTGCATAAATTCCATTTTTTTCTTAACCTTAACTTAACTTTATGAACACAAACAAACTTTTTCTCTGGTTGGTTTGCTGGCTGGTGCCGATGGGCCTGGCCTCGGCTCAATCGCTCACGGCAACAGGTATCATTCGGGATGCCGGCCAAAAGACCCCGCTCTCGGGCGTTGCCGTCGTGGAAACGGGCACAACAAACGGCACCATTTCTGATGCGGAAGGTCGATTCCGTTTGCGGGTGGCCTCGCCCAACTCATCCCTCAGTTTTACCTATTTGGGGATGCAGAAGCTCACATTGAAGGTCGCCTCAACCCCGATGGAGGTGTTGATGTCGCCCGATGCCGAGCAATTGGGCGAAGTGGTGATCACCGCTTTGGGCATCAGCCGCGAAAAAAAGGCACTGGGTTATAGTGTTGAACAAGTCGGCGGAGCTGAAATCCGTGCCTCTGGCGAGAGCAACATGGTGTCCGCAATGTCGGCCAAAGCCGCGGGTGTTCAGGTTACTGCGTCAAGTGGTGCCGCTGGTGCAGCATCCTACATTAAAATTCGAGGAAATGCCTCGTTCAGTGCAAACGACAACCAACCGCTGTTTGTGGTCGATGGGGTGCCGATCGACAATTCCCAACTAAATACGGAAGATTTACGGGGTGGCGTTGCTCTATCCAACCGCGCCATCGACATCAACCCCGATGATATCGAAGATATTTCCGTGTTGAAAGGCGGGGCTGCCGCTTCGCTATATGGCACACGGGGCGCTAATGGTGTGATATTGATCACCACCAAGAAAGGCAAGTTTAACCGACCGTTCACTGTCGATTACTCTTCCTCCATGGAAACCATGTCGCCCAATAAACTCCCCGAACTACAAGATACTTATGCACAAGGACTTGGGGTATATCGTTCCTTTGCCAATGGTAACTCTACCCCTTTCTCTTGGGGTCCAAAAGTTAGTGATTTAGGCTTCACCAGCAGTGGCAGCATTACGGGCGTTGATTCCTTAATGGCCCCCGGAACTAAAGGAACTGTACCCAAATTCAATCAGTATGATTTCTTCCGTACGGGCTACCGATTCAATAACAATTTAAGTGTTTCTGGTGGAAATGACCGAACCACATATTATATGTCCGTTGGTAATCTTCGGGAGTCGGGGATCATACCGCTGAACGAATTCAGCAGAACAACCGTGCGTGCGAGTGGCATGGCTCAAGTTTCGGAAAAGATGAAATTATCATCATCCGTTAATTTCTCGACTTCAGGAGGACAGCGCATCCAACAAGGTTCCAACACATCCGGACTCATGTTGGGATTGCTGCGCACTTCACCCACATTCGATAACTCTGGAGGCGCCTCCGAGGCCGATGATCCAGCTTCCTACCTTTTACCCAATGGCACCCAACGCAGGTACCATACAACCTACGACAATCCCTATTGGACCATTAATCAAAACCCGTTCAACGATAAAGTGAATCGTGTTCAAGGATATGTGCAGGCCGATTACAATGCGACTGATTGGCTGAGCTTTATGTACCGCCTGGGAACAGATAACTATACGGATAGACGGACACAGGTTTTTGCACGGCAATCGCGAAATGCTGTGAATGGCCGAATCATTGAAGACGTTTATACTTGGTCGGAGTTAAACAGCGACCTCGTGGCGCGTGCTAAAAAGCAATTCGGTGACCTCGATGCCAATCTGATGTTGGGCTGGAACGTGAACCAGCGCAACCGCGATAATGTCTATGCTCAGGGGGATGGCTACGCACTGGAAGGCTTTAACAACCTTTCAAATGCCTCCAATATCATCGCCTCACAAAGCGTACAACGCCGTCGTCTGGCTGGCGTTTATGGCGAGTTGTCGCTCGGCTATCAGAGTCAGTTCTTCTTGACAGCCACGGCAAGGGGAGATCAGGCCTCTACTTTTGGGGATGTTTCACAGGTTATCTTCTACCCATCCCTCAGTGGAAGCTGGATGTTCACGGAAACATTTGGCATGACTACGGGAATGCTAAGCTCTGGTAAACTACGCTTTTCTACAGCGAAAGTGGGGCTTGAGCCTGCTTTTGGTTCTAACCGAACCTATTTCAACAAGGCCAGCTCCCTTTCAGGTTGGATTGATGGGGTACAATTTCCCTTTGGCACAACCACTGGATTCTCTTTATCGGATGTTTTGGGTAACCCCAATTTGCGTCCGGAATTTACCCAAACTAATGAAATCGGATTGGAATTGGGACTACTTGATAACCGCGTGACGGTAGATCTCACCTATTACAACCAGCAGTCAAAAGACCTGATCGTGGCTGTGCCCGTTGCTGGATCTACTGGATTCACCAATATGTACCAAAACATCGGTCAGATGGAGAATAAGGGCATTGAGTTGAATACACGCATCAAGTTGGTCGACAACAATTCGGTGAAATGGAATGCTGGTGTTGTGTTTACACGCAACCGCAATAAGGTCGTTGAGTTAGCACCCGGAGTGGATGTTATTGACTTGCCATGGGGCTTTTTCGGCGCCAACCAACGCCTGGTGAAAGGCGAAGCCTATGGAACCCTCTATGGAGATGATTGGGAGCGCGATGCCAATGGCAATGCCCTGGTGGATGAAAATGGCTACCCCATTTATTCATCAACAGAGGTCGTTGTTGGTAACCCGAACCCCGATTGGCTGATGGGCGTTAATTCCGATATCAGTTGGGGTAATTGGAGCATGGACATGTTGTGGGATATTCGTCAGGGTGGTGACATCTGGAATGGCACCCGTGGAGCCCTATACTATTTCGGAACACATGCGGATGTAGGAGGTGATCGCTCGGGCGAGTTCGTTTGGACAGACGTTAAAACCGGAAATACGGGTGTTTACGCGCCTGGCACCATTATCAATGGGGAAGATGTAAGTGGGCAGGCCAACAACACCCCTGTTCCTGCTGATTTCACTTCCTACGCCTCAGGCCCGCTCAGCGGCTTCACTGGTGCTTCTAGTCCATTCATCGAGGACGGATCATGGGTTCGCCTGCGCCAACTCTCATTAAACTATCGTTTGCCATCCAATTACTTCAAATCTGGAAGTACACTTAAGGGCATAACTCTGGGTGTATCCGGAAGAAACTTGTTGTTGTTTACCGATTATAAAGGTATCGATCCCGAAACGAACCTTTCGGGTGCTACGAATAGTCAGGGCGCCGATTACTTCAATATGCCCAACACGAAGGGTGTTATCTTCAGTCTGAAAGCCAACTTCTAAAAACAGAAACGAAACATGAAAAAGCTATCATTTATTTCTCTCAGCTTCCTGCTTTTTGTTTTGGCAGGGTGTTCAAAGGATTGGTTGGAGGAGTATACCACCGATCCTGCTCGTCCGTCGGACGTATCGGTACAGGTCCTACTGCCTTCTGCCCAAATCTCGTTTGGAATGGCACAGGGTGATGCGGTCGCCCGCCTTACTTCCATCTTCATGCAGCAAATGACCGGCACCGACCGGCAATCACTCGCCCACAATCGCTATGCGCAAATTGGCGAAGCTGACTTTGATCAGGTGTGGTCTGATAATGGCTACGCGGGTGGATTGTATGACCTGAAGATCATTATCGACAAGACAGAGGCCACTTCTCCGAATTATGCGGGTGTAGCCAAAGTGATGACGGCCATGTATTTGGGGCACTTTACCGACATCTGGGGGAAAATCCCTTACAGCGATGCCATGAAGGGTGCCGATGGATTAAACCCAACTTATGATTCTCAGGAGCAGATTTACGCTCAGATTATGACTTTGTTGGATGAGGCCATTGTGAATATGGCGGCCACGACATCGGCCATCAAACCAGGTACAGAAGACTTGGTTTATGCAGGAAGTTTGAGCAAGTGGACCAAATTAGCGCACTCGCTAAAAGCGCGCTACATGAACCACCTTTCCAAAAAGCCTGAATATAATCCGGCGGGTATTCTCGCTGAAGTGGCTGCTGGTTTGTCTTCTAATGCTGATGATGCCCAGATTACGTTCAAGGTATCGCCCAATGCGAATCCATGGTATCAGTTTAACACCCAACGAGCCGGCTATATTAGTCAATTCGGCACCATGTATTCCATGATGGAGGGTAAAAACGACCCAAGAATATCATTGTATCGTTCGGCCGACTCCAGTGAAATGCCAGCCTATGGCTCGGAAACGTCGCCTTTGAATTTGATGACCTATGCAGAATTGAAGTTCATAGAGGCAGAAGTTCGCCAGCGTCAGTCATCGGGTGCCGGTGCGGCGCTACGCGATGCTGTCGATGCCAATATGACCTCTTTGGGGGTTTCTGCAGGGGCAGCCACAACCTATCTGAACGCACTGTCGGCCAATCCCACCTTAGAACAGGTCATGAACGAAAAGTATGTGGCCATGTTCTCGCATGTGGAGGCCTGGACCGACTGGCGTCGCACGAATTTCCCGGCGTTAACGGTATACCCTGGTGCGCAATTTACAGAAATTCCGAGGAGGCTTCCTTATCCCCAAAATGAGCGCCTGTACAACAAGAATTTCATTGACTTACAGGGTGCAGATGGATTTCTGCAACGTCTTTGGTGGGACCAATAACCTCATCATCGAACAAAAAAAGGCCGGTTCTCACGAACCGGCTTTTTTTTTGCCCATTTAAAAATAGGTAATTAGTTGGCTGCGGCATACCGACGGCTTACTTCATCCCAATTCACTACATTCCAAAAGGCAGAGATGTAGTCGGGCCGACGATTTTGGTACTTCAGGTAATAGGCATGCTCCCATACGTCTAATCCCAAAACAGGAATCCCATGGCAATCCGTCACCACATCCATCAGTGGGTTATCTTGATTGGGTGTGCTGCAAATCGAAAGTTTCCCCTTTTCAGAGCACAGCCAGGCCCAACCCGAACCAAATCGTGTGGCGGCTGCCTGGGCGAATTTCTCTTTGAATGTTTCGAATGAACCAAAATCGCGGGCTATGGCGCTGGCCAATTCGCCTGTTGGAGCACCTCCGCCATTAGGCGACAAAACGGTCCAAAACAAGCTGTGGTTAAAATGGCCTCCGCCGTTGTTCCGAACTGCGGGTGACAGTTGACTCACGATCGACATCAGTTCTTCCAATGACTTTCCTTCATGAGGCGTTCCGGTAAGGGCGGCGTTAAGGTTGTTTACATAGGCTGCGTGGTGTTTTCCATGATGAATTTGCATGGTGTTTGCATCGATGTGCGGCTCAAGCGCATCATAGGCATAAGGGAGCGGAGGTAATTCGAATGACATTTTATTGGTTTTAGAATGAAGAATATGTTGATTAATGAAGGATTCCGTTAATTTATTGGGTAAAGTGGTGCCCGGAAAGGCGTTTGCTGTGACTGACCAAATGGGCGGCAGGAAAAACCGAGATGCTGCGCCGGGGGAATTGATCGCGAGTGAATGGTCACTGGATTTTGGTGGGTCAACTATCCTAAGCTGAACTTCAATGGGTTCTGCAGGCGGTAGGGGCGGTGGTAGAGGCGGTAGAAAGAACATAGGCGATCATCATTTATGATGCAAAATAAACACAGAAATCGGGGAAAGAGTTTCATTGATCAAATTTCAATGGGGCACGCCGTTCACAGTATAAAAGCTCCATGATTTAAGACTGTTCGAAATTAAATATTAGGGCAGTCTAAATTTCGTATTTTTGCATTTCATATGTCCTTATTTCGTCGAACTCAGTTCAACTTTACCTTTCTTCTGTTTTTTTTCCTAGGAGCGTCCCTGCGCGACGGCTTGGGTTCATCGCCCTATTTATTCACCCCAGTACGCGCATCAGCGAAAATTGAATCACCAGCATCCGCTCCCCATCCCCAAAATTCAGACCCGAAATCTGGCAGCTTAAAATTCGAAAGTCAACGCCCCTTGGTGGTAGCCACCACCGGATTTTTGGCCGACATCGCCGCCCAAATCGCTGGTGATGCCTGTGCGGTGGTTTCACTGCTGCCAACAGGCACCGACCCGCATACCTACGAAGCCCTTCCCAACGATGCTGCCTTACTGTCGCGTGCCGATATGGTCATAGAAAACGGTCTTACCCTGGAAGGATGGCTGGAAAAACTAATCAGGAACACCAGTAAGCGCGCCATAAGGGTAGTCGCTACAAAAGGAATCGTACCCATTCAAAGCACTGAACATCAGGGTAGTGTTGACCCACATGCATGGATGGATCCGTTGCATGGTCGGCGATACGCTCGCAACATTTGCTCAGCACTCATCAACCTATTGCCCGAACAGCGACGGGAATTAGAACACAGATGGTTGCGCTACGATCAACAATTAGTAGAAACCGATGCCTACATACATCGGATCTTGTTGCTTGTTCCACCCGAACATCGGGTTATTGCCACCACCCATGATGCCTTTCGCTATATGGGTAACCGCTATGGCTACGGGGTTTTGTCGCTCCTCGGCACCACGACCGATGCAGAAGTCCGCACCAGCGACCTCCAAGAAATGGTCAGAAATATACAGAGCCGACGCCTACCAGCGCTCTTTGTAGAGACCACCCTCAATCCGCGCCTCATGCAGCAGGTGGCCCGCGATGGCGGGATTCGGTTGGGAGGAAAACTGTATGCCGATAGTATGGGCCCGAAGGGGAGCGGCGCCGACACCTATCTCAGCATGCTCAAGCACAATGCCCGGGTAATCGCATCGGCCCTGGCGCCGCAAGCGTACACCACCTATTTTCAGTACGAACAAGTTTCAAATAGAGAGAGCGAAACAGCTGTTGATATAGAAAAGCTAGAGAATAGCCCGTCCAGCGCCCGCAACAACGACCTCCTGAACGAGGACCGAAACAACGACCGAAACAACGACCGAAACGAGGTCCGCAACAATAACCTCTTGGACGAAGAATCCCCCAGCGGGAACCTCGTTTTCCTCATGATTATATTGGCCTGCTTTTCTGCAGCTGCCATTTTCCTCGTTCTACGCATACAACGTGCTGCGCCCCGCATTGAGCTAGGCAACCAACCGCTACAAATCGACGGGCTATCCGCCTCCTACGCCCAAACGACTGTATTGCAGCATTTTTCACTCGAACTACCCGCCGGCGCTTTTTATGGATTGGTGGGTCCAAACGGCTCGGGAAAAAGCACCTTATTCAAATCCGCCCTCGGCATCATCAAACCAGACAGCGGAAGTGTTCGGCTGGCGGGCTATCCCTTGCATCACCACACCATGGGTGTTGCGTATGTGCCTCAAAGGGAGGAAATTGACCTCAACTTCCCCGCGACTGTACAGGATGTGGTACTGATGGGAAGATATCCTCACCACAAACCCACGGAACGCATCAATAAAAAGGACCTAGATGAGGCTAAACAGGCTATGGCCGAGCTTGATATACTTCACCTTCGCCAACGGCCTATAGGCGGACTGTCGGGCGGGCAACAACAAAGGGCCTTTCTGGCCCGCGCACTTTGTCAGCGGCCACAATGGTACCTGCTCGACGAACCCTTCACTGGAGTGGACCAATCCACCGAGGACAAGATACTTCAAGTATTGCGCCGAGAGGTAGAGTCAGGCAAATCGGTGCTGATGATCCACCATGATCTGACCCGAGCCCGCAGAATTTTTGATCAGGTTATTCTCATTAACCGAAGACTCATCGCTTTTGGCCGACCGGAGGAGGTGCTCACCGAAGAAAATATCCTGAAAACCTATTCAGGGCTCCATTCACTCTACGACGAGGCTGGGGTGATTCATCA
The DNA here is from genome assembly GCA_005799065.1 of Bacteroidota bacterium. Taxonomy (GTDB): domain Bacteria; phylum Bacteroidota; class Bacteroidia; order UBA7662; family UBA7662; genus F1-60-MAGs140. The sequence continues at coordinate 7,960 of SYHW01000019.1, forward strand.
CCATCAACAGGGAACCAAATGAGCGGCCTAAACGAACTCCTCGAAATATTACAACAAGCATACGCGCAGAGAGCGCTTCTGGCCTCGATACTCGTGGGCATCACATGTGGACTACTCGGCGTGTTTATCGTGCTGCGGAATATGTCGCTCATCGGCGACGCGCTATCGCACGCCATACTCCCTGGCGTTGTCGCCGGGTTTTTGATCGCCGGTCACAGTTTGGTGGCCTTTTTCACAGGCTCTGTGGCAGCCGGACTCGTAGCCGCTACCGCCATTACCTGGCTTCAGCGCAAAGTAAAGGCTCGTGAAGATGCCGCGATTGGCATCATTTTCTCCGCCATGTTCGCGCTGGGCATCATCGGCATATCTGCTGTAACCCGCAAACAAGGGGTGCATCTCGACATGAAGGACTTTCTATTCGGGAATGTCTTGGGCATTGGCAATGAAGATTTATGGCTCGGGGGCCTGATTGCGTCGTATACGCTGGCCTGCATTGTGCTGTTCTACCGATTTTTCTTCATCACCACCTTCCAGGCGGTTACGGCCAAAAGCTCGGGTATTCGGGTCGATTTGATGCACTATTTCATGATGTTGCTTTTGAGTTTCGCAGTGGTCGCCTCCCTGCAATCGGTGGGCGTGGTACTGGTGGTGGCCATGCTCATCATTCCTGCTTCTACGGCCCTACAATTGAGTAAGCGGCTACCGATTGTATTGATTATTTCGGCTACTACAGGAGTCGTTTCGGCGGGCGGCGGACTGATATTGGCGATCATTATGGAATTTCCGCCCGGGCCAGCCATGACCCTATTGGCCTTCGTTTTATACCTCTTTGCCATACTTTTTTCGCCAGAAAATGGTCTGATTCCTCAATTTCTGCGTTCTAGAAGCCGTCGCCGTACCCGACAACTCGAGGATATTCTGAAGCTCATCGTTCGACTCCAGGAACGCGAAGAATTCGACACCCAGACGCTCGCTGAACGATTGAACCAGCGCGAAAATTTCATCACAGGACGACTCATTTCATTAAAAAAGAGAGGGTGGATGAGGCAGGGAGAGGGGAAGATTTGGCGGTTGACCGATGCAGGCCTCGAGCGTGCCTATGAACTCATTCGGGCCCACCGCCTTTGGGAAAGCTATCTTTGGCGTGAGATGGGTCTATCTGAAGGTCAGCTCCATGCGCAAGCGGAACGTTACGAGCACAGTCTGCCAGAAGGATTTATTGACGCGGTAGATGCTCGACTGGGCTATCCATTGACCGACCCGCATGGCTCATCCATTCCACAAAGGGCCTCCGGAAACCAACGCGAAGCGGATGACAAGTCCTTCATTAAGCTCACAGAATTGGCATTGGGCGAATCGGGGATGATCCTCTCAGCACAACCCGATGAAGGGGTTCGCCTGAAATTGTGGGACGCCGGCATCAGCGCGGGCCAACCTTTCGTTCGTGCGCAAACGGATACGCCAAACGAGCTTTGCTTGCAATCGAATAGAGGCACTTATGTGCTGCCTCAATCGTTGGCTGCCCGTGTGCGGGTTAGAAGGATAAGTTCCTAGCCAAAAATGATCAACCGAAGATCATTCCCCCCAACCCGGTAGGCTTCGCTCGCGAACCAGTTTGATCAGTCGATCTGGGTAATCAGTAATAATACCATCCACACCCATATCGATCAACATTTCCATATCCCGCGTCTCATTGACCGTCCATGGCACTACCCGTATACCCTGCTTGTGCAATTGGTCGACCTTCTTTTTATCGAGAAGGTGGAACAGCGGGCTGTAAACCGCAGGCACAAACCCCAGCTCTTTGAGATGAACCGAAGCATCTTTTCCCTCTTCGACCAGGAAGGCCAGCGGAATGCGCTGAGTTCCTCTGTTTCGGTTGATGTACTGAAGGGGCCGAGCATCAAAACTCTGGATCATACACCGTCCGCCCAAACCAGCACGGGCAATTTCCGCCAACACCGCATCAGCAAACACAGAAGGGATGGGTTGGGAGATGTTGTCTTGTTCGGCCACTGACTTAATTTCGATGTTGTAGCGCACAGGACTGATGCCCCGCTCTTGGGCATACTGCTCAACGGCAGCAAATAGCTCAGAAAGGAGGGGTTTATAGACCGGCATTTGGCCCTGATGCGGAAATCGAGGATGCTGCTTACTCCCGCAATCGTACTGCCGAATTTGCTCATAGGGCATTCTAAACAGATTGATGGCCTTGGGCGATGCCGGGTCGAGGGTCTGGCCGAAAGGATCCAGGCAGATCTCGGGGTTCATATAGGGCTCATGCGATACCAAAACTTGCTGATCGCCGGTCATCACTACATCCAATTCGAGGGTATTGACCCCCAGTCGCACGGCCTCCAGCATAGAGGGAATCGTGTTTTCGGGTAACAAGCCCCGTGCGCCCCTATGCCCCTGCACATCGAAACGGGGTGTCTGACCGAAGGCTTGTGCTCCGTAAAGTCCAATCACCAATACCCCGAGGATTATCGGCCTAAGGTACTTGGCATATAATAAAGAGCCCCATCGCACGACTTAGGCAACCTTAACGCCCAAAATACGACTTCGACGATCAAGCACTTCCGCGCTCAGTTCGATGTGGTACTTCATCCGCAGATAGCGGACCAATACGGCACGGGGCGTACCCCTTTTTCGTGCCTTTTCGAGTACAAATGAAACTACGTCCTGCATTCTGTAAAATTATGAATTCATTAAATATAAATACTACTGCAACAAAAATTTAACATTCGGATTGTGTCGACACGCATCCCTTATTTTTGCAAATTATCAACCTCCATGGAATTCCAAATACAATCACCCTATCCCCCAGCGGGCGACCAACCCGATGCGATTCGCGCACTTTGTGCGGGGATTACACGGGGTGAGGGCGCACAGGTTTTGTTGGGGGTTACGGGCAGTGGGAAAACTTTTACCATGGCCAATGTCATCGCACAAATCAACCGGCCAACCTTAATTCTGACGCACAACAAAACACTGGTGGCTCAGTTGTATGGGGAATTCCGGCAGTTCTTTCCGCATAATGCAGTGGAGTATTTTGTGAGCTACTACGACTACTACCAACCAGAGGCATTTATCCCCACCACCAATACCTATATTGAAAAGGATCTGGCCATCAACGAGGAGATCGAAAAATTACGGCTGCGCACCACTTCGTCGCTGATGAGTGGTCGGCGTGATGTGTTGGTTGTGGCCTCGGTGAGTTGCATTTATGGCATGGGGAACCCAAAAGATTATACCGAAAAAGTCATTCGCTTAAGCAAGGGCGAACGCATCACCCGGAACGCTCTGCTTCATGCCTTGGTGGACATCCTGTATACCCGAACCACCGCCGAACTCACACGTGGACACTTTCGTGTGCAGGGTGACAACATCGAGATCTATCCACCCTATGCCGATCATGCCTACCGCATCGAATTATTCGGTAACGAAATCGAACGGATGTCGGTTACAGATCCCCTCAATGGAAGCAGCAGCGAGGTTCTTGAGCACCTCGCCATTTTCCCAGCCAACAACTACATCACCCCACGCGAACGGATGCATGACACCCTTTGTGCCATTCAGGATGATATGGTGGCTCAAGTAGATTACTTCAAGGATGTGGGGCGCTTTGAAGAGGCCAAAAGACTCGAAGAACGGGTGACCTTCGACCTGGAGATGATCCGCGAATTGGGCTATTGTTCGGGCATAGAAAACTACTCGCGATATATCGACCAGCGCAACCCGGGAGAACGACCCTTTTGCCTGCTCGACTACTTCCCCGACGATTTTTTGCTGTTTCTCGACGAAAGTCACCAAACCATTCCTCAGTTGAGGGCCATGTATGGAGGAGACCGAAGCCGTAAGCTGAACTTGGTTGACTATGGATTTAGGCTGCCTGCGGCCCTCGACAACCGTCCTCTGCGTTTCGAAGAATTTGAACAGCTCACCGGCCAGGTCGTTTATGTGAGTGCCACTCCGGGCGACTACGAGCTGATCAAAAGCGAGGGGGTTGTGGTAGAACAGGTCGTTCGTCCGACCGGCCTACTTGACCCCCCTATAGAAGTGCGAGCAGTGGCCACTCAAGTAGATGACTTATTGAATGAGGTACAAAACACCATCGAACGCGGACAGCGCGTATTGGTGACCACCCTCACCAAACGGATGTCGGAAGAATTAGCCCGCTATATGGGTGGCCTGGGCATACGTTGTCGGTATCTCCACAGTGAAGTAGATACCCTTGACCGAATTGAAATACTCCGCGACCTTCGCCTCGGTAAATTCGATGTTTTAATTGGGGTGAATTTATTGCGGGAAGGGCTCGATCTCCCGGAGGTCTCCCTTGTGGCTGTTTTGGATGCCGACAAAGAGGGCTTCCTGCGCAGCGAAAGGTCATTGACCCAAACCGCCGGCCGTGCCGCCCGAAATGTTGAAGGAAGGGTTATTTTCTATGCCGATAAAATCACAGATTCCATGGAGAAAACCATGACGGAGACCACAAGAAGGCGCGAAAAGCAAATGGCTCATAACGCACTTCATGGCATTACCCCCCGTGGAATCACCAAAAGCCGAGAAGAAATCATGGGACAATCTGCGGTATTGGACATCCGCAACCATGAAAATACAACACTTTCGCCCTCTGAATATGGGGCACAACAGGCTGACCTCGCTGCCGATCCCCTTTTGCCTTACCTCAGTAAGCCTCAAATAGAGAAAATGCTGCGTGACACCCGCAAAAACATGGAAAAAGCAGCGCGCGAGCTCGACTATATGGAAGCGGCCCGATACCGCGACGAAATGTACGCGCTGGAAAATCGTTTGAAGAAATTTTAGAGAATACGACGAAATGTACGCGCTGGAAAAGCGTTTGAAGGAATTTTAACCAAGAATGTGCATTTCGTCCGGGCTTCCCTTTGAGTATTTCCTATACGTCCCGTATATTGAGCAATTATCCACTCATGACTGATTCTGTGCTGACCGAAACCGCCAAGACCGAAAAGAAATGGAAGTATGCCCAGGCGCCACCTTCAGCATCTGTGGCAGCGCTAGCCGATGCCTTGCAGGTCGATGAACCCATAGCATGGCTGTTGTGCCACCGTAAAGTTTGCTCATTTGAGCAGGCACGCGATTTTTTTCGTCCCGATCTTGGCAAGCTCCACGACCCCTTCCTCATGAAGGACATGGAAAAAGCCGTGGATCGCCTCGCCGAAGCTATCCGGCGACAGGAAAGGATATTGGTGTATGGCGACTACGACGTGGATGGCACAACTTCTGTAGCGGTATTGTACCGTTTCATCCAATCCCTCAATCCATCGGTACAGTTCTATGTACCTGACCGCCATAAGGAAGGATATGGTCTCAGCATGACTGGGGTGGAATGGGCAGCCGAAAACAACATTGACCTGATCATTACCCTTGATTGTGGCATAACAGCTGTAGCGGAGGTGGAATGGGCCAACGAATTGGGCATCGATGTGGTGGTGACCGATCACCATTTACCCGCTGTTTTGCCACAGGCCTATGCCATTCTCAATCCCAAACAGCCGGGCTGCGCCTATCCCTTTAAGGAACTGAGTGGTTGTGGCATTGGCTATAAACTGGTGCAGGCCTATGCGCTCAAACATCGAATATCGTCTGAGTGGATCACCCAATCGCTCGAACTCGTTGCCGTGAGTATAGCCGCCGACTTCGTTCCCTTAACGGGCGAAAACCGAATTCTGGCCTATTACGGCCTCCAAAAACTCAACCAAAATCCGTGTCCGGGCCTCAAAGCGGTCATTCAACTTTCGCGGCCCAAAAGCGAACTCAGCGTGAATGATATCGTGTTTTCAATCGCACCGCGGATCAATGCAGCAGGCCGAATGGGCGATGCACGCCAAGCAGTGGAACTGCTGCTGAGCAGCGATACATACGATGCGGATGTTCGGGCGGCTGCCATCAATTCCACCAATTCTGATCGACGAGATGTGGATGCCTTGATTACCCGTGAAGCCTTAGAAATGGCCCGGTGTGCCAGCAATTTTTCGGAACGCAAAACCACCGTGGTATTCGGTGCCCATTGGCATAAAGGTGTCTTAGGCATAGTGGCATCGCGTCTTGTTGAGCAATATTACCGCCCAACTGTGGTTTTTAGTCACGCCGACGGCCTGCTTACGGGCTCAGCCAGGACCGTAAATGGCTTCAATATCTATCAAGCCCTATTGGGTTGTTCGGAGTGCATCGAACAATTCGGTGGACATGAAGCAGCGGCGGGTCTCACCATCAAAGAAGAAAATCTCGACGCTTTTTGCACCCGGTTCGAACAAGAGGTCGACCGTTTAATTCTTGAAGAACAACTGTTCCCGTCGCTCGATATCGAACGCCCGATCCGGCTGGCTCAAATCACGCCCAAATTCTTCAGGATTTTGCGCCAATTTGCTCCATTTGGACCCGAAAATCCACAACCCATTTTTGCTTCAGAAGCCGTCTTCTCCGATGGAACGGCCAAAATAGTGGGCGAAAACCACCTGCTCATGAAGGTCCAACAAGAAGACAGTCAATCCTTCACCGCCATTGCTTTTGGCTCGGCCGCACATCTCAACCGGATGGCCAAAGGATTACCCTTCAATATGGCCTACACCATAGAAGAAAATACATTCCGGGGCCAAACTGAAATTAAGATGATCATCAAAGACATCAAATTTCTCTGAACGACCACACCCGATATGATTCTCCGATCTGAGCATTTAGTGAAACAATATAAGCGAAGAAAAGTGGTCGACCAAGTATCGGTATCGGTTGCTCGCGGCGAAATTGTTGGCCTACTTGGCCCCAATGGTGCCGGAAAAACCACTACTTTTTATATGATGGTGGGCCTCATACGCAGTGATACGGGGCGGGTTTTCCTCGATGAGCGCGACATCACTGACCTGCCCATGTATAAACGCGCACGTTTGGGCATCGGTTATCTTCCCCAAGAGGCCTCCGTGTTTCGGAAACTATCTGTCGAAGACAATATTCGCGCAGTTTTGCAATTCACCCCACGCACCCCAGCCGAACAAACCGCTCGCCTCGAGGAACTGCTGGAAGAATTCGGTCTTCAGCATGTGCGCCGCAATCCGGGCGATGTCTTGTCGGGTGGAGAGCGCCGCCGAACAGAAATAGCCCGATCACTGGCTGCCGATCCATCCTTTATATTGCTCGACGAGCCCTTTGCCGGGGTCGACCCCATTGCGGTAGAGGACATTCAAGGCATCGTTTTTCGATTGAAGCAAAAGAACATCGGCATTTTAATTACCGATCATAATGTAAACGAAACGCTGTCGATCACCGACAAAGCCTATCTCCTTTATGAAGGAAAGATTCTTCGTTCGGGCTCCCCGGAAGAACTTTCGGCAGACCCTGAAGTGCGTAGACTTTATTTGGGTCAGCACTTTGAATTGAAAAGAAAAATCCCCACCTGAATCATGTCGGTTTTGAATTCGCTGATCAGCTGGTGGATGAAAAAACGTCTCCATCAGGTTGAGTTATTTATGAAGTACCCGATGGAGGTGCAAAACGATGTATTTCGTCATTTGCTCCATAAAGCGCGCGATACCCAATGGGGTCGTAGGTACGGCTACGCCCAAATTCAAAAAATCGAAGACTACCGTGAACGGGTGCCTGTTTCGGGCTACGAGGAGCTGTTTCCCTGGATTGAACGGATCATGAAGGGCGAACAACAGCTGCTCTGGCCATCCGAAATCAAGTGGTTTGCCAAGTCAAGTGGCACCACCAACGACCGAAGTAAATTTATCCCCGTGAGTGAGGAGGCTTTTGAAGACTGCCATTTCAAAGCAGGGAAGGATATGCTGGCGATGTACTGTTCTTTGGTACCCGATACACAAATTTTTTCAGGCAAAGGGCTCACCATCGGGGGCAGCCATAAGATTAATTCACTCAAAGAGGGAACATATTATGGTGATCTATCGGCTTTATTGATGCAGAATCTGCCCTTTTGGGTCGAATTCATCCGTACGCCCGAACTTTCTGTGGCCCTACTCGACGATTGGGAGGTAAAGGTTGAACGCATTGCCCGCGAAACCATGCAGCAGGATGTCACCAACATGACCGGTGTTCCAACCTGGTTTTTGGTGTTGTTTCGTTGGATTTTGAACCATACCGGTAAATCCCACATCGGTGAAATTTGGCCCAATTTGGAAGTCTATTTCCATGGCGGTGTTGGTTTCGCACCCTACCGTGAGTCATTTGGTCAATTGATCCCTTCCGATCGAATGAATTATTTAGAAACCTACAACGCCTCAGAAGGGTTTTTTGGATTCGCAGATCAGCTGAACAGCCAGGGGGAGATGCTTTTGCTTCTCGACTACGGCATCTATTATGAGTTTATGGATCCTGCGGACGCTGGGCAATCCCATCCAAGAACCTACACCCTCGATGAAATTGAACTTGATCGCCCATATGCACCCATTTTGAGCACCAATGCAGGTTTGTGGCGCTATTTGATCGGCGATACCATCCGCTTTACACAGAAATACCCCTTCCGGTTCCACTTCGCTGGCCGTACCAAACACTATATCAACATTGTAGGTGAAGAGGTGATCATGGAAAATGCCGAACGCGCATTGTCTGAGGCATCCTCAAGCACTGGGGCCCGCGTGCGCGACTACACAGTAGCCCCACTCTTCTTAACAGAATCGCATTCGGGTGCCCACCAATGGCTCGTTGAATTTGAAATAGCCCCGAGCGATGCACGGGATTTCATCACAACGATCGACCAGGTCTTACGCAGCATCAATTCCGATTACGATGCCAAACGAACGGGCGATATGGCCCTTCGCGCACCGGAACTCATCTCCCTGCCCCCGGGTACGTTCTATTCTTGGCTTAAAGTAAAAGGGAAATTGGGGGGGCAAAATAAAGTGCCCAGGCTCAGCAACGACCGGACCTTAGCGGATGCTCTTTTACATGCCCGGGATCGGGCACCTGAAGGATCTTAATCGGAATCAAACATCCCTAACATCCTCTAGCATCCAATGCACCGTCCGGCATCCCATACACCGTCCGGCGCCCGTCCATTTCGAGGAAGGGAAAACAACCCGACATGCCCAAAATCTCAGCGGCTGCGGTCGACCGTAAATGCGACCAAGTCTGCCAGGCTCGTTCTACATGGATTATCTGGAAATTGATGAAGTAAGCGCAACGCCTCATCACGCAATCCCAACATTCGATTTCTCGCATAATCAATGCCCCCCCAATCGTGCATGAACCGCACCACCTCCTTGGTTTTGGTCGGATTCATCTCATCACTGCGTACCAACTTCATGATCCGTCGCTTCTCATCGGTACCCGCCTTTTCCAATGCATGTATGAGCGGCAAGGTCATTTTCTTTTCCTTCAAATCAACGCCAGAGGACTTTCCAGTGGAGTCATTACCCAAATCCAACAAATCATCCTTGATCTGGAAGGCCAATCCAACCTGCTCGCCAAAAACCCGAGCCTTCTCCACCCAGTCTAGATCAGCTCCCGCGGAGGCCACACCTACAGCACAACAACCCGCCATCAGACTAGCGGTTTTATTGGAGATGATGTCGAAATATACCTCCTCGGTTATATCCAATTTCCGCGCCTTTTCCATTTGAAGTAACTCTCCCTCACTCATTTTTCGGACTGCATCGGAAACTAAATCCAACAACTGGTGCTCCCGGTGGTGCAAGGCATGGAGTAAACCTTTACTAAGCAAATAATCGCCAACCAGAACAGCAATTTTATTCTTCCACAACGCATTGATGCTGAAAAAACCTCGCCTTAGGTGCGCGTCATCCACAACATCGTCGTGTACCAGCGTAGCGGTATGCAGCAATTCAACCAAGACAGCACCAACATAAGTCGATTCGCGCACCCCGCCCGCGAGCCCGGCGGATAAAAACACGAATAGGGGCCGCACTTGCTTTCCCTTTCTTCGAACGATGTAATGAGTTACTTTATCGAGAAGGGGAACCTTACTGCTCATGGCCTGTTTGAACCGCTGCTCAAAAGCCTCCATCTCCCGCTGCACCGGGCGCCTAATCTCGTCTAAACGGCTCATAGAAGAATTTCAGACAGGGGATGGCCAAAGGCACAAACAGCCCCATCCGACTAATTGTATACCTCTGCGCGCTTACTCGAAGAATAATTCAATTTCAATGCATTGCATTTACGCAACTCCTGCTTCACATCCGTAACAATCCCCATTTTCGCCTCTTTATCGGCCTTGATGGAGGTTGTGAGTAGAGGAACCTCCGCCTCTGAACGAGCAGCACGTTCTTTCTCGATAAACTCGATTACTTGATTGGGAGATGCAAATGCATCATTCAACTGTATTCTGGGCGCTGTACCAAATTTGGCTCTATACGTTTCCGTAGGTGTACCAATGTAAATATAGCTGACTAATGACTTCTTCTCTAATTTTTGAATTTCCGTTGCTTGAGGTACTACAACTTTAACTTTCAAATCGGTCTGCCGCATGACTGTGGTTACCATAAAGAAAAACAGCAACATAAAAACAATATCCGGGAGGGACGATGTTGAAATGGCTGGGGCCGGCTTCTTTTTCTTTTCAAGTTTCATGTTAAACTCCTCCTACATTTTCAGGTTCGGCTTCAGAAATGACTTGTCGATAATAATCCTTAATTTGATTTTGCTGGGCTTCATTCAATTTCTCAAACGGTTTACCAAAATCGGCGTTTGCTTTAGCCTCTCTAAGCTCATTGTATGCTGCCTTTAGTTCATTGTGTACTGTTATATAAATGTTGTATGATGTGCCCCGATCATTCTTCAAGGATATCACAGCTTTCGTTGGACTCTCCGACAAGTTGGGATCTTTGCGCGGATTGTCTATGAACTCTTTTGCCCTGCGCTTCAACTCTTTAACACCCAAGAGCTCACCATTTACCAGTAGCTGGTCGTTCGCGTTCACCAAAACTTTCATCACGTTCCGCTCCTTGATTCTGATGTCATTTTCTGGCTGATTCTCCTCAGGCATTGGAGGAAGACGGATAGAAATCCCCCTATCGGTATCGATAGTTGTCGTCACCAAAAAGAAAATGAGGAGCAAGAAGGCGATGTCTGCCATCGATCCTGCATTAACCTCTGGTGTTGTTCGATTGCGTCTCATTACTTAAAAGCGTTGTAAACTTCCCCAAGAAGGGCAATTACAATAACTGCTATGCCCAAAATATAGTTCATTACCAACGAAGACCCAATAAATTGAGAAAGAATTGGGGTGATATTAAACTTCTCATAAGACGCCAAAACTTCATTATCTGACATGACAAAACTCATACCAAATAAAAGGCCAATTCCTATCAATCCCAACAAAGCACCTTTAGCCTTGGAAAAATCGGTTACCATGTGGTAAAGGGGGAAAATAATGGCTCCTACCATACTGACTGCCATCAATATGTAAGAAATTATCAACAAAATGTTGATGGTGGATTCAGTTCCCATAATTAATACCTAATTATTTTTTAGCCTGATTTTTAACTAAAATGTCTACCAGACCAATGCTGGAATCTTCCATATCAATGACCAATCCATCTACCTTAGACAAAAGGTAGTTGTAAAAAATCTGAAGAACAACCGCTACAATCAGACCAGCTACAGTGGTCAACAAGGCCACTTTAATACCACCAGCAACGAGCGACGGACTAATATCACCTGCGGCTTCGATCGCATCAAATGCTTGAATCATTCCCACGACCGTTCCCATAAACCCAAGCATAGGTGCCAAAGCGATAAATAGAGAAATCCAAACCAATCCACGCTCGAGTTGAGCCATTTGTACAGATCCATAAGAAGTGATTGATTTTTCCACAATTTCAATTCCCTCATGCGCACGATCAAGACCTTGATAAAAAATACTAGCAACTGGTCCGCGGGTGTTGCGACAAAGTTCTTTTGCCGCTTCTACACCACCACTCTTCATGGCATCCTCAATTTTGGCTAACAATTTCTTTGTATTGGTGGTTGCCAAATTCAAATAGATGATTCTCTCAACAACAATGGCCAATCCAATAATCATACACAACAAAATCGGGCTCATCCATTCCCAACCGCCTTCGATGAATTTTTGCTTAATGACTTGGTGGACTGTTGATTCAGCTGCTGGGGCAACAGCTTCTTCTTCACTCGCCATAGTGTCGGCAGCGGGCGCAGCAGCAGCGGCCGTATCTTGGATGGTAGTGTCTCCGGCGGCGGGCGCATCCTGAGCGAATGCCAAACTGCCAAATGTGCAAACTGCGATGATTAACAAGGAAACAAACAGTGACTTTCTTTTCATAAGTCGAGGTATTTAAGGGGTGGTTTATTGGGTTAAAATATAATTCGAAGAACTTGCTTCAATGGGCCGAAGGAGGTGGCGGAGAGGGCG
>SYHW01000020.1 GCA_005799065.1 Bacteroidota bacterium
AAAGGCGCGACATTTTCAAAGGCCTCGGGCCGAAATCGGTATAGCCTGTTTTTATAAGGTTTTTTTATTTACTCCTTCCTTATCTTGCATTCTGTTTCAAAACTATGATCGCACAGCTCGTTTTTTTGGTATTGTTGGTGGCAGGTGTTGGTTTGTTTGCCCGCAAGATCGCTACGATTGCCCGGAACATTCGTTTGGGTAAGGATGAATCGCGTACGGATCAGCCGGCACGGAGGTTGGAGCAAATGGTGCGGGTGGCCTTAGGGCAAGGTAAAATGCTTTCGCGGCCCGTTGCGGGCTTTTTCCATGTGGTGATCTACGTGGGTTTTGTTTTGATAAATCTTGAGGTGCTGGAAATTGTGTTGGATGGATTGTTGGGCACACATAGGCTGTTCAAACCTTTACTGGGCTCTTTTTATCAGGTAATCATTGGATTTTTCGAAGTACTGGCGGTGGGTGTGCTCATATCGTGCGTGGTCTTTCTCTGGCGACGCAATGTTCAAAAGCTGGAACGATTCCACAAGCCAGAACTAACGGGCTGGCCCTTTCTCGATGCCAATCTGATTCTCATCATTGAAGTGGTTTTGATGAGCGCTTTTCTTTTGATGAACATCGCGGAGGCGAATATGCCTGAGCACGGCGGATACCTCATCAGCCGGCCGCTTGGGTTTTTGTTGAATGGCGTTTCGGAGGGCGGACTGCATACCATTGAGCGGTTGGCGTGGTGGGGGCATATCGTTGGTATTTTGGCTTTCCTGAACTATCTGCCCTACAGCAAGCATTTCCACATTTTGATGGCTTTTCCGAATACGTATTATGCTGATTTGGCGTCATCGGGTAAAATACCCGTTATGGAAAGTGTTCGCAAAGAGGTTTCGCTCATGCTCGATCCCAATGCGGATCCGTTTGCCGCCCCTGTTGAGGCAGCGAATGGGGAACAACTCAGTCGTTTTGGCGCGCGCGATGTAACCGACCTGAGTTGGAAGTCGCTCATGGATGCCTATAGTTGCACGGAATGCGGTCGGTGCAGTTCAGTTTGTCCGGCCAACATAACGGGTAAGAAGTTATCGCCCCGCAGTATTATGATGAAAACGCGCGACCGTTTGGAAGATGTGGGAAAGCTATTAGACCAGGGCAAGGAGTTAGGATCCGATGGTCAGTTTCTTTTGGGTGAATACATTACTGCTGAGGAGTTGCAGGCCTGCACCACATGCCAGGCATGCGTTGATGCTTGCCCGGTCCTCATCAACCCGCTCAGCATCATAACCGAGCTCAGGCGCTACCAATCGATGGAGGCGGGCGAGCAACCGGGCGAATGGAAATCGATGTACACCAATATGGAGAACAATGGCGCTCCCTGGCAGTTTCCGGCTGCCGATCGCCTGGGATGGGCTGCACCCGCTAAAAGCTAAAGAATGAATGCACCGAGCGATGAATTGAACATACGTACGATGGCCCAGTGGCAGTCGTCGGGCGAAAAACCAGAGGTTCTGTTTTGGGTGGGATGCGCAGGCAGTTTCGATGATCGAGCGCGTCGGGTGACCCGCGCTGTGGCCCAAATTCTAACGCATGTTGGAATGGGCTTTGCCGTTTTGGGCACTGAGGAGAGTTGTACGGGCGACCCAGCGCGCAGGGCAGGCAATGAGTTTCTTTTTCAAATGCAGGCCATGCAAAACATCATGGTCATGAATGGGTATGGGGTACAGAAAATAGTGACGGCTTGTCCGCATTGTTTCAATACTATTCGAAACGAATACCCGGAATTGGGGGGGCACTATGAGGTGGTGCACCACGCTACTCTGTTGCAGCAGTTGATCAATGAAGGTCGATTGAAGGTTAAGGATGGGGCGGCGTTTAAGGGAAAGCGAATCACCTTCCACGATTCTTGCTATTTGGGTCGGGCCAATGGCATCTATGAGGCCCCGCGCGATGTGCTGCAGGCACTCGATGCGGATTTGGTGGAGATGAAGCGGAGCCGCGCCCAAGGTTTGTGCTGCGGTGCTGGAGGTGCCCAGTTGTTTAAGGAATCGGAGAAGGGTACGGCTGAGGTGCACCATGAGCGCAGCGGGGAGGCTCTTGCCACCAAGGCCTCGGTGGTGGCGGTGGCTTGTCCGTTTTGTATGACCATGATGCGCGATGGGGTTAAGCACCACAATAAGGAGAACGAAGTAGAAGTATTGGATCTTGCTGAGTTGATGATCAAGTCGGGTGTGTTGGCTTCCTCCGACCCCCAATAGGAGGCCACAGAGCAGTGAGCAGCCCCATCGCAATCAGCAGCCCCATCGGTTTCAGTTAAGTAGTGTTAAATGACTGAGAGACCCGTCAATATCCCACCACAGGGGATTCATAATCAACTGCCAACATTTAATCCGCTGCAGTGGCCTGACCGCTGCCGGATTTGGGTTTATGTTTCAAATCGGGCCTTCGAGACGCATGAACAGGCCGAATGGGCGGAGCGCTTGTCGGAGTTTACCGCCAATTGGTCGGCCCATAAATTGCGTTTATCGGCCTACAGCACCATATTCCTCAACCAAGTCATCATACTGGGGGTGGATGAGCAGGTGCAGGCCATATCGGGTTGCAGCATCGACGCTTCCGTCAACTTTTTGAAGGAATGTGAAGCCTATTGGAAGGTAGTTCTTCTCGATGGTGGGCGATTGGCCCGTTATGAGGCGGGATGCTTGAAGCTAGAATCTTTAGCACAGGCTAGGCAACAGCTCGACTTGGGCGTCATTAACCAGCAAACATGGTTTTTCAATTCCTTTGCTCAGAATGCAGAACAACTGAGAGCCGAGACTTGGGTGCAGGCCAATAAGAGGCCCTTTGCTCGAATACTGGGCGTTTGAAGTTGCGATTTGCGCCAACGGCACAGTGATTGAACCCAAAAGCCCGGCGATTTGCGCCAACGGCACAGTGATTGAACCCAAAAGCACCGCGATTGGCGCCCAAACCGGGCTCTATAGGCGAATCACCAAGCGCCCATGTCCCATGCCGTTGATGCTGATGAGGTAGAGGCCTGAAGGCAATTGATGGCCTGAGGCAGATTGCAGGTTCCACTCCAGTACCGATTGGCCCGCATCCATACGCAAGGTCGACAACAGCTGTCCTTGAAGGTTGCGCACCACAAGGGTGGCAGGTGCGCCCGACTGATCTTCCGAACGCTCTATAATAGCTCGATCCGAACTAGGATTGGGATAAATGTGCAGCGCGGGTGCAAGATCAGCTTGGGCCGATCCCGGATCGGACAATGCGAGGTCGGGGGCACTCAATTTTTTCGAGGTATACAAACGATAGCCGCCGGCTTCCACTTGCATGGTATTGGTGACCTGGGTAATTTCTATGCTGTCGCCCGTGAAGTACTCATACCAACGGCCAGTTGATGGGAAAGTGGCGGGGAAACTGGCATCGGTGATCCCCCAATTGCCGTAAACCATCACGTTCATGGAGGGATGAATGAGCCTGATTTGCTTGAATGTTCCACTCAGGGCAAAATTAAAATTGGCGGTCCCGAAAGCGGGTTCAGTCGTTTTCAGTTGGTTCATGGCAGCATAGATATTGAAAAGTCGCCGACGATCTGGATTGGTGAAGTAGTCCCACCGAACAGGCTTGGGATCGGTGCGGCAACCTTGGTTGATGCTTCCGTTCGGACAGCGATTGATGCTGAAGTCGTAGCCGAGTTCGCCAAATTGCCAGATCATTTTTGGCCCGGGGATCGACATTTCAAAAACCGGCACCAACTCCATTCGGCGGAGGGCGGTTTGTATGTTACGGGTATTGTGGGTGGCGTTGAAGCTACCATTGGTGAGGTTTCTATACATCAACCGCTCCTCATCGTGGCTCTCTGCGTAGGTCATGAGGTTGGATTGCGACCATCCACGTTGGGTATAGGCGCCCCACTGGAAGTTCGAATTGTTTACATATCCCATGGTCCCTTCATTGAAATTGTAATTGAGGTTGCCCCAAAACATCATTCCGTAATTGGCCAATTCGCGCTCCTCAGAATTATCGGCGAAGTGTTCGAGGATCATATACGCAGTTGGGTCATACACCCGCACCGAATCATAGATTTCCTTCCAAAGGCGAACGCGCGAGCTGTCGTATTGCCCCCAAAGACCCGTGTTGCCCAGGGTATTCCGCTGGGTAAAGCCTTTTGATAGGTCGAATCGGTAGCCATCGAACCGGAACTCTTGCAGCCAGTGCTTTAAGACGCGCCGAACGAAGCGTTTGGTGGCTGGACTTTCGTGGTTCATATCATAGCCTACGTTGAAATCGTGCTTGGCCACGGGATTGAAATAGGGGCTGTTGGCGGCGGGTTGATTGGCGGCAGCATCCCACCACATACGCACAATCGGGCTTAATCCGAATTGGTGGTTGAGCACCATATCGAGCACTACAGACATCCCCAGGCTGTGGCAACTGTCGATAAGCTCCTTGAGCTTTGTTTCGGGACCGTAGGCTTTATCACTCGCCAACATGAACATCGGATTGTAGCCCCAGGAGTTATTGCCTTCAAATTCTGTTGTTGGCATGAGTTTGAGGCAATTGATGCCGAGCCGTTTGAGGTAGGACAGGCTATCGATGACCCGTTGAAAGGTGCGTTCGACAGAAAAGTCGCGAATGTGAAGTTCATAGGCCACCAAATCGCGCGGATTGGGCCTGATGAAGTTTGTGTTGCGCCAGGGGTATTCCGGCTGATTGGTTTGCAACACAGACACAATGCCTGTGGTTTTACCCGTGGGGTAGGGTTTGAGGTTGGGGTATACGGCAGCGGTGATGAACGGATCATTGGAAGGGTCTAAGATCTTGTAGCTGAATGCATCGGCCACTTTTAGTTGCCCGTCGATCATGTATTGATAGGCGTATTCCTCGCCCGGGTTCAGGTTGTTGATGGTGAGCCAATACCAATTGCTGTCGGGTGTTCGGTTCATGAAATAATTGACATCGGGTGTCCAGTTGTTGAAGTCGCCCAGCACAAACACATTTTGCTTATGAGGTGCATAGAGCACGAGTTGCACGGTGGAATCGTTGATTTCGTTGACTCCATCTTGGAGACCGGCCGGCAGGGGGGCAATAACCGATCCCGGCGGACAAACCAGGCGGATGGTATCGGAAGTCGTTGTGGCCCCTGAAGTGGCACTGAACACCAATTCGTAGTTATTGGCTTGAGGAAACTGTAGGTTGATGCTGAGGGTGTCGCTCAGCACCGACTGCTGCAATACGCCATTGACATACAATGAGAGTGAGCAAACCTGAGAGGCCGCACCAAAAAATGGGACATTGGTTTGCACCGGCACGAGCAATTGTCCGCGCGATGGTGCGAAAATACGGGCCTGAAGCTGGCCAGATGGATATATAGGGACATAGATATCACTACCATCCGCCGACCTTCCCACAACGCTGCCATCTGTATTCCTAAATACGAATGCCAGTGATTGTATGGTCTCGGCCGTTGGTACGGCATGAAAACTCCGAGGTCGGTAACCAAATCGATACAGGTTATTGCCTAGTGGGGTCATGAGGGTTTGTGGCGTGGCCACACCCCAGGTGGTGGGTACAACATGCCGCCAATTGGTTGGGCTTGTGCTGAGGTTGGTGAGCACACCCAGGTGTCCATACACAGGTCCATTGAAATTCGCCAGTGCCCCATTCCCCTCCGCCGCATTGAAGTAGAGGGTTATGGAATCGGTATCGGTCGGGAAGCGGGGTACGCTCGTTACCTGGGCGGAGGTCGGCACTAGACCAAATACAAAAAAGGCTATATAAACAGCGGCGAAGTGGAATTTCATAGGAAATGTGGGTTTCTATTTAAAAAAAAAGCCACGACGAAGCGTGGCTTTCATATCGAGATTAAATCGATTAACGGTTCAACAAAACGCGGTGTGTGGTGGCGTTCTGACCCATTTCTACACGGATCAAATAAGCGCCTTCGCGTGCCAATTCGCCGGTTTGGGTGGTGCCATCCCAGTTCAATGAAAGGCTTCCAGCACCCGCAAAACCATCAAAAAGAGTGGACACAGGCTGTCCTAGGATGTTGTAAACCCGCACTTTCAGGCTGCCCGACTGAACCACATTCAGATCAACACGGGTGCTTCCAGAGAAAGGATTTGGATAAATTTTGTTGAGTGTTACTGAATTGGATTTTACACTGGCTGCGGATATTGGATCGCTTCCGTCGCAACGTGTGCACTCATTCCAACAATAGGTAACGTAGGCGGTTCCCTCCAACAAATACTGGCGGTTGAAGCCACCGAAACCATCGTCGATTCCGCATGCAGTCAAGGTAGCAGCGCCTTCATTCATCCCCCAACTATTTCCGTTGACAAATTTAAAAGTCAGCGTTTGACCTAAAACGCTATCCGGGAAGCGAATTCCAATGCCCCAAACGTTGTTGCCGAGGTTGGTGAGTGTGCAGGTTGTATCGCCAGGAGCCCAAGCCTGAAGCGCTGTGCCATTAACTGATGCACCCCTGGAAACAAAATCACCTGCAACACGAATCCCGGCTGGAGAAATAGGATCTGTATACTGCGACATATCCATGCCGAAATAAACGGTGAAATTTTGGGCGTTTGCGGAATAAACAAATGCCATAGCCGCCACTACAAGCGTAAAGATTTTTTTCATATTAGAAAGATTTACTTTTTTAAGACAGGCAAAAATAAAAAATTCTTTTTCACGCAACAATTATTTAGAAAAAATTAATCGATTTGAAATTGGTATTTTTCGCCCTTCATATTTTGTCTGCATTTTCGCCTCTAATCTCCGCCTCTAATCTCCGCCTCTAATCTCCGCCATTCTATAGTCTAAGCGTATGTCGACCCAACTGAAAAAAGTGGCCATCCTCACCTCGGGAGGTGATTCGCCCGGAATGAATGCCTGTATCCGGGCTTTGGTGCGCTCAGGAATTTATTATTCCTTAGAAATGTGGGGGGTCGTGCGGGGCTATGACGGCCTCATACAGGGCGACTACCAGCCCATGGACCTCCGGTCGGTGAGTAACATCATCAATCGGGGGGGCACCATCCTAAAATCGGCGCGCTCGGAAGAGTTCAGGACTGAGGCAGGCATGGATAAGGCCTATCATCAACTCAAACAGCGGGGAATTGAAGCTCTGGTGGTGATCGGGGGCGACGGTTCGTTTCGGGGTGCGTTTCATTTCAGTAACCGCTACGACATTAAGGTAATCGGTTTGCCGGGTACGATCGACAACGATTTGAATGGCACTGATTTCACCATTGGCTACGACACAGCCACGAATACGGTGGTCGATTGCATCGACAAAATTCGGGATACGGCTGATGCCCACAATCGTTTGTTTTTCATTGAGGTAATGGGCCGCGACGCCGGTTATATTGCCCTTCATGCGGGCATTGCGGCGGGTTGTGAAGACATTCTCATCCCTGAAACCAAAACGAGTATCGATGACTTGGTAGACAATCTGAAAAAGGGGCGGTCGCGCAACAAGACTTCGGGTTTGGTGATCGTGGCGGAAGGCGATGAGGAGGGGGGGGCTTATGAAATTGCGCGCAAGGTTCAGGCGCAATTTGATGGGTATGAGATGAAGGTTACCATTTTAGGCCACATTCAAAGAGGGGGTAGTCCGAGTTGCTTCGACCGGGTGTTGGCGAGTCGTTTGGGCGTGGCGGCCATAGAAGGGCTGCTGGAGGGCAAAAACCGAATGATGGCCGGGTTAATCAACAACCAAGTGGTGTTTACACCCCTCACCCAAGCTGCCAAGAATTCTTCATCGCTCGATCACGATCTTTTTCGGATTTCTAAAATTTTATCTATTTAATTGATATATGTTACTTGTTTCAGACAGTGGTTCTACCAAGGCTGACTGGAAATTCGGGAGCCGAGAGGCCGATGTTTGTACCACCAAAGGGTTCAACCCGTTTTTTCATGATGCCTCTTTTGTTTTAGAGGAGCTCGCTTCCTCTCCTTTGGCCCGCTTAGCCGATCAAATCACGGAGCTTCGATTTTTTGGAGCAGGATGCTCGAGTTTGGACCGCAATGAGCAGATCGCACAGCCCCTCAGGATCTTTTTCCCGAATGCGCATGTTGTGGTGGATCACGACATCCTTGGAGCCGCCATTGCCACCAATTTTGATGACCGGGGCATTACCTGCATTATTGGCACTGGAAGCAATTCATGCTACTACGACGGAACCCGATGGAGTCAGGTGGTGCCCGCCTTGGGCTATTTATTGGGGGATGAGGCCAGCGGGAGTTGGTTGGGCCGCAGATTGCTGGCCGATTACCTCTACCATTTGTTGCCCGAATGTCTGGAGCAGGAGTTGAAAATGAAGGGCCTTACCAAAGAGGGGATCTTCCATTCGGCTTATCATGAACCGCATGTGAATGTATATTTTGCCTCCATGGCGCGGGTGTTATCGACACACAGTACGGAGCCGTATGTACGGCAATTGGTGCGCTCGGGTTTCGAAGAGTTCCTGCGCATCCACATCCTGCGCTATGATCAGGTGCATGAGCTCCCGCTCCACTTTGTAGGCTCCATTGCCTTTTATTTCAGAGAAATATTGGAGGAAGTGCTGCTCGGACATCGGCTCATTTGCGGTAAAATTCTGCGCAAGCCCATCCACGAATTGTATCGCTACTACCAGGAAAAGGGATTGTAAGGCCGCACGGTGTGGGAAGGCTTTAAGGTATTGGAAGGCCACATGGTGTGGCATCCCTCCATGCTGAACTATTTTTGGTCTACGGCTTTCAGTTTCTTCAACTTCTCTTCCATGACGTATTCGTCGCCTTCTACATAGCTGTTGTGGCGATAGGCAATGCGTCCTTCTGCATCGATGAGCAAGGAAAATGGGACAGTTTGGAAATTTAAGGCGCGTTTCATGTCCTCATTGGGGTCAAGCAGGACGCGAAACGGCCATTTCACTCCGTTGATATAGGACTTTACCTTGGCCGAATTGCGGCTGTCGTCGATGCTGATGGCCAAAACCTCCACATCAAACTCTTTTTGCCAGTCTGCATACAACTCCGCATAATTTGAAAGCTCCTTTTTACAGGGAGCACACCAGGTGGCCCAAAACGAAATAATGGTGGGCTTTCCCGGCCTAATCAGGGAACGTAATTCGACCAAATTGCCGTCGGTATCGCGCAAACTCACTTCAGGAATGGATGATTGACCAGAAGGCTGAACGGCTCTTTGGGCTGCTTCGCTGGCTGGCTGGCAAAAACCGGGTGAAGCGCACAGTACCAAGGCGAAACAGCTCATTGCATATAAGAGCGGTCGAGAGAGCGGTCGAGAGAGCGGTCGAATTTTCATGCTCAAAAATAGGAATTTAGATACGTTTATCCGCATAAAGCGTATTTTTCCACCGAAATTGCATCACACACTGAATTTGCATCAAAAAAATCGACTTATGGGATACTCTGGGGGACGCGCCTGGTTGCGGTTCGTACTTTTAGGATTGGTTGTATGGATGAATATGGGTCAGGTTAGTGGGCAGAATGGGCAATCTGGGCGCATTACGGGCGATTTTGAGCTGTTTCAGAATTTCTTTTTTCTGGACTCCAACATCCTCTCAAATCCCATACCACCCCAATACTACCAGCAATTGTCGTCGACCGAAGCCTGGCTGAACATGAACTACCGGAGCGATGATGTGCAGGCGGGCATCCGATTCGACATGTTTATGAACTCAGGGCTAAGGGATCCTCAAAAGGCGTTTAATAACCAAGGGATAGGTTTCTGGTATGTGCGCAAGCAGCTCGATAAGCTCGAGTTGACTGCGGGCAACATTTACGATCAATTTGGCAGTGGGGTGACGTTTAGGGCCTATGAGGCACGGGGCCAGAACCTCGACTACGCCCTCTTTGGGCTTCATGCACGCTTTAAATTATCGGATGAGTGGGTGGTTAAGGGCTTTGTGGGTCGACAAAAATTCCAGTTCGATACCTATAAACCGGTGTTGAAGGGGCTCAACCTCGAAGGGGGGATGGCCCTCGGCAATAAGATTCAGTTTAGGCCGGGCTTTTCTGTTGTAAACCGTACACTCGACAACAGCTCGATGCAGCAGGTCGTGCGCGACATTGAGAATCTTCCTGTCGCCCGTCGTTTTGTGCCCAAATACAACGCCTTTGCCTATTCGGCCTACGGGAGCCTCGATGCAGGTGCATTCAGCTGGAGCTTTGAGGCGGCGGGAAAATCGCGCGAAGCGGTGTTGAACCGCGAAGGTAGCCTGGTGAATGAGCCCGGTTCGGTTTTGATGACCGGTCTTGGCTATTCCCATCAAGGTTTGGGAGTGAATGTGATGTATAAGCGTACTTCTTTCTATGAATTTCGGGTTTCACCCCTCGAGAATCTCAACAACGGCTTGGTGAATTTTATACCGCCCACGGCGCGCATGAATACGTATCGCCTAACGGCACGCTATGCACCAGCCACTCAGCTCATCGGCGAGCAAGGATTTCAAGCCGATGTTGTGCTTCAAACAGGCAAAAAGAGCAACTTGTTGCTGAATGGCTCGCATGTAGATGACCTATCGGGTCAGCCGTTGTTTCGTGAGTTGTATGCGGAATATAAATGGAAGCCGAGCCGTAGTTTTCAGTGGATGCTTGGTGCTCAGCGGCTTACCTACAACCAGTCGATCTACGAATTCAAGCCGAATGCTCCGCTGGTGGAGGTTTTTACCCCATTCACGGAACTCACCTGGAAGAGAAATAAGAAAGAGTCCGTGCGTTTTGAACTGTCGCACATGAATACCAAGCAGGATTTGGGTTCTTGGTGGTGGGGACTTTTGGAATACAATATTGCCCCCCGCTATAGTTTTAGTATTATGGATATGTGGAACTATGGCAACAAGGATCCCGAGAAGCGCATTCACTATTATACGGTTTTTGGTGCAGTAAACTTGCCGAAGTTTCGTTTGACGGGTGGCTATGTGCGCCAGGTCCAGGGTGTCATTTGTACGGGTGGCGTTTGTCGCGTAGAACCGGCTTTCAACGGGATGCGCTTTGGAATGTCGGCGACCTTCTAGATCCGTGTACAATTTTGTTACATCTATAAACCATCTTGCGAATTGAGTTATCTTTGCTTTAGAATGCTGCGCAATTTTCCTTTTTTAACAGGGCTGGTGGGGTCTATTTTTGCTTTGACCTCTTGCATGGAGGTGGGGCCACCTGTTGATTTTTCTTCGGGCACGCCCGGGCTGAAAGACACGACTTATTTGGAGTCCACACCTGAGAACCGGCAGAATCGGGTGGTTTTGCTGGAGGAGTTTACCGGTGTTCGTTGTGTGAATTGTCCACGTGCCCACACCACAATATCAGCACTCCAGTCGCTCTATCCGGGTAGGGTTGCTGCCGTTGGCATTCATACGGGTTTTTACAGCGTGCCGTATGCGGGGCAGGCTGAGGACCTCACCTTACCGGAGGGTAACAATATTGAGACATTGCTGGGGAGCGCCCAGGGCTACCCCTCTGGTTCTGTGAATCGAAGGCAGTTTACGGGCGAGTCGGGCGTCATTATCTCGGATCAGAAATGGAGCAATTATGTGAACTTGGAGAAAGAAGTTTTGCCATCCGTGAATGTGGGTTTGTCGCGCAGTTGGCTCGAAGGCGACTCTTCTGTGGTGGTCGATTGCAGGATTCGGCTCAACGATTCTTCCTCGACTCCCTTATACCTCACCGTCTATTTAGTGGAAAACAATATTTTGGGCTTTCAGCTGAACCCTTCCCCCGTTGGACTTGATTCGGCTTATGTGCACAAGCATGTGGCCCGTAAACTCCTGACACCCTACAACGGCGTAGCGCTTCAGGCCACATCATTTCCGGTAGGCCGCATTTTTGAACGCTCTTTCGCGCTGAATTGGCTGCCGAAGTGGCGGAGGGAGCAGTGTGAAATCATTGCTGCCGTACACCGAGGCGGTAATTCGGCTGATGTTTTGCAGGCGGCGAAGTTGGCCATTGATTAATCCGTTTTTAATCGCGCCTTTTACAGATATTCTGTTTATCTTTACCTCCTAAATTTTTATAATCCTAACTCCTGAATCTGATAAACCTAAATTCTATGAAAAACATTTGGTTGTTATTACTCCTGGTGGGCGTCGCAGCAGGCTGCACAAAGTCGATTCCTGAGCCTGAGCCAGACCCCACCCCCGATCCGCTTCAGATTTCAAGGGTGTTTAATGCATTTGCGGTTAATTTTAGCGGCACCTGGTGCGGACCATGTGGTGCAAATGGAATCCCGGCCATTACCAGTGCTGCCACAGCGTACGGACCTCGGCTGAATGTGATGAAAGTTGGCTTTAATGATGAATTTTCTGCCCCAGGAAATAATGATTTGGCGTCTGCCTATTACCCTGCCGGTGGCAGTATGGGAATTCCAGGATTTGGTTCTGGTACTGCTTTCTTTGGTTCATCACCTGCTGCATGGCGCAGTGATGTGGATGCCGTGATGCAAACGCCTGAGTCGGCTGTGAAGGTGGGTTTGGCCATCTCCAAGAACAGAGCTACTGCCGATTCGGTCTATTACGACGTGAAAATGAAGGCATTTGAGGCCATGCCAATGGGTATTTATGCATGGGCTGTTTTCGTGGTAGAGGATAACTTAACCGCTCCTCAGGCTGGTTTGACACCAAGTCCTTACAACCATAAGTTTGTGTATCGGGGATATGCCCAAATTCCGGGTCGCCCAGGATTCGGTGCATTTGGCCACCATATGGGCTCCAACCCCAATTCTCCTGCTCCTGAAGGAATCCCAGCCAATAAGGAAATGACGGCTCAGTTTGCGTATGCACGACCTTCCCTCACTCCGGCGGTGAATACCAATAATACTTATGCATATGTGGTGATGTACAAAGTGAATTCATCAACCTTCAAGCCTGAAGCGTTCATCAACTCTGCCCGCACGAAGTAATAGTCAACCTAGTTTTAGGCCGTTGCTTCACATTTGGAGCAGCGGCTTTTTTTTTGACGGAAGTGTTTGTTTACCGCTTTTTTTTGCCTTCCTATGCCTGAAGTCAACAAGTCTATGCCTGAAGTCAACAAGTCTATGCCTGAAGTCAACAAGTCCATGCCTGAAGTCAACAAGTCCATGCCTGAAGTCAACAAGTCCATGCCTGAAGTCAACAAGTCCATGCCTGAAGTCAATAACCCCGTAGCCTATAATGAAGACAGTATTCGGTCGCTCGATTGGCGTGAGCATATACGGCTGCGTCCGGGGATGTATATTGGAAAGTTGGGGGATGGTACGGCACCCGATGATGGGATTTATGTATTGCTGAAGGAGGTCATCGACAACAGTATAGATGAGTATGTGATGGGACACGGCCGTTCGATTGAGATTCGGGTGAGCGACCACAAGGTGACCGTTCGCGATTATGGTCGGGGTATACCCTTGGGTAAATTACTGGAGTGTGTTTCGCGAATCAACACTGGTGGAAAATACGATTCAGGGGCGTTTGTGAAATCGGTGGGCCTCAATGGTGTGGGCACCAAGGCGGTTAATGCGTTGAGCCGCAGCTTCAAGGTTCAATCGATCCGAGACGGTCGTACGAAGACGGCAGAGTTTTCTGGGGGTGAGTTGATCAGCGAAACAGAAGAGTTGCCCTCGGAGGACCGCAACGGAACACTGGTGACCTTTGTGCCGGAGGATCAGATTTTCCGCAACTACCGATTCATCAATGAGTTTGTGGAGCAGCAAATCTGGAATTATGCGTATTTGAATGCCGGCCTGACTTTGGTGTTCAACAACCAGAAGTATTTGTCGAAGGACGGTCTGCTCGATTTGCTGAAGCGAAAAGCGGACCCCGAAAGCCTTCGTTATCCCATAATCCATTTGAAGGGGACGGATTTGGAAGTGGCTTTTGTGCATGGCGAGCAATACGGAGAGGAGTATTATTCTTTTGTGAACGGACAGTTCACCACACAGGGGGGCACGCATTTGGCCGCCTTCCGTGAGGCTTTGGTGCGCACGGTGCGCGAATTTTATAAGAAGGATTTCGATGCCTCAGACATTCGTTCTTCGGTGGTGGCGGCCATAAGTATTCGGGTTCAGGAGCCTGTTTTTGAATCACAGACCAAGACAAAATTGGGCTCTCAGACCATGTCGCCAGGCGGTGTTAGCCTGCGCACCTTTGTTGGAGATTTTCTCAAGAAGGAACTCGACGATTTTTTGCATCGGCACCCGACGGTGGCAGAAGCCCTTCAGAAGCGGATCATGCAAAGTGAGCGGGAACGAAAAGACATGGCGGGCGTACGTAAGTTGGCGAATGAACGGGCTAAAAAAGCGAATCTACACAACCGGAAGTTGCGTGATTGCCGATTCCACCTCAACGAGGGGCAAGACGAAAAGCGCTATGAATCGACCTTGTTTATTACTGAGGGTGATTCCGCATCGGGAAGCATCACTAAAGCGCGGCAGGTGGAAACGCAGGCGGTATTCAGCTTAAGGGGCAAACCGTTGAATTGTTTTGGTCTGAAAAAGAAGATTGTTTATGAAAATGAGGAGTTTAACCTGTTGCAACATGCCTTGAATATCGAGGAAGGGCTTGAGGGTCTGCGCTACAACCGGATTGTGGTGGCCACCGATGCCGATGTGGATGGCATGCATATTCGGTTGCTTATTTTGACTTTTTTCTTGCAGTTTTTCCCTGATTTGGTGAAAAATGGGCATGTGTTTATCCTCGATACACCCCTGTTTCGGGTGCGTAATAAACAAGAGACGATTTATTGCTATTCTGAAGAAGAACGAAGACAAGCGGTTGAACGCTTGGGCAAAAACCCCGAGATCACCCGATTTAAAGGCTTGGGTGAGATTAGCCCCGACGAGTTCGGTCGCTTTATTGGACGAGATATGCGGCTGGAACCTGTTTTTTTGAAACCGGAAACGACCATTTCTAAATTGCTGACTTATTTTATGGGTAAGAACACCCCCGAGCGGCAGCAGTTTATTGTTCAAAATCTACGCGTGGAGCGCGATGAGGCCATGGTTCCTGAAATGCTGTAGCGCCATTCCGCTACAATCCATGCAGTATTTTCTCTCTAAATTTGCTCAAACTGCTTTTAAGCTGAGGTCGAATGGAGGTGGATTTTGGGTGAGGCATCCCATGGAAATGAAATCGACCCCGGTTTCTGCATAGGTTATTGCATTTTTTGCTGTGATTCCTCCAGACGCTTCTGTGGGCATTTGATGCGCCACGGTTTCTACGGCCTGATGCAGGGAATGGGGCTGAAAATTATCGAGCAATACCCGATCTGCTCTTATGCTGCTGTCTAGGAGTTGTTTGAGTTCTTCCAGAGTGCGCACTTCTACCACTATGGGAAGATGCAAATGGTGCCGCTTCAGGTATTGATCTGCGCGTTGGAGGGCTTCTTTCACGCTCCCCGCGTAATCAACATGGTTGTCTTTGATGAGAATGGCATCATACAGCCCCATCCGGTGGTTCACTCCTCCGCCTATGGCGACGGCCATCTTTTCTATGCTTCGGTTTAGGGGCGTGGTTTTCCGGGTATCGAGCACCCGGCATGAGGTGTGGGCGATGGCGTCGACCACCTGTCGGGTGTAGGTGGCTATTCCGCTCATTCGTTGCATGATGTTGAGGCAAAGGCGCTCGGCTGAAAGGATCTTGTTTGCTGATCCGGTCACCTGAAAGGCGATTTCTCCGCCCTGAACGTGAATGCCATCCGAAAGGTAGGGCTCGAAAACGATATGGGGATCGATGGCTTCGAATACTTTCTGGGCTACCGATAGGCCGGCTAGAATACCGGTCGACTTTACCTTCAATCCGGCGCTTCGGCGGACGCTGCTAGGCAAAAGTGCCAGACTGGTGTGGTCTCCATCCCCAATATCTTCCTGAAGAGCAAGGCGAATAAATTCTTCAATGTGCATCGCTTGGTTACTGATTATTCAAACCGAAGCTGATGCACCAAGTCCTGTCCGTTCTTCTCAAATAATACGATGCTGGTTCTAAAAGTGGTTCCCGTTGTTGTGGTGAGGGTTCCCATGAGGTACTCGCCGCCTTGTCCGGAACTCCCCTTGTGGATGAGTTTAAAGTCTTTGGGTGGGTGTTTGGCGAAAAAGTTCCGAAGCATAACCTCCGCTTGGGAACGGGTACACGTTTGTTCGCGGTCTTGTAGGGCGATTTCTAGATTCGTATTGAAGTAGGGCAACATAGCCTTTATGTCGGCCGATTTGAGCAAACTGGGCATACGCTCTAGGGTTGATGCGCCAGGAGGCACCTGCGCCTTCAAGGTGGTTTCTGTAAAAATGAAGAGGCAAAGCGCGATGAGTGAAACACCTGGGTTTGTCATCCGCAGTGAATGGATGATTCGCAATGAATGTATCGTGAGCATTTTGTTATTTGAGTTCGCAGTAGGCTTCGGGGAAACTTGAGCTGGCCAATTCGTTTAGGTTGTCGCATACCTCTTTGGCTGTACTTCGCTTTGAATCGGGAATGGGGGTTACGGTGTAGGGGTCGCGGTCACCGGGTTTTTCATAGCACTGGCAGGTGTAGTCCTGGGCACAAGACGTGAGTGAAACGACTGTCGATAAAAACAAGGAGAAGAGGATGCCGTTGGGGCCTCGACTAGAGTGCAATATGTTGAGTTTTGGGTTCATGGGGTTCGATTATGTGGGGTTCGATTATGTGGGGTTCGATGACGTGAAGATTCTGTTTCAAAAATAGTCGGTTTGGGAATTTAATGTTGGGTTCTGTTTTCAATTTTTAGGCGCACGAGCATGCTTTGATAGTTTTTCGATGTTAGCGGGGGTAATTTGTCGGAGCGTTAGTGCCCATTGCCTTCCATCAGTAGCTGTAAACCAAATTTCGGGGACGCCTTGTGGCACGAATTCTTGCACAATTACGCTGGGTGGATGAAAAATATGGGTCGATTGGAGGTTATGTTTATGAATGAATGAATTGAGTTCATAGGGGAGGCCAACCAATACTACGCGAATGTTCATATAGGGGAATTCCTGCGCTAATTTCCCAATCCGGTCCGCTGCCCAGGCACAATAACCACAATGAACGCTGAGAACAGCGGTTAATCGACCGCTCGAATGGCCCCCATGTACTTCCCCATTTTCGTGCGGCTCGTTCAATAGGTCTCCCTTTTGCGGAGGAATTGGTGCTTCTCGTTCGGGGAATGGAAAGCCCCATCGAAATAGGGGGGCGTCGTTGATGGGTTTGTTAATGCTCTTGGGGGCCGTGCCCCAAGGGGGAGGGGTTGTGAAGGCTGTAGCGCCTAAGGCCAATGCGAGGGTGATTCCGGTGGATATGCATGGGTGGAGGTTGATGGGCAACAGTGCTCGTTGGCCACGGGTGAGCACTAGGAGCGCAGCGGCCACTAAATTTTTAGCCAGCGCTTCGGATGGCGTCATGGATAGGGCGCTGCCCATGCATCCACAATCTACGCTATTCCCTTGTTTCAACCACAAAATGCCCAAATAGACGGAAAAGAACACGAGTAAGGCGGCGGTGGCTTGTTCGAATCGTCGGTTAACCGATGCGATGTTCATCCAATAGAAGCCCAGCCCAAATTCGGCGGCTATTAACCCGCTTGCGAGCCAAGGCGTAGCCGTCCACCCCGTACCTACTTGTGTGAGGAGGTGAATTTCGAATGATGGATAATCGATGGCCTTGAGCCAGGCTGAGAGCAAAAAAAGCAGGCTCAAAAGCAGCCGGGCCAAAAGTCTGATGATTTCTAAGGGGATGTAGTCGCCCTCAACCCGTGCGGAACGATCGCGGGGGGTCAACGCGCTTTTTGACTGAAATAATGGAAAAACCAGGGAATTGTTTCGATGCCCTTGTAGAAGTTGAAGAGACCGTAGTGTTCATTAGGGGAATGCAGCGCATCGGAATCGAGGCCGAATCCCATGAGCACAGATTTGAGTCCGAGCGCCCGTTCGAATAGGGCCACAATGGGGATGCTGCCACCGCCGCGGGTGGGAATGGGGGTCTTACCGAACGTAGTGGTCATGGCCTCGGCAGCGGCGAGGTAGGCGGGTGAGTCGGTGGGGGTTACAACGGGTTCGCCACCGTGGTGTGGCCGTACTTCCACTGTGATGCCTTGAGGGGCAATGTGCTCGAAGTGTTTTTGAAAGAGTTGGGTGATCTCATCAGAGGATTGATGGGGCACCAAACGCATGGAAATCTTAGCGTATGCCTTCGAGGGGAGCACTGTTTTCGAACCCTCACCGGTATAGCCACCCCAAATGCCGTTGACATCGAGCGTCGGACGGGTTCCGGTTCTTTCCGCGGTGGTGTAGCCTTTTTCGCCCATGAGTCCAGTGACCCCCAGATCATTCATATAAGCTTGTTCGTCGAACGGCGCTTGGTTGAGGAGGTCGCGGTCCGATGGGCTGAGTTCGTGAACCCGATCGTAGAATCCGGGTATGGTAATGTGCCGGTTGCTGTCGTGCAGCGAGGCGATCATATGGCAAAGTGCGTTGATGGGGTTGGCTACTGCGCCCCCGTATACACCCGAGTGAAGATCGCGGTTTGGTCCGGTTACCTTTACCTCGAGGTAGGATAGTCCCCTCAATCCCACATCGATACTGGGGATGTCATTGGCAATCATGGAGGTGTCGGAAATCAAAACCACATCGGCTTTGAGGCGTTGTCGGTTGTTTTCGACATAGGTAGCCAAATTGGCGGAACCCACTTCTTCTTCCCCTTCAATCATGAATTTGACATTGCAAGGAAGCTGCTGTGTTTGCATCATCAACTCAAATGCTTTGATGTGCATATACATTTGTCCTTTATCGTCGCAAGCGCCCCGGGCATAGATTTTACCCTCTTTGAGGGTGGGTTCGAAGGGGGGTGAATGCCATAAATCGTAGGGATCGGCGGGTTGCACGTCGTAATGTCCATAAACCAATACGGTGGGGAGGTTCGAGTCGATGATTTTCTCGCCGTAAACAACCGGATAGCCGTCGGTCGGACAAACCTCCACTTGGTCGGCACCCGCTTCGCGGAGACGCTCCGCCACAAATTCTGCGGCCTCAAATACATCTTCGCGAAAATCGGGGTTGGCAGATACAGAAGGGATGCGCAAAAGTGCAAACAATTCTTCTAGGAAACGGTCTTTATGGGTATCGATGTACGCTTGTACGCCTTGCATGGTGATGGATTAAATTTGTACGCTAAAAATAGGAAAAAATGGCGAATACTACCGGGTCAATTACCCTGGGTTTGTTTCTTCTTTTGCTGGGATGCGGAAGACCTTTGCACCCTTTGCCGCCGCAAAGTTCGGGACACACGATCGCGGTTGATCCGCTACCAGAGATTGATTCACGCTTAACGATCCCCGTGCTTGTTGACTTGGCACCAATCATTGAAAAGGCTCAGTCTGAATGGCCTCGGGAATATACGGGTGGCGCACATCCGTGTAGTGGCTTGCGTTACCGCTACAAAGTGGAGCGACGGGGGATGAAGGTCATCGGGCAACGAAAAACACTCGCGGCGCATTTGTCGTTGGGATATGGTTTTCAAGGAGAGTATTGCGCCGGTTGTATCATGGAAATTTGTGTGAATCCACCGATCCCGTTTTCTTGTGGTTGGGATGAACCGATGAGACGGATGGAGGTTGAAATGGAGTCGAAACTGACCCTTGACCCTCGTTGGAGGCTCATCACCGAGACCCGTTTCACCCATCTTCAACCGGTCGACGAGTGCAGGGTCACCTTTGCGCGGGTCAACATCAACGATGAATTGCTGAAGCAGCTGACCCCCAATCTTGCTGTGCTGGAAAAGGCGATTGATCGTGAGTCGGGCGCTGTTCCACTGAAATCGTATATTCAACCCGTATGGAGTGCCCTACAGGAACCCATTCCTCTTGATGAATTGGGATGGCTGCACATCAAACCAGCGGCGCTGAGTGTAGCTGAGTGGAGTTTTAAAGGAACTGAGCTGGACCTCACCCTGGGACTGCGTGCGCGGCCCGTGGTTTTGCCCGATTTTAAGCTGTCAAAGCCTGCAGCACTGCCCGATTTAAGTCAGCACCAAGCCGGCAGCGGCTTTCAAATTTATACGGATTTGATGTTACCCTACAGCAAATTGTCTACCCTTATGACCTCTTTTATGGATACCATTTGGCTGGGCTCTGGAAAGAATCTAATTCGAATAACGGGCATGCGGTTTTTTCCGGCCGGAAAAAAGTTGGGTATAGAGTTGAGTTTTACGGGCATCAAGAAGGGGGTTTTGTTTTTATTGAGCGTACCTGAAATTGACCAAGCCACGCGTCGATTGCATTTGAAGGAAGTGGAATATGATCTGAATACGCGCAACCTGATGCTGAAATCGGCACATTGGCTTTTGGATGAGAAAATCAGGCGCAAGCTTTCGGAGAATATGGTTTTTGAATTGAAGGATCTCTATGATTTTGCCAGACGCTCAATACAGGGGTCATTGAACCAAAAACTCGATGGGGGTGTCGTTTTATCGGGCAATTTAGTTCGGTTGGAATATGCTGGCCATGCGCTTGGAAATGACGCGCTTCGCATTCGGGTACTTGCGTCGGGTGAGATCAGCGCACGGGTGTCTTTCAAATAGGATCAAGTATTTCGGACGCTATTCAGCGTAGATGATGGCGGTTGCGGCTCGTTGGCTGGCACCTTCGCCTCCCAAATGTTCTTTTAGCGCAATAAAACCTTGTTTCAGGACCTCTCTTCGGCGGGAATCATGGAGGAGTCGATTGGCCTCAGCGGCCATGTTATCGGGGGTGCAGCGGTGTTGTATGAATTCCAGAACGAGTTCTTTCTGTGCAATCAGGTTCACCAGGCTGATGTAGGGTACTTTAACCAGGTGCTTTCCAATGGCGTAGCTTAGGGCGCTGCCCTTGTAGGCCACCAACATCGGGCAGCCGATGAGGGCCGTTTCGAGAGTGGCGGTGCCACTGGTGACCAACGCAGCCCGGGCGTTTCGAAGGATCTCGTAAGTGTTGCCCTGTATGAGCGTGAAGGGATGGATGTGATAAAAACGCTGGTATAGGTCTGCAGGTTGGCTGGGTGCTTGCGCGATCACCACCCGGTAGTTTGGAAACCTGGCCGCAGTCTTCAGCATCACAGGGAGGATTTTGGATATTTCCTGTGTGCGGCTACCGGGAAGCAGGGCTAGGTATTGATCGGGCTTGAGTTGATGTTTCAAGGCAAAATCGGGGTCTACTGCCATCTCATGCAGGGCATCGAGCAGGGGGTGACCAACGAATTGGGCAGCTACAGAGCGTTGGGCATACCAGTTCTTTTCAAAGGGCAGTATGCACAGGAGCAGATTGACATATTTTTTGATTTGCTTAACGCGTGCGGCATTCCATGCCCAAAGTTGGGGCGAAATGTACCATACGACTTTAAAACCGTTCTGCTTGAGGAATGGAAGAAGCCGCATATTAAAGCCAGGGTAGTCGATCAGGACCACCACGTCT
>SYHW01000021.1 GCA_005799065.1 Bacteroidota bacterium
ACAGCGAATAGCCTTTCCCATCGGACTGGAGGGCACCAACTGGTATGACACACGCTCGATCCCGGCTTTTGCTGGAAAACACATAGACCGCGCCCGCTCCACTCAGTGGATCCGAACACATAGACCGCTCCACTCAGTGGATCCGAACACATAGACCGCTCCACTCAGTGGATCCGACCCCAGTTCATTGCGCACCAAACCGATGAGAACGTAGTAGCCCCTGCGCAAATCTCCCGCTGTCTATTTGCGCCCTATTTTCTCTGTCGTACTTCATGACCTTTTTCCCACAAAACAAAGCGCTGCCAACCAAATGGCTACGCAAGACGTGCTTGGTCGGGGGATACAGAACATACGGCTTCTTGCCCTTAACCCTTGGAAAACCCTATTCCCTCATCATTCCACACTGATTTGAACGGCTGGTCTGATTTCAAATGGCGGCCGTAGCGTGTTATGCGGCCGTGGCGCGTTGTATGGCCCTCAGGTATTGGTGGATGGTGTTTTCCAAGCCAAAATAGAGGGCGTCGCAGAACAAAGCGTGCCCAATCGAGACCTCGAGAAGGCCGGGCACCCGCTCCACCAATAGGGTTAGGTTCTGCAGCGACAAATCGTGTCCGGCGTTGAGCCCGAGCCGACCTGCGACCGCCACCTCAGCCGCCTCAATGAATGGTTTCACCGCTTTTTCGGGGTCATGAGGATACATGCGCGCATAGGTTTCGGTATACAACTCGATCCGATGGGTGCCCGTGCGAATGGCCGCCTCCACCATGCTGGGGTTGGGGTCTACAAACAAAGAAGTGCGAATACCGGCTTCCGCGAACATGCTCACTGTATCGGTCAGGTATTCGCGCTCGCGCACCACATCCCAGCCGTGGTCGCTCGTGAGTTGATCGGTAGCATCCGGCACCATCGTTACCTGCGTTGGTTTGACCGCCAATACCAAATCGGTAAAAATCTGCTCCTTCGGATTGCCTTCCATATTGAACTCCACCGACAGTGCGGGTGCTAAGGCCAATACATCCGACCGGCGAATATGCCGTTCATCGGGTCGGGGATGCACGGTAATCCCCTCCGCACCGAATCGAATGCAATCGAGTGCAATTTGCAGCAGGTCAGGGTTGTTGCCCCCCCGGCTGTTGCGCAAGGTGGCGGCCTTGTTGATGTTCACACTGAGGCGTACGGGCATACGGGTGTAAAAGTAGCTGAATCGAAATCAGAACGCAAAATGGGCGTAGACCGGGCAGTGGTCGGATGCGAAGGGTGGCCTACGACCAGGGGGGCCATCGATCTCATACCAACGGGGTGCGGGCAGGTTTCGGTACCATATATAGTCGATCCGCGCACCCGATCGATCGCCTTCAAACCCATAAAAGCTGCCCTCGCTTCCCCCTTTCTTTTCCGCCTGGGTATGGGCATCGAGCCATCCGGCCTTCGACAATGCACGAATGGAAAGAGCCTCGGGGCTGTCGTTGAAGTCGCCCATCAACAAAACCGGATCAGATTGGGATACCCGATCGGCCATGGCCATCATGAGGGAAACCGATTCGGCCCGGGCCTGCACCCCTTGGTGATCGAGGTGCGCATTAAATACCCAAAACCGACGCTTTCCCCGAACCGATTCGAGCTGCACCCAGGTGCAGATGCGCGGCAGGGCGGCATCCCATCCCTTTGAAGGCCTTTCGGGGGTTTCCGACAACCAAAACACCCCTTGTTGGAGCAGCTTGAACTGCATATGATCATAACCAATCGGCGCATATTCTCCGGCCTCGCCACCATCGTCGCGGCCCACACCCACCCATTGGTATCGGGCCGGCATCAACTGCCGCAGCGCTTGCAATTGGCTGTGAAGTACCTCCTGCATACCAATAACCCCCGGTTGCTGGGCCATCAACTCCCGCACCAAGCGTTCCTTCCGCAGCGACCATTGGTGGATTCCATCACCCGGATTATCATATCGAATATTATAACTCGCTACCACAAGTCCTGCGCGTTGCCACCTACCGAAGGCTACCCGTCCGACCCATGCAAAAAGCACAAACAACAGGATCACCAGCCACAAGCGCAGCGGCAAAATATCGAAATAGCGAAACCAGTAGGGCATCAGCGTGTGCGTCGATTAAAGCGAAAAACTTTCGCCACAGGCACAGGTGCGTGTTGCATTGGGGTTATGGAAATGAAAACCCTTCCCCTGCAAACCATCGGAGTAATCGAGCTCGGTGCCGATCAGGTAGAAAAAGCTCCGCTTATCGCACGCCAACAATATGCCTTTGTGGCTGAACT
This sequence comes from Bacteroidota bacterium, assembly GCA_005799065.1. Lineage (GTDB taxonomy): Bacteria > Bacteroidota > Bacteroidia > UBA7662 > UBA7662 > F1-60-MAGs140. Next base: position 2,278 of record SYHW01000021.1, read on the forward strand.
GTTCGTCGCCTGGTTCTGGAGCGGCCACAAATGACATCCTATAGGAAAGTCCGGAACAACCCCCACTTTCCACCACCACGCGCACCACAGGCGTTTGGAGGTACTCAGGCTCTTGGAGCATGTTGTTTACTCTTTCGGCGGCGCGTTCGCTGATGCTGATCATATCCTGCAAAAATAAGCGTCGGCTCTTAATTTTGCGGCATGCAACACCCGGCCGATTTAAAAATAAGCGATTTCACCTATGAACTTCCGGATGCGCGCATTGCGGCCTATCCCCTCGCTGACCGATCCTCGTCGCGCCTCTTGGATGCAGCTGTTGAGGGTGCAACGGTAAAGGGTACCGGAGCAGGGGGTGCAGGCGATGGGGGAGCTGGCGCAGGGGGTGCAGGCGATGGGGGAGCTGGTGCAGGGGGAACTGGTGCAGGGGGAACTGGTGCAGGGGGTGCAGGCGATGGGGGAGCTGGCGCAGGGGGAACTGGTGCAGGGGGAACTGGTGCAGACCGCATCCACGATCGGTTTTTTTCGGAACTTCCCATGATCCTGGTTCCGGGGAGTATCCTCCTCTACAACAACACCAAGGTCATACCCGCCCGTTTGTATATGCATCGGCCCACAGGTGCGCGGGTCGAATTGCTTTGTCTGAACCCCGCGCAACAACCTTTGGGGTGGGATGAAGCCCTTAGTCGTACGGGCAGCAGCCGGTGGATTTGCATGGCTGGTAATGCCCGTCGATGGCGCGACGAGGCACTTATGCTCGAAACGAGCGATTTGCGGCTCACCGCCCGAAAAGTTCCTTCGGATGGCCAAGCGTTGACCGTTCATTTCGAATGGGAGCCCGCGGAGCTCAGCTTTTCCGACGTGCTGATGCGGGCAGGGCAAATGCCGATTCCTCCCTACTTAAAGCGCGAGGCTGAGGCCATAGACCAGCAGCGCTACCAGACCCACTATGCGCAAAACGCCGGATCGGTGGCCGCACCCACGGCTGGGCTCCACTTCACCCCTGAATTGTGGTCGCAGCTCGATGCGGCCGGAATTGGACGGATGGAACTGACCTTGCATGTTGGCGCCGGCACCTTTAAGCCCGTAACCGCCGACACCATGCGGGGTCACGATATGCACAGCGAAGTCTTGCGGGTCGATAAACAGCTGCTTCTTGGACTGGTGAAACACCTCCAAAAACCCAATCGCGAACAATTGCCCCTCATTTGTGTGGGCACCACCAGCCTACGCAGCCTGGAAAGCCTCTACTGGATCGGGGCCTTACTGCAGGAAAAAGACACATCCCTGCCCTCACCCAAGGCATTTACCCCATACGACAGCGAAATTCAGTGGGGAAGCAGCCTTCCCGATCCGGAAGAAGCCCTCATGCGGATCATTCATTGGCTTGAGGCGCGGAATCTCGAGGTCGACCAGGCTCATACCGCACTGATGATCGCACCTGGATATCATTTCCGGCTGGCCGACCAACTCATCACCAACTTCCATCAACCCGGCAGCACGCTGTTGTTGTTGGTGGCCGCTGTAGTGGGCGAGCGTTGGCGCGCACTCTACCAACATGCCTTGCAACACGAATACCGCTTTCTCAGTTATGGCGACAGCTCCTTGCTGCGCATTCACCCCGACCATAAATGGAAGAGGACCGTATCACAGGAAAAGGACCGAATCACAATAACAAGCCCAACGACAAGCCCAACGACAAGCCCAACGACAAGCCCCGAATCCCATAAACCGCCACCGATGAATGCACCCCTGCACGGAATTCAGGTCATTGAGCTCGCCACGGTACTCGCAGGTCCCGCCACGGGTCAATTTCTGGCCGAAGCCGGAGCCCAAGTCACCAAAATAGAGCCACCTGGTGGCGACATTACCCGCAGCTGGTGCGCACCAGGCGAACACCCTGATGGCCAACGAAGCGCCTACTTCTGCGCCGCCAATTGGGGCAAAAAAAGCCTGGTCATGGACCTCGCACAAGGTCATGCGCAAACCGAATTGCGTGCGCTGCTGCAAAATGCCGATATACTGTTGATGAGCTTCAAGCCAGGCGATGCCCAGAAATTCGGTCTTCTGCCCGGCGAACTCCTCCGCGAATACCCGCGGCTGATCATTGGCAGCATCACGGGCTATGGCGAAGAGGATTCAAGAACCGGATACGACGCTATCATTCAGGCCGAAGCGGGTTTCGTTCACCTCAACGGCATGCGCAGAGGTGAAGGCCACAAAATGCCCGTGGCGCTCATGGACCTGCTGGCGGCCCATCAACTCAAAGAAGGCATACTCCTTGCCCTGCTGGCGCGGGAGAAAAGCGGGTCCGGGCAATGGATCCGGGTTTCGCTCATCGATTCTGCCCTCAGTGCCCTCGCCAATCAGGCAACTAACTACCTCATTGCCGGTTACGAACCCCAAGCCATGGGCTCGGGGCATCCCAATATTGTGCCTTACGGACAAGCATACACCTGCAGCGACGGTGTGCGCGTAGTGCTCGCCGTGGGCAGCGACAAGCAATTTGCTCAGTTGATGCATCAACTCAACATAAATGCCCCCGAAGAATGGCGCCAGGCCGCAGGTCGCATCCAAAACAGAGCCGCCATTGAAGAGGCACTCCAAGCGGCCGTGGGCGGGCAATCCTCCGAAGACTTGCTCGCGGGCTGTATGAGCCGACAAATACCCGCAGGCCGTGTGAATACCTTGCCCCAGGCTCTCGAATTGGCTAAAGAACGCGGGATGCTGCACCAGGCTGATGGCTTATCGGCACCCCGAACGGCTGTTTTCCTGGATGAGAACCCCCGAATCGCTCCGCCACCGCCCCTGCCAAAGGCCGATTGAAACCCAACCCATTGGGGATTGAGGGAGGTGCTGGCGATTGAAAGTGGTATGAGGGATTGAGGGAGGTGAAGCAATGATCCGAAATCAACCTCACTTTGTGCGGTCACGCCAGTTCATAAACTCCATTAAATCACGACTGCTGCGTTCCTGCCTCAAAAAATTCAACAAATCAACAAGCTCCGAAAAGTCTGGTGCCAGCCTGGTGCTAGCCTGGTGCGATATTGATGCCAAAAGAGCGATCCATTTCGGTTCGTGTTCTTCAACACCTGAAATTCCCACGCTTCTTTGGTGGGGTAGGCGCGCATCCACTGCCCGCGGAAGCAACCTACTACGCTTCACAAACTGAACTTGGAATAATGTCCCCTTTTCAAACCCCTTCAATATGTGATGCACGATTCACATGCCGTTGTATGAAAGCCAGAGCCTCACCTGGTTGCATGCCCTGGCCTTTGATAAAGTAGGGCAAATCGCTGCCGCGGTATACTCGAATGCGCAAAGCATATAGAGCATCAACCGCTTTCCGCGTAATTTATGGAACGATAACAGGGCAGCAATTCTTTCTTGTATTCGATTCGACTGCCTTCTGACACGCTCCACAGATCCGATTCACGCATTTCATGAGTAAAAAAGGCAGTCGACCCAATGGGGCAGAATCCTATATTTGCCCGATATGACCATCCATACCCCGCCTGTTGTATCCGAACCAAGCGAACCCCTTGTGGTGCTGGTGGATGCGAACGATCATGAAATCGGCGTGGCACCCAAGCAGGATGCGCATGTGCTCGGACAACTGCATCGGGCCATTTCTGTATTTCTATTCGACCCCAATGGATCGATGCTATTGCAACGTAGGGCTGTCGACAAATACCACAGCGGGGGGCTATGGACCAACACTTGCTGTAGTCATCCCGCACCAGGTGAAACCCCCCATGCTGCCGCCCTGCGCAGACTCCAAGAAGAAATGGGAATTACATGCCCACTCGAATTTCGCTTTTCGTTTGTATACCGCACCGAATTCGAAAACGGGCTCACCGAGCACGAATTCGACCACGTTTTTTTTGGAACCGGGCATTTTGAAGCCCGGCCCGACCCGAACGAGGTTGCAGAATACCGTTGGGTGACCCCCTCCGAGCTCGACCGGTGGATGGTACAACGTCCTGAAGACTTCACCTTTTGGTTTAAGCACATCTACGACCGCGTGCGCAGCCATATGAACGAGCAGCAATCCTAATGCGCATCAATCGCTCCAGCGCTTCACCAGGCAGCGCTTCACCAGGCAGCGCTCCCCAAAAGGCCTATGGGTTGCTTTCAACCGACTCAGGAAGTTCATTTTTTTCCGATAACATTCTGTTTTGCGTTCTGATCAGTTTGTTGCTTGTAGGTTCCCTACCCGCATGCCAGAGAAAAGAAGCCAAAACGACTTCCGCCAAGATAAAAGAAGCCGTGCCGGCTCTGCGCCACGGCATTAACCTACACCCATATCAGGTGCGGAGCAGTACGGTAAAAAATGGTGATAACCTGGGCGGCATATTGGCACAATGCGGGGCCAGCACCACCCAATCGCTGTTAAGCATTGAGCGGCTGGGGATGCACCTCGACAACCGGAAAATCCGTGCGGGCCTCCCCTACACCTGGTATGCAAACGACAGCAGCGGTCAACTGGCCTATTGGGTACTCGAGCCCGATGCCTACAGCTACCTAAGGGTCGATTTTCAGTCAGACACCCCCAGCGTGGAGCGGGTCATGCGCCCCACCACCAGTAAAATGGCCTATAAAAGTGGCCGAATCGATGGAAGTCTCTATCAAAGCATGGGGCGCAGCGGAGCCACCCAAGAGTTAATAGCCAACTACACCAAGTTATTCGATTGGACGGTCGATTTCTTCCATTTGCAGGAGGGCGACTCCTTTCGTGTGGTGCACGAAGAAATGTGGATCGATGGCCGTCCGGGTCCAGCCCGGCAAGTGCAAGCGGCCGAACTTCGCCACAAAGGAAAATCGTATTACGGATTTGTGTGGATGACCTCCGATGGAAAAACCCAGTACTACAACGAAAAAGGCGAAAGCATGAAAAGGCGGTACCTGAAGGCACCGCTCGACTATATCCGCATCAGTTCGGGCTTTGCGAAAAGGCGATTTCATCCGGTGTTGCGCATCAATCGCCCGCACTTGGGCATCGATTACGCGGCACCCACGGGAACCCCCATCCGAGCCATCGGCGACGGCACGGTGACGGAGGCTGGCTACAAAGGAGGAAACGGCAACTTTGTTCGCATTCGTCACAATAAAACCCACGAAACCGGCTACCTTCATATGAGCCGAATTGGCAAGGGCATCCGCAGAGGCACACGTGTGCAGCAGGGCCAAGTAATCGGTTATGTGGGCAGTACGGGCCTCGCCACCGGACCACACCTGTGCTTTCGCTTTTGGGAAAACGGCGTGCAGGTAAACCCTGCCCGGATCCAAACACCCCCTTCGGACCCCCTACCCCCCGCCGAAAAGCAGCGGTTTATGGTGCAGCGCGACAGCCTTATGCAGCACCTGAAAGGGGGGTAGGTTTTAAATTTATCAGCCCATCGCGAAAGGAATCCACAGCCGTGAAAAAAACCGACAAAGCGAATCAAACGATGCGGCAGAACGCCCTAAGTGATCTTACGCTTCGGGTCATTCTCGCCCTTGTTTCTGCATTTTTATACATCAATACGACTGGGTATCAGTTTACCCTCGACGATGATATGTTTTATTTGAAACATGCATCCGTACAAAAAGGGCTATCGGCGCTCCCCGAATTATTTACCAAAGGCAGTCTTAATCAGTTTGATGGTACCACAGGGCTTCAACCCTATCGTCCCGTAACACTGATCTCATTTGCACTGGAGAAGCAATTTTTCAACAACTCTCCTGTCGCTTCTCATTTTTTCAATGTTCTGCTCTACGTCGTGTTGATTCAAGTGCTGTATCAACTGCTCAGAAAGCTCTTTCATAACGTAAAACCGCTGCTGATCGCTTGCATTGTCATGATCTATGCTGTTCATCCCATTCATACCGAAGTGGTGTGCAGCGTAAAAAGTCGCGATGAGATTTTAGCCGCACTGTTCGGTTTTTTAGCGTGGTTGAGCATCCTCAAAGCGACCGATCTCAAGTCTCAGATCGTATCCGCTTTCTTCCTGCTGCTCGCCATGTTATCTAAGGAAAGTGCCATTGCATTTTTGGTGATTATTCCATTAAGCAAATGGTTAATAAAAGAAGAAACAATTCTTGAAACCCTGAGGCACTCACTTTTTCATGCAGCCGTCGCTCTGCTCTTTTTGGGCGTTCGTTTTGCGGTTGTTGGCACGGATTCGCCCGACATCGGAGTGCCCCTGCTTGCCAATGTACTGCACGATGCGCAAGATCTTGGAGAAGCCTCTGCCACCAGAATGGTCATCTTGTTTCATTATCTCAGGCTTACCATTTTGCCATGGCCTTTGAACTGGGATTACAGCTATAATCAGATCCCCATCGTTGATTGGCCCGATTTAACCGCCTTATTCTCGGTTGTCGTTCATGGGGGCCTCTTAATCGTTGCGCTGATCCATATCAAAAAAAATCGCTGGCTTTCGTTCATCATTCTCTATTACTTCATCAGCAGCGCCCCAACGAATAACTTGTTTTTTATTAATGGCGCAACACTGGGCGAACGATTTCTGTTTGTGCCCTCACTGGCCTTTTCTCTGGCGTTTGTCTTGATGCTCGATCAGTTTTTGACATCTGATACACAGGCCGATAAGTCGAAGAAAACGCTCTATTCTAGTTTGGCAGTCGTGATTCTGTTTTCATACGCCAGCTTGGTGCGTAGTGCTGATTGGAAAGATAATTTATCCTTGTTCGAACGCGGTGTAGAGGTTTCACCCAACAGCAGCAGGACCCATTACAGCCTAGGCAGTAGTTATTTTGACAGAGCGCTGAAAACCACTGATCCGCTGCTAAGAAAAAAATACATGGCTTTTGCCTTGCTCTACTACAAATCAAGCCTCGATATTATGCCCGATAATTTCCAGGCGCTCTACAACTCCGGATTGGCAAGTACAGTGAATGGCGATACTCTTTCGGCCATTCGATGCTATCGCAGTGTCATTGCGCTCAAAAAGGATTACATGAACGCTTACAACAACTTGGGGACCTTGTACCAGGCACAAGCGAATCTTGATTCAGCCCATTATTATTATGAAAAAGCGCTAAACCTTGATCCTCAGAACCCCGTACTCTTGGTGAATCTCGCATCCATTTATTCTCTAATGGCGCGGTATTCGGATGCATTGAGGTACTTAAAATTAGGGGACAATGCCGATCCAGGAAATATCACGATAATCGAGGGTATTACTGTCGTTAGTTTTCTCAATAGAGATTATGATCAGGCCATTGCGTATGCCAGCAAGGCACTGGCAATAAACAACAATCATAGAAAATGTTTAGCAGTACTGGCCGATACTTATCAGGCACTGGGAAATATGGAAGAGTCTAACAAGTATCGACAAAGGTGGAGCAATTTAGGTCGATAGTGGACTTTGCCGTTCATTTTTTCTGGCCCAGATGGGAGATGGCGTGGTAGGCGGCGTCGACCACAGCCGTCATCTTCTCGAAGTCGAGCGTATCGATCGTGTCGCTTATTTGGTGGTAGTTGTTGTTGCGCAGAAACGAAGTGTTGTTGATCATGAGCGCCGGATAGCCAAAAGTCCAATAGTTGCGGTGGTCTGAAAGTCCGGCCAATCCGCCTGCACCGGGGAAACTCACCACCTGCACATCCACCGATGCGGAAGCGGAGGCGGAAGCGGAGGCGGAAGCAGAGGCGGAAGCGGCCTTCATCAACTGCCACACCCGCTCATTGAAAGCCTTGTGTTCCTGAATGCCCACCACAATGATGAAATTGGCCGTGTGGGGGTAGAGCGCCTCCAATTCGGGCGATGGGTAGGGTTGAGAATGGGGCAAATCCGAAAAATAGCCAATCATCTCATAGCAGATCATGCCGATGACATCGGCCTTTTGGGCATGCAGCGATTGCGCGTGGATGTAGCTCCCCATGAGATTGGTCGCAAAATAGGGTGGCTCCTCGAGGCAATAGGCCACCAACTCGATGGCGTAGTCGGTCTTAGGCTTCCGCTCGGCAATCAACCGTGCCGTTTCCAGGAGGCCCGCCACAGCACTCGCGTTGTCGTCGGCCCCAGGCTGATCGCCACACACATCGTAGTGGGCCCCCACCACTAAGCGGCGCCGGCAATCGCCCCGCCAGGTAGCCACCACATTCGTGTACTCTTGACCACCCGCCATCCACTTTTGTTCGGATAAAACGAAGCCCGGGAGGTCTAATGCCCCACGAATGTAGCTAACAACCCGCGACAAGCTATCCAGATTAAGGTGGTTGCGGAAGGGCCGGATGTCGGTGAGAAACTGCACATCGGCATAGAGGCGGTCTTTTTGTGCGGGCATAGGCGTGTAGGGGTTTGGGGGGTGTAAGGCTTTGGGGGGTGAAGGTGGGAAGTGGAATTGGGGGAAAAGGGGATTCGGGGTGATGTTGGGTGGGTGGAATTGGGGGAGTGAGGGGTTGGTTTCTCAACAAAAAACAATGCGTTCAAAAGCCACTGATTTAACGAAGATAGAGGTCTTTCAAATAAAACAATCGCATATATTCGTTATTTGTTATACTAATCCGTGCCTGTTTTCATTGATTTTATTATTGCACTTGTCTTGATCGTGGCCTTTACAGGACTATTTCTTGTCCCCAAGCTACAAAATTTAGAACAACTCAAAAAAGACCGAGAGCAAATATTAACGGTTACTAAGCTGCATCGAGGTACTGATTCGGAAAGAAAGCTTTTACTCAAATTGCTTAATTTGGGCATTCCTGCTAAGACGATTTTCCACGATCTGTATCTTGAAACCTCATACAAACGTTTCGCTCAAATTGACCTGGTTGTGCCTACCAAAGTGGGAATTATCGTGTTTGAAGTCAAAGAATACAGCGGTTGGATTTTTGGATCGGGACATCAAAAAGAATGGACTCAGATCTTGGCATTTGGTAAACAAAAATATAGATTTTACAATCCTGTATTACAAAACAAGAGGCACATAGAACAGCTAAGATCGAAACTCCCGCAATTTGCAAACATCCCTTTCTTTTCCGTTGTCGTTTTTTTTGGACCCTGTGAATTCAAGAATGTCACCCAAATTCCTCAGGATGTATTCGTTATAAAAGCCTGGGATATTGACACAGTTCTCAATCAAATTCTAACCGAAAATCCGCTGGCTCGATACGGAAACAAATGGGAAATAGTTCAGATACTAACCCATGCAACCTCAAATGGCGACAACATGGAGGTTCGATGGCAGCATACACAAAATCTACGTGCACTTGAGCCGGTAAATACTCAACGCAAAGTTTCAGTTGAATTTACTGTTCCCTTTCCCAGACTATGGAGACGCAAACCAAAATTTTGGCGATTTTGATGGGGTCTGAACTTTGCAATGTTCAATTTTATAGTGTTTTAATAATATTTAGGATATCAAGAAATTTTACTAAGTATTTTACCCGAAATTATTTTTACCAAGCTACATTAACCGGCCGCTAATTTTCTGCCTTCCTCTAAAAGCATAGCCGGGGGCGGCGTTTCTAAACGCCAGGTAATGCTCATGGGCTTCCTTCCCACATGGCTCAAATAATGCAGCCTACCGCAAAAAACAAAGGCCATCGTATGGCCAAATTCATCGACCGTTGACTCTCGAACAAAAAGTAAGATTTCCTTTTCTAATGCCTTTTGATTAATGTATGATCGTCCGATTTCACTTTCTGGGGTCGTACTGTTTTGACTTTGCCAGTGAAAAAGTTGATCATTGATGAAATAATCATGATACATAGTGCTTGCATTGAATCTGCTGTCCGTCTTGAATAGTGTCACAAAAAGCAGCTCCATCTTGGCGTTTTTGATTCTATAAACCCCCTCTCTACTGCTCGCTTTCCTCCACAGATCGCTTTCCGACAACGCAACCAGAATCTGATTGCGTGTATACCGCCCATGCAGCATCAAAGCACTGTCAATGCCTAATGACATGTGCTTTTCTATGCATTCACATAGTTCCAAACGGTATTCCAAAAATGAGATGACCTCATTTCGAAGATGGCCATTAGACCAATATTGCTCCAGCCTATTTTGGAGTTCGATAAACGAATGGGTTTGAGGCGCCTCTTCGAACAGATCAAAATACAACATCAAAAGAAATTGTTGATTTGAGCGCTTCGATAAATCAATTCTGTCACCCCTCACAAGTGACAACAAAAATCGAAAGTATCGTTCGCTGTCTGTGGCCAACCAAGTGCTGCCCATCACCCGAGCAATGCGCTCCGAGTGCTCAAAGAGTATTGGCTCTTCACCTTTGCTCTGCGCAATCAATTGAAACAAAAGCTTTTTTGATTTATAGACCTCCGCCAGTTTCAAACCCATATAGTGGCAAAAATTCTTCAGATTCAGCACTAGAGTGTAATCCTCAGAAAAGCGCTTGAGCGCTCGCAAAACCGAATTTATACCAGAGCCGTATGCATTCTGAATATTCCGAAGCACATATTCGCGAGCTGTCTTTTCAAGGGTTATGGAACAGCCCAGTGGCAAGTTTGGAAAATCCTGGTCTAGCTCATCCTTCATGCGCGTATGTGTCCTGCCAATCATTGCCCTGAATTTGTGCTCAAAACTGTATTCAACATGTTGCTGGCCAACAAAGTCCAGGACTGTAAGACACGTTTTATCCTCATGCAATCTCAAACCCCTGCCCAACTGTTGCAGAAAAATGGTTAAGCTCTCTGTCGGCCTTAAAAACAGGAGGGTATCAATTTCAGGAATGTCGACCCCCTCATTAAAAATATCAACCACAAACAGGTAATTGATCTCCTTATTTCGAAATAGACTTAACAGTCTATGGCGTTCATGTGCATTATCGGAATGTAGATAAGCCGCGCGCATTCCATTTGTCACAAAGAAATGACTCATAAATTCTGTATGCCGCTTTGAAACGCAAAATCCCATGGCACGCACGTCGCGAAAATCCGTTAAATAGCGTTCGCAATTGCGCAAAATTTCCAATGAACGTCTGCTATCCTCATTATAGATCTGCTCCAATTCTGAAATATCATATCGACCTCTACGCCATGAGACACGACTCAAATCCGTTTCGTCGGTGACCCCAAAATAATGAAATGGGCAAAGCAATTTTTGATTGAGCGCATCAGGGAGACGCATTTCTGCTGAAATAGTATGACCAAAAAATTGTGTGATGCTCGACCCATCATGGCGTTCCGGAGTTGCGGTTAATCCCAATAAAATTTCGGGCTGGAAATAATTAAGCAGCTTTTGGTATGACGAAGCACTGCTGTGGTGGACCTCGTCGATGATGATATAATCGTAGAAATCAGCCTTTAAACTAAGTTGCTCGATGCGGTTATTGAGTGTTTGAATCGTCACAAATAATTGATTATAGGATGCCGGACTTTCACCACTGAACCAGAGATCACCAAAATCATTGTTTTTCAGAACTTGGCGAAACGTATAACGCGCCTGTTTCAAAATCTCTTCACGATGCGCTACGAAAATGAAATTCGCAGTGGGCTTTGCCTTCAGATATTTCTTGAAATCGAATGCAGCAATTACCGTTTTTCCGGTTCCAGTGGCCGAAACAAGCAAATTCCTTTGCTCACCTTTTAATCTGCACTGTGCTAACTGATCCAGGATTTGTTGCTGGAAGGGAAAAGGGTTCAAATCAAAATACCCTGTAATTTCCTCGTCCTTTTTGGGATTTTTGCCACGCTCCAAAGCGAGCAACAATTTTTCTCTATGTAATTCAGCCTTGTAAAGCTCAAAATTATGATCGTTCCAGTATGTTTCAAACGTACTTCTGCATTTGGAAATAATGTGTGGAATTTCCTGCTGTGTGACTTTTAAATTCCACTCTAGACCATTGGTGAGCGCCGACCTGCTTAAGTTAGATGAACCGATATAGGCCGTATGAAAGCCTGTTTCGCGCATAAATAAATATGACTTGGCGTGCAAACGCTCTTGATTGGTATTGAAGGATATCTTTATTTCAACATTACTAAACCCACTTAAAAAATCAATTGCTTTTAAATCGGTGGCACCCATGTAAACCGTGCAGATTATTTTCACCGATTTTCCCGTTTCCTCCAATTTTCGCAACGTTTGCTCGAATAACCGAACACCTTCAAATTTTAAAAAGGACACCAACCACCAAATTTGATCGGCGGTGAGCATTTCCTTTTTTAACTCACTTTCGAGGCTTGGGGTATGCTTGCTCCCGTTAAACAAAGAAGACTCCGATAATCCGGTAATCGGATAAACCTCTTTGAAATGATCCTCTAGCTTCGCTTGAGAATAGGTTGAGGCATGAAAAAATGCCTTCAATATTTCGCCTTGCTCGGTAAGGGCATCGCCCTCAAATTCCGGATCATTTAAGAATTTTGCGGCGTGGCCTATCAACTCATTGGTGAATTCTATAAGCCTTTTCTTGGCGATTTCGTCACGCTCAGCCGTAATTTGGGCGAAAGCTCGACCTAATACATTCTGGAAATAGCGCTGAATCAACATCGCACCATCCGTTTTGGCGAATGGTTCCTTCAGCAAAATTTGATCAGCCTCGCTCTTCAAAGCTGAGTCTAGCTCCTTTGTTACAATGCGCTCGTAGAAGCCCTCCTTCATCTGAGTATTTCGATTGACTTGGTTGTAAATAACCTCATGGATGTAAAATTATGCACTTCTTAGAATGTCTAAACAAAAGTTAAAAAATAATAGTGAAGGGCCTTGTATATTCTATTTATTTGCTCTTGATCCTTCCCCTTCCCCCGTAAGCACTATATTTATAAATCCCCACCTAACACAGCCTGCTGTCCCGTTCAGCCCCTGCTCAGTAGATCCACTCCCCTTATCCAAGACGTGGTTGGTCGGGGGGATAC
>SYHW01000022.1 GCA_005799065.1 Bacteroidota bacterium
CAAACGCTGCTGTTCTCGGCCACCATGCCTCCTCGAATTCGTCAACTCGCGGCCGTTATCCTCCTAAATCCTGCTGAGGTGACCCTTTCGGTGGCCAAGCCAGCCGAGAAAATCGACCAGCGGGTATGCAAACTCTACGATCAGCACAAAGAACCACTGCTTCTGGAGATCTTAAATGATCCGCAATACAACTCCATTTTGGTGTTCTGTTCAACGAAAGATAAGGTCAAGGAACTTGGTCATTTGCTGAGGAAACGCCAAATGCCGGCAAGGCCGTTCCATTCCGACCTCGAACAGGCAGAGCGTGAGGATATTATGCGCGACTTCAAATCGAGCAAACTGAGGATTCTGGTGGGCACCGATGTTTTGTCGCGCGGGATTGATGTGGATGGCATCGATTTGGTGGTGAATTTCGATGCGCCTCCCGATGCAGAAGATTATGTGCACCGCATTGGGCGTACCGCCCGTGCCGAACGCAGCGGTACCGCCATCACTTTTATTAACCCCAAAGACGGTAGGCGACTCGATGCCATTGAGCGCCTCATCGAGCGGAGCATCCCTCTTATGGATTTGCCCGAAAATATAGGAACGGTGGGTGTGTGGGTGGCTGAAAGCAGCGGAGGCGGAAAGCGCTCCGGCCAAAGAAAAGGAGGCGGGGGCGGCAGACCCGGAGGAGGGAGCGGTAGACCTGGCGGGGGCGGAGGAGGCGGCAGACCCGGAGGAGGGAGCGGTAGACCTGGCGGGGGCGGAGGAGGCGGCAGACCCGGAGGAGGCGGCAGGCCTAGTGGCAGCAGAGGCGGAAGGCCTTAGGCGAAGGAACCGCCATTTCGACACCATGTGCGGCCCAAAAGCTTTGGGCGTTCGCCTAATAAGGCCTCGTGGCAAGCTGTTTATCGAATAAATACAGGAGCGGGCAGCACAATCAACTACCGCAGGCCTCGCACGCGTCCGGATTGTCGAGCGAGCACGTCATCTGTGCACGCGCTTCATCGATCGTCATAGAGGGGCCCGCAGGCAGGTCTTGCCCGGCTTCGGCAGACATTTGCGTGTCGACCGAAACGCCAGAAGCCACCACCTCCACCAGCTGAGGCTCCGCCTGTGGCTGGGGAACGGGCGATGGACTCGCGGCAGGTTCCGCATGTTGTTGAACGGTAAACTTCACCGCCTGAGCAGCCGCCTTCGTACGCAAATAATACATACCCGTTTTCAAGCCCGCCTTCCATGCATAGAAATGCATCGAGGTGAGCTTCGCAAAATTCACATCCGTCATAAAGACATTCATACTTTGGCTCTGGCAAATAAAGGCACCCCGATCCGCCGCCATATCGATGATGGTCTTCTGCTTGATCTCCCAAGCCGTGCGGTACAATTCGCGCAGGTGCTCCGGGATCTCCTTGATGTTCTGAACCGAGCCGTTGGCCGCCACAATCTTGTCCTTCAGCGCCAAATTCCATAGACCCTCGCTCACCAGATCATGCAGTAGGTGCTTGTTCACCACCACAAACTCACCACTCAACACCCGACGGCTGTATATATTGCTCGTGTAGGGTTCGAAGCACTCATTATTACCCAAAATCTGACTGGTGGATGCGGTGGGCATAGGGGCCAAAAGAAGGCTGTTGCGGGCGCCGTATTGGGCCACACGAGCGCGCAATTCATCCCAATCCCAACGCTTGGAAGGCGTTACCCCCCAAAGATCAAATTGGAACATACCCCGCGACAGCGGTGAACCCGCATAACTTTCGTAGGCCCCCTCCTCGCGCGCCATGTCGCAGGATGCCGACATAGACGCGAAATAGAGCGTTTCAAAAATCTCACGATTCAACTTGCGCGCTTCAGGCGATTCGAAGGGATGGCGCATGAGGATAAACACGTCGGCCAAACCCTGTACGCCGATTCCGATCGGTCGATGACGCATATTGGAGCGACGGGCCTCCTCAACAGGGTAATAATTCACATCAATCACCTTATTCAGGTTGCGCGTTACCGTGTAGGTAATCTCGTACAATTTCTGGTGATCGAACTGCAGATCGGAGGTCACGAAGCGAGGCAAAGCCACCGATGCGAGGTTACACACAGCCACTTCGTCGGCCGAGGTGTATTCAATGATCTCCGTGCACAGGTTACTGGAGCGGATGGTACCCAAGTTTTGTTGGTTACTCTTGCGGTTGGCTGCATCCTTATAAAGCATATAAGGCGTACCCGTTTCAATTTGCGACTCAAGAATGGCAAACCAAAGCTCTTGGGCATCGACGGTTTTGCGTGCGCGGTCCTCCTGTTCATAGCGCCGGTAGAGGGCTTCGAACTCATCGCCCCAGCAATCGTGAAGACCCGGGGCTTCATTCGGACAAAACAAACTCCATTTGCCATTTTCCTCAACCCGCTTCATAAACAAATCAGGAATCCAGAGGGCGAAGAACAAATCGCGAGCGCGGAGTTCCTCCTTGCCGTGGTTCTTTTTGAGGTCGAGGAAATCGAAAATATCTGCGTGCCATGGCTCGAGGTAGATGGCAAACGACCCTTTGCGTTTCCCGCCGCCCTGGTCGACATAGCGTGCCGTGTCGTTGAACACACGCAACATAGGAACCACCCCATTGCTTGTGCCGTTGGTGCCGCGGATGTACGATCCTGTAGCCCGCACATTGTGGATGCTGAGCCCGATGCCCCCCGCGCTTTGTGAAATTTTCGCCGTTTGCTTGAGGGTATCGTATATGCCATCGATACTATCCTCCTTAAGGCTCAGCAAGAAGCAACTCGACAACTGCGGCTTGGGTGTACCCGCATTGAACAAGGTGGGCGTAGCATGGGTGTACCACTTTTCGCTCATCAACTCATAAGTTTTGATAGCGGCCGCGATGTCGCTTTGGTGGATGCCCACCGCCACGCGCATCAGCAGGTGTTGGGGGCGTTCGGCGACCTTGCCGTTCATCTTTAGCAGGTACGAACGCTCCAAGGTTTTAAATCCAAAATAGTCGTAGTCGTAGTCGCGCGAGTAGATGATGGCCGAATCGAGTTGCTCGGCGTTTTGGTTCACCACCTGCATCACCTCATCAGCCAGAAGCGGAGCCTTTTGCCCGGTTGCCGGGTCGATGTAGTGATACAAGGCCTTCATGGTCTCAGAAAACGACTTCAGAGTTTCCTTGTGAAGGTTTGAGATGGCAATGCGCGCAGCCAAAAGGGCGTAATCGGGATGCATGGCTGTGAGCGAGGCCGCCGTCTCCGCGGCCAGTTCATCGAGACGCGTGGTGGCAATACCGTCATACATCCCCACGATAACTTTCTTAGCCACCTCAACCGGCTGCACATAATCGCGATTCAAACCATAACATAATTTCTCGATGCGGGAGGTGATTTTATCAAACAAAATCGTCTCCCGGCGGCCGTCTCTTTTCACTACATACATAGCATACTATTTAAAAGTGCAATCAAAATAATCCCATTAAAAATCCTCTTCGGTGCTGAAGGTCTGCTGGTTGCGGTCGGATGTCACCCCAGCCTTCTGGTACTCGCCAACACGGCGCTCGAAGAAATTGGTTTTGCCCTCCATGGAAATGAGCTCCATAAAATCGAAGGGATTCGTGGCCCCATAATAGGCAGGCAACTTGAGGGTCATCAGCAGGTGATCCGCCACAAACTCGATGTATTGGCACATCATATCGCTGTTCATGCCGATGAGGCGCACAGGCAAGGCATCGGTCACGAATTCCTTTTCGATCTCCACGGCGTCGGTAATGATTTGGGTAACCAAAGCCGGGTCGAGCTGATTTTGAAGGTGGTCGGTGTAGATGAGGCAAGCAAAATCGCGGTGCATGCCCTCGTCGCGGCTAATCAACTCGTTGCTAAAGCTAAGCCCAGGCATAAGGCCCCGCTTCTTCAGCCAGAAAATACTGCAAAAGCTACCGCTGAAGAAAATGCCTTCCACCGCGGCAAAAGCAATGAGGCGCTCCTGGAAATTCCCTTTGTCGATCCACCGCAGGGCCCATTCCGCCTTTTTGGTGACGCAGGGGATGGTTTCGATGGCGTTCAGCAGTTTATGCTTCTCCTCAGGATTCTTGATATAGGTATCGATCAGGAGCGAATAGGTTTCTGAATGGATGTTTTCCATCATGATTTGGAACCCATAGAAGCAGCGCGCCTCTGGATACTGCACCTCATTGAGGAAGTGAACCGCCAGGTTCTCGTTCACAATCCCATCACTGGCGGCGAAAAAGGCCAATACGTGCTTGATGAAGTGCCGCTCATCGTCGTTGAGCAGGTTGTTCCAATGGTGGAGGTCGGCCGATAGGTCGATTTCTTCAGCCGTCCAAAAACTGGCCTCGGAATTTTTGTAGTAGGACCACAAGTCGTGGAAGCGGATGGGGAAAAGGACAAAGCGGTCTTTATTCTCGAGGAGAATCGGTTCAATCATGGTAGAAATAGGTTTATATTTGTCATCATCATCGGGTTAGTCGCGAAAAAAAAGCCTGCCAAAAGAACAGACATCCAGTTCGGGAAAAGGCCCGATCGCGTGACCAATCGGTCAACAAAAATTGAAAAGAAAGCGGCAAGGAAATCCACAAAAAGTGAGAAGTTTTGCACAATCGGTGGGCGGCTTGTTGAACACCAAGCAGGAGCTGTTTTTATAAAACGTACCAATCCATCGCCACAAGCCATGCGAAGCCCAGAAAGGAAAAAACAGAAGGTCAACAAGTCCTAATTTTCGGTCGACTTTACACAGCCCTTGTGTATTTTTCAATAGACAGTTGTACTTTTATCCCTTCGTAAACTAAGCACCCGACTATGAACCCCTTAAGACTTCTATTCGCGTCGATCCTAACCGCTACCCTGCTCACCGCTGCACCCACTACCTCTGAAGCGGCCCCCCCCCGCTTTTCGAAGGAAATGAAGCAATTGCTCACCTGGATGACCGGCGATTTCGACAACCGCAATATCGCAAAGCGCGACACCACAGTAGCCGTTCGTGAGGCACACATTGTGCGGGTGTGGGAAAATTTATACTCCGATGCGGCCTGGCTCTACGAGGAAATCACCGACGGCAACGGAAACCCCATCAGCCAACGATTCTTTCGACTCACCGACGGCATCAACGGCACCATAGAAGCCGTCCTATTCACGATGTATGATATATCCGCCGTGGCGGGTGAATACAAAAAGAAAGTACCCTTCGAGGGCTATGAACCAAGGCAAGACCTCGATGAATTGCCCGACTGCAATCTATTCTTTCAGCTCAAAGGCGAATCGCGTTTCCAAGGAGGCAGTGTCGACAAAAACTGCAGCTATGCCGTGAAAGAAGACGATGAATATGTAATGTACTCCTATACGGTTTATGAGAATAAGGTGGTTATCGCGGAAAGAGGCTACAGCGACCGAAATGAACCCCGGTGGGGGCCAACCGATACGGAGAAAGGGCTAGAACTACGCCGGCGCGACCCTGAGGCGGCACCCAAACCCGCCGCAGCAGCTGCCAAATCGAGCAGCAGTGCCAAAAAGAAGTAGCAAGAAGCTGTTTACATTTCTCTGTGCCTACGGCCTCCTGCTGCTGGCAGGTGCGGCGTTGCTGATATCCACCACACAGGCGGAACTTTTCTTGTGGATGAATGCCCAACATGCCCCATGGGCCGATGCAATCGCTCCTTGGCTCACTCTGTTAGGGGATGGACGCACCGCTGCCTTGCTCCCCGTGGTTTTGTATGTGATCAACCGCCCTTTAGCCTGGCGAGCTGCGATGGCCCTCACCCTAACCCTGCTTTTGGTACAAGCAAGCAAGCAGCTTATATTTCCCGATGCCCTCCGACCCGCCGCCTACTTTGAAGCCCTGGGCACACAGATCGAACACCTTATACCGGGCGTAGAACAACACCGACACCAAAGCTTCCCGTCCGGACACACAGCCGCTGCTTTTGCAGTGGCCAGCCTGCTGTGCTTAATCGAACCGTTGAAACCACTGGCCCAATATTCGGCAGGGGCACGCCAACTCTTTCTACTGACCTTGGCCTTTGTGGTGGGCTACACACGCGTTTATCTGTCGCAGCATTTCTTTGAAGATGTCCTCGCCGGATCCTTTTTGGGGGTGTTCAGCGTAGCGCTCACCATCGGTCTTTGGCCCCTATCGGCCCAAACAAATACTCAGGAGGCGAAATACGAGGGCTCGGAGGCGAAAGACGGGGGGTCGAATCATGCTGGATAATCCCCGAAAATCCCGAAAGAATCCCCGAAAATCCCCTCCTCAAACGAGACCTTACAGGTGGATGACCTCACCGTAGGCAGCCGCCGCCGCCTCCATGATGGCTTCGCTCATGGTAGGATGGGGATGCACCGACTTTATGAGTTCAGGCCCAGTGGTTTCCAACTTACGCGCCACCACCGCCTCAGCGATCATTTCCGTTACGTTAGCCCCAATCATGTGTGCGCCCAAAAGCTCGCCATACCGCGCATCGAACACCAATTTCACAAGACCATCCTTGTGGCCGGCCGCGCTGGCCTTGCCCGAAGCAGAGAAGGGAAAGCGCCCCACCTTCAACTCATAGCCCGCATCGCGCGCCGCCTGTTCGGTCATCCCCACCGACGCAATCTCCGGTGAGCAATACGTACAACCTGGGATATTCCCATAATCGAGCGGTTCGGGGTGGTGACCTGCAATCTTCTCCACACAAATGATGCCTTCCGCCGAAGCCACGTGGGCCAATGCAGGGCCCTTCACCACATCGCCGATGGCATAATAGCCAGACACCCCAGTGCGGTAGAAGTCGTCGACCACAATCTTACCCTGATTGGTGGCGATTCCGCATTCCTCCAAACCAATACCCTCAATATTAGCCACCACACCAGCAGCCGACAAAACCACCTCCGTTTCGAGCGTCAATTCGCCCTTATCCGTTTTCACCTTCGATACACAAGCCTTGTCGCCCACCACCACCGACTCCACCGAAGCACCCGTATGGATGTCGATGCCCGCCTTCTTGTAGATCTTTTCGAGGGTTCGGGAAATTTCCTCATCCTCCACCGGCACAATCCTCGGCATGTACTCCACCAAATGAACAAGCGTGCCCATGGCATTATAAAAATAAGCGAATTCCACGCCAATGGCTCCAGAGCCAACGATCAGCATGCTCTCAGGCTGCTTTTCGAGGCTCATGGCCTTGCGGTATTCAATCACCCGGCGTCCGTCGATGGGGATATTCGGCAATTGACGTGCCCGTCCACCCGTTGCAATGATGATGTGCGGCGCCGAAAGGATTTGCTTTTTCCCCCCCGCATCGGTCACCTCAACCCGACCACCGGGCAAGGCTCGACCGGTCCCCATCACCACGCTGATGTTGTTTTTCTTCATCAAAAAGCCCACCCCCTTACTCATTCCGTCGGCCACTTTTCGGCTGCGCGACACCACTGCACTGAAATCATGCTGAGCATCCGCTACCTTTATGCCATAATCACCAGCGTGCTTGATGTATTCAAAAACCTGAGCGCTCTTCAGCAGCGCCTTTGTGGGGATGCATCCCCAATTCAGGCAAATCCCACCCATGGCTTCCTTTTCCACCACAGCCGTTTTGAGACCCAGTTGGGCCGCACGAATCGCGGCCACATAGCCACCAGGGCCTCCGCCCAACACAATCAAATCATAATTACCCATATCTCATCCGATTTTATAGACTTAGGTTCATTTTAACGACATATTTATAAGCTTAGGTTCATGTTAAAGGCTAAAGCTGGGTTGAGCCAGACTCGATTCCCCCTTAAAAAACACATAAAGAACGTCGGTCAAAAAAACATGCAAAGATACGGCTAAAAACAGAACCCTATTGCCCTTCTTGGGGTAGTTTCGACTTGTGGGCTCCGTATGTTCCCCTTGCTTTTTGTAGGCCTTTTATGAAATAGGGGATTTGGCTCAGCAGCAGCGCCACCAACAAACAAAGCAATAGATAATGGCGTGGGCGCACATCGCCGAGGAGGCTACCCATTGCGATGAAGCCCAGGTTCACGGCAAACAAGAGCAAAGACGCCTGGCGGTGACTCAGTCCAATATCGATGAGGGTATGGTGGATGTGGTTGCGGTCGGCCCGAAAAGGTGAGTAGCCTTTGAGGATGCGCACCACAGAAACCCGCAACGTATCGAACAGTGGAATAATCAACAAGTTAAAGGCATAAACAGCACCCGCAATGCTAAAAAAATAATTAGGCTCAAACTCGCGGCTTTGTTGGATGAAGCGTATGCTGATGACCGAAATCAGGTATCCAATCACCAGAGAGCCCGAATCGCCCATAAAAATATTGGCCTTCCGCACGAAATTGAAGCGCAAATAGGCCAGTAAAGAGCCGATTAGGGTAACGCACAAGAGCACAAAAACCAAGTTGTCCATTCGGTAGAACCAATAGCCGTAGGTCGACAAAACAATCACAGCCACCCCCGCTGATAGTCCGTTGATGCCGTCGATCAAATTAAAGCCATTCATGATGGCCAGGATGGCCAGGGTACTGATGGCAACCGTCACCAAATAAGGCAAATCATGCAGATCGAGTAAGCCGTATAGGTTGGTGATGCGCACATCGCCCTGCACCACCACAATCAAAGCCGCCACGATTTGAGCCCCCAATTTTACCCACGACTTCAACGGATAAAGATCGTCGCGGATGCCCACCACAAACAAAATGATCAAAGCCGATAAAATAGAGTGGAAACTCCGCATGTGCAGGTCGTAGCCCCAAAACACAAAAGAGAAGAAAAAGCCAACGAAGAGCGCCAATCCGCCGAGGGTTGGAATGCGGGATGAATGCTCCTTCCGGTGGTTGGGCTCATCGTAGAGCCGCTTCAACCGTGCCAACTGAATGATCCCCGGGATGCTGAAATACGTGATGGCAAAGGCGGTTAAACCGGCCAGCCACAACTCTACGGATGGATGAATGCCGAACAAAGCGTGTTTTGGCCCAAATCTAATGCAGTTCAGGCAAACTTTTCACCCGCGTCTGCGTTTTTAAAGCGAATTAAATATACCCCATATGCGCCAGCCTCTCCTATTGCGCCAGCTACTCGCCCAACTGCTGTTGTGTGTGATAACGCTGTCAGCCGCCTGCACCAACGCCCAAACCCCAAAAAAGATGTTCCACGACTACAGCTTTACATCCATTGAAGGAGAATCCGTCAAATTATCCCAATTCAAGGGCAAAAAAGTGCTCTTGGTGAACACTGCCTCCCGTTGCGGCTACACTCCACAATACAAGCAACTCCAGGAGCTCCACGAGAAATTCGGCAAAAAAGTGGTTGTAATCGGTTTCCCGTGCAATGATTTCGGTGCTCAGGAGCCCGGCGATGCCGAGAGCATAGCCCAATTCTGCGAGAAAAACTACGGGGTTGACTTCCTTATGTCCGACAAAGTGCAAATCAAGGGAAATACCCCGCATCCCATCTACCAATGGCTCACTCAGAAATCACTCAACGGACAGGCCGATGCCACGGTGCGGTGGAACTTCCATAAGTTTCTGGTGGATGAAGAGGGCCGTCTGATTGGCGACTTCTCTAGCAGCGTTTCGCCCACCTCAGCAGACATCACGGATAAATTGTAGGAGGCTCGAAGCGTTAGAGTTTAAAGATCCGAATACAAAGTGGGGGGTAGCTCCCGAATACAAAGTGGGGGGTAGCTCCCGAAAACAAAGCGGAGGGACGGGCCCAAAAATAAAGCGGAGGGAAGAGTCCGAAAACAAAGCGGAGGGAAGGGTCCGAAAAAAATGCTCTAAAATCGATACACAACAAAGGCGTCGAGCACATACGACCAGATGTTGTAGTCGTTGTCGCGCCGAGGGGGTGCTTGCCGACCCGGTCGGTAGACCCACTGAAAATTATAGGTGCGCATGAGTCGGTGTGTCGATCCTATGATGATCCCCCGCCACCTTGTTTGCAGACTGAGCGCCGGGCTGATGTCAACAAAACGCTTGGTGTAGTTTGGCTTACCCGGAAATTGGGGCTGATTGTTGAGAAAGGGCATTCTTCCGCTGAGAAACATATCTTCTGAATAAACCACCCGCTCGATGTGGCCGCCGAATTGCTTGTGCCCTCGAACCCAAAGCACGCCCAGGTAGTGGCGGTTGCTGCCAGGGGGCATGCCCTCACCCATGATTTGTCCGCGGTGGGTCCACCCAAGTCCTGTATTATGTGTATAGAAGCTATAGCCAAAGCCCCTGGCAATCATACTCGCGGGGTTTTGTGTACGGGTATATTCTACAGTGACCTCCACGAATCGGTTGGGGCGGTGACCCCCATATATTCTGCGCATCCCCAAAAGCCATGCCGTGGTGTGATCAGGATCGTTGATGAAGTCGCGGTGGTCGAACCACCAGTCCTCACGCCCGATTTCGGCATAGACCTCAGCATTCGACTGGTGAAACAAATACCGTCCGAACACACTCACCAATTGATTGCGCCGACCAAACTGACCTTCATCGCTGTATTCACCCTCGGTGTCGGCGGGTAGAAAGGCACTGAGATAATAGAGCGGAAGCCGCCGGGGCTTGTCGACCATCTGAACACCCCGTGTGGCGCCCACGAACAAGCCAGGAATAAAAGACGGTTGCCATGTCACCATGCCCGCACTCACCCAGCTGTGGGGCGAGGTGCCCAGAGAGTCGTTGGGTTGGATGTCGGGCGCCCTGGGGGGCACACTACTGGTGTCATAGGTGGTAGCATAGCCATAAAAGCCCGAGTACTGCGGGCGAAAGCCCATCAACTGGAACTCAACATGACCGATGGGCGTACGAATGGGTCGGTTGCTGTGAATGGTGGCATGACGAACACCCGGAGCGTTGTTGCTCATGAGCATGGCCCCGCGCAATCCGGGGCCCCACCACACATTTTCCGAACCATAACCGAGGGCAACCGGGCCAAAATGCAATTTTGCGAACGATTGACCCCAAAATGCTGCCCGATAAGGCTCGGTCCCCATCCGATCGGGGTTATCTATTTTCACTACCCGAACAGGGGGATTGTCGAACTGCTGGTTGTCGGCCGTCACCCACTCCGGCCTGAGCTGAACCTCCAGTCGACCGTAGCGCAAGCGTGCGCCCATTGAGCTAAGCTGTTGCCAACCCTTGGCCGGAATCATGGGGCCATCTTGCCAGCCATAAGGGTGGTGACCACTATACCGCATTCGTCCCACCAGAGGAAGAAGGTGCCATTCACCCTGTCCTCGCTTACCAAAAGGCTGGGGCTCCATTAGGGGCGTCGCAAAGCCTTCAGTGGGGAACAACACCGAATCAAGGCCATAAAAGCGCGCGTGGCCTGCCGCCCTGCGGAGGTCGACCGGGTTCAGGCAAAAGGAGATGTTCGTGTCGACCTGGCCCAGCAACTGCGCCCTGCGCATAACCTGATCATAATAGGGCAGGCCGAGCGTCACCGTTTGGCTGTGGGCCGTTGGCACAAGAACAGCCGAAAAAATCAAGCCAAACGCCAACCGTTGCCACAGCGGGGCAGATCGGGCGGAAGAAGGACAAAAGGAAAAAAGACCAAATAACATGCAAATAAAGATATTGAGGTTGCTCTATGAATGAGCCTGGTGGATGTCGTGAATGAAGCGCACCACCTCCATGGCCTCTTCGGGAGGGAGGAGTAGTGCTTGCTGATCGAGAATTACCCCACACAGGTGGTCCCACATCAAAAACTGCGTAGTAGGCGGGTCGGTCGTTGCACCAGAAACGAGAGTTGGTTTGAAGTCGGTCGTTGCTCCAGAAACGGGAGTTGGTTCGAAGTCGGTCGTTGCTCCAGAAACGG
>SYHW01000023.1 GCA_005799065.1 Bacteroidota bacterium
AAACGATGGCATTTTTTGTTCGACCCATGAGGTTCCCAGAACCAAAATACTCAAGTAGAAAAGATCCCCCATCAGGGTGTATGGAAAGAATGGGATTCCGGCGATGTAGGAGGCCATTAATCCACCAAGTCCGGATGGGTATGAGGTAGATGTGGCCCAAACCGCTCCATTTGAAATCAAAAAGAACAAAATGGAAGAGGCAAGGCCGGAAGCAACCAATGTACGCGGCTTCATAAGGTCAATGCGTACTGATGCAACGCTTGCAGCGATGTAAAATCCATAGATGCTCAGGGTAACAGGGGATAAAAAATACTGCGCCTCAACTACCTGATAGAGTAATGCATTAACCAGAAGATCACTCAAGAAAGCAGAAAGCAGCACAACAGGAATCGCTGCTTTCCAAGAACCAAGCCGATAACCTGCGAATAAGGCAACAGCGGTTAGTGGACCGAAATTAACAGGGTGAGGAAGAATGCGCGTAGCAGATGCAGCCAAGCAAATCAATAAAACGCGTAAAGCTGTAATAGAATAGTCGTTTGTTCTCATTTGTGTTTCGATTGAATTGTGACGCGTATAAAAAGTTATTCTTTTGAAATGGAATTATTCGTTGAAGTGGAATTATTCACTGAAATGGAATGTGCAAAAATAAAAAAAGAAAAGCCGCGGTTTCCCACGGCTTTCCATTGAATGAAACAATGAACCTGTTTTATTTTTTGGTCATTGAGATTGATATTCTCGTAGAATCATCTTGAACACTCCAAGTCATGTTGGTTGAGGAATATTCGGTAATGTCCACTGTATCTTTTTCTGTAGAACCAGTCTCAGTGAGAACGATTTTCTCATCTTCGATCAGAACGTAGGTACCTGTAACCGTGTCTTCAACCGGGAAGCCCAAGATATCAAATTTGAAGTAGTTGCTGAATGTACCACCGTCACCATCTTTAGTGAAGGTATACTCGAATACAGCCGTGGAGGGTAAACCCAATGTGGTTTTGGAACTGTTGTCGAGAGACCAAGTTCCGTCCAATTTTTTGTTGAGTTTGCCTTCTTTAGAACACGAGGCAGCGGTGAGAAGCACAACGAATGCTACTACAGGGAAAAGAAATTTTTTCATTTTTTTTTTAAAATTTTCGCAAAGGTACGGGGAAATTTCTCGATTTCAATTCCTTGACATTAAATAAACATTAAATCATGGCCTCGCGGCGCATTTCTTCGGCGAGCGCTGGCCCCAGGTAGCCTTCAATACCATGATGAACCAGATAGATCAGTGGCGTGAGCAATACCGCAACAGCAAACTTATACACATAATTAATCAAACCGATACCCAAAACCGTGGAAAGTGGCCAGTCAGCCCCCAAATAAAAGGCGATCCATAAAACGACAAAGCTGTCGATGAACTGCGAAACAAGGGTTGAACCGGTTGCACGCAGCCAAATCCACTTTTCACCTGTTTTGAATTTTACCCAATGGAATACCCAAACATCCACCAATTGCCCGATCAAGAACGCCACAATTGAACCCACGATGATCCAGCGGCCTTGACCGAATATGGCCTTGTAAGCCTTTTGCATATCCGGAATTCCATTTTCGAACTGAGAAGCTGGCCAAAATCCTGCCGGCACCAAGTCAATGGCTAAGCTCACAAACAAAAAAGCATAGGCTATGAGCATTACGGCAAACCAAGAGAACTGTCGAACGGCCTTAACCCCAAAATACTCATTAATGAGGTCTGTCATGATAAAAACGAAGGGCCACAACAAGACACCCGCCGTGAGATTGAATCCGACGTGCTCCAAACCAAAAAAATGAAGATCCAGGGGTTTGAACCCGGTACTCAGCTCCAGAGAAAATATTTTTACACCAATAAACTCTGCGAGCAGCGTGTTGGTGATGAAAAAACCTGATAAAATAAAAAAAAGCCTGGTTTTGCGCAGAGGCCAAGGCGATTCGGATTCTTGGATTTTCATGTCAATTTCGGTGTATCAATTTCGGTTAATGAAAGCGACCAAAAATTCCTGTGGCCATCCATTGGGCCTGATGCCATTTCTCCGTAACCAAATTCAATTGAAAGCCCTTCCTTTTCGCGAATTGAACAATATGTTCGGTAGCCAAATTTCCGACCATCTCATCCTGTGCCATCGGACAGCCTCCGAAACCGAGTAATGCCCCATCGAATCGCCTACAACCGCTGAAATAGGCTGCCGCAATTTTGTCGTCGCGCTGAGCCGGATGCGCATGCAGATGCAACCCAAAATCCATCAGTGGAAAATTACTTTTGATAGAAGCAAATAAGCTACCAATTTGCTCCGGGCTGGCCACACCCACCGTGTCGCTCAACGAGATGGTGCGAACACCCAATTCCATCAGTTTAGTGGTCCAAAGGCCAACCATTTCGGGGACATATTCTTCGCCATACGGATTGCCAAAGCCCATCGACAGATACACCACTAAATCTTTGCGGTGCCGCGCACAGCCTTCTACGAGTCGAGCAATGGTTTCCAAGCCCACGGCCCTGCCAACCCCTGTGTTATTGATCTGAAATGTTTCGCTAATCGAAAACGGAAAGCCAAGGATATCGACCTGTTCATGAAAATATGCCATCTCACCCCCTCTTTCGTTGGCCACAATACAAAGTAGTTTCGACTGGCTGTTGGCCCGATTCAATGCGTTCAGTACCTGAGCCGTATCCGACATTTGCGGAATGGCTTTAGGCGATACAAAACTACCACAGTCGATGATATCAAATCCCACCTCCAGCAACAGATTCAAGTAGGCTGTCTTGATTTCCGTTGGGATGAATTGTTGAATACCCTGCATGGCATCACGCGGACATTCAACCAGACAAAACCTTGTATTGAGATCGGCGAACGTGTTATTCATCGGTTAAATCAGACTTTTTCTTTGGCTAGGCCTGCAAATTTCCGTATTTTTGCAGTTTGCAGGTTATTTTTTATCAATTGTTATTTAAAGTACATGATGCAGGGCGACTTAGAGCAGGATTCAATGCGACCAGAATTGAATGGTACAGGTCAGGTGACCGTTTCGGAAGTGCAGGGTGAAGAGGCCTCAGAAAGCACCATCGTTTCCATGGATAATGAAACAACGGTATCTCTAGAAGTATCCAGCGGGATGCTCAATAACGCATCCACATCTACCCATATGGAATCACATGCCGATTCATTAACAGAAGCATTGCCGCAAGAGGATGCAACTGAAGCTCAGATGATTGGAGTTCAGGAAATCGAAACCCTCCCCCCCAACGAACAGGAGGTTGTGCCCTTTTCATCGACAAGCGCGTCGGGCAGTCATGAGCCTGTGGATGTTATGGATGAAAACCACCCGAAAGTCACCGCGGCCCACGATGAATTCGAAAACGCACATTTCGCAGAAGTGTCGGAGGGATCTGAACCCGCCATGACAGCCGAAATGCTCGACGCCATGGATACCGCTACCTTGGTAACCCTACTCACAGAAGCTTGCAGACATACAGACCTCCGAACGCAGAGGGATCAAATTTCTGTGCTGCGCGCCGTACTCAACGACCGTTTCGACATGGAGAAACGCAGGGCACGCGCTGAATACTTGGCCGCTGGTGGAATGGAAGAAGACTACGCCCCAGATCCCGACCCCTTATTCCTTTTGTTTATGGATACCATAAGCAAATACCAGCAACGCCGCCAACAAGAACGTGAACACCGCGAGCGGGAGCAGGCCGAGGGTCTGAAGAAGAAAGAAGAAATACTGGCAGAGCTCTCTAAAGCTGTCGAACAGGAGGAAAATGGCGTTCAATTGGAACCCAACACCATCAAAGGTCTTCAGCAACGATGGAATGAAATCGGCCATGTACCGGCCGAACAACGACAGGAACTCTGGAAACGCTTCCAAGCCCTTATCGATCGATTCTATGCCAATTTACGCATCAACCGTGAATTGAAGGAACTTGATATGCAAAAGAATTTGGCATTCAAGATCGGATTGTGCGAACAAGTCGAGTCTTTGATGTTGATGAGTGATCTCAACAAAGCACTGGGTACACTCGCGGGCATGCACGAGCTCTGGAAAAATACGGGGCCTGTTCCTCGCGAACAGCGCGAAGAAGTTTGGCAGCGATTTAAGTTGGCCTCTGACCGCATACATGAACGCAGGCGTGAACGACAAGCCGAAATGGATGCCGTTTTTGCTGAAAATCTACGTCTAAAGACGGTCGTTATGAGCCAGCTCAAAGATACGCTCGATCAGGGTCTACCCTCTTCACCTGCGGCTTGGAATGAAATGGGGCAAAAGGTGGAAAAAATTCAGGCGGATTGGCGGGCAATTGGACCGGTCTCGCGCGATCAGCAGGATGAATTGTGGACCAACTTCCGCTCGTTGATTTCCACCTTTTTTGAGCAGCGGGGTCAGTTTTTTAAGGAAAGGAAACAGGAATGGGGTCAACTGCGACAGGAAGCTGAAAGGATCTGTGTTGCTGCCGAAGAGCACGCCAATAGTACCGACTGGAAGGTTGCCACGGAGACACTGATTGGCTTACAAGAAGACTGGAAAAAATGCAATTCGCTGCCCCACAAAATCAGAGAGAAGTATTGGATTCGTTTCAAAGCGGCTAAAGACCTATTTTTTAACCGAAAAAAGGAACACTTCAAAGACCAAGATGCACGACATGCGGAAACCAAGGCAATTTTGGAATCATTAGCGGCGGAAGTGGAAGCTTTTGGGCTAAGTGGCGAACATAAAAGCGATCTCGAGGCTCTGCAAGCATTTCAGCGCAGGTGGACCGCAGCTCCTCCCCTACCCCTTAGGATGAGGGAGGCCATACACAACCGCTACCGCAACGCCCTCCAGTCCCATTATGACCAGTTACACGCCTCTTCGCGCTCCAGTAATCCGGATAGCTACAGGCCGATTTCCGGTAACAGTCGTCCAAACAGCCGGCGTCGAGACTCGTCATCCGAAGACGGGCAGAATATAGACACCCCGGCGCGACGCGACCGCAATAGGCTACAAACGCAACTGAATGAACTGGAAAACGACATCCGTTTATGGGAGAACAACATTCATTTCTTTTCTATGTCGAAAAACGCTGATGTCCTTCGGGCAGAGGTTCAAGCGAAAATCGACAAAGCTAAGAAGGAAGCTGAACGACTGAAAAAGCAAATGGCTGAATCCCAAAAAACAGAGCGCCAGAATCCGCAACAAGGCGTCTAAACATCATATTTATTGAGCACCTTCAACATAACCCGAATATCTTCGGGATATGGTGCCTCTATATTGAGATGTAATCCTTCACCGTAGGTCAACACAATCCTTCGGGCATGAAGTGCCATCCTCCTAATCATTGGAGGTTCTTCTTGATGTTCGGAAATGCGGTAGTGCCGCTTGATCCGCGAAAGGAATGGTATGGTTCCACCGTATTCTAAGTCGTGAGCAATGTGCATTCCCCTACAATTCAGATGTACCCTGATTTGATGGGTACGACCCGTTACGGGCTGACATTCCATTAAGGTGAAGTGACGAAAGTGCTCCAATGCGTCAAAATGGGTAACTGCTTCTTTTCCATCTGAAAAATCAATACGCATCAAACCATTTCGTGCCAAGCCAATCGGTAGATCGACCGTCATGTTTTCCGTTTTATGGATCCCTTCTACGACAGCATGGTAATATTTCTGCACTTTTCTGTGTTCAAACTGCATGGAAACATGTCGATAGGTTTCTTCGTCGCGCGCCATGACCAGGACACCGGATGTTTCTTTGTCGAGCCGATGGCATAAAATGATGCCTGGGTGCGCAGAACGTGCCATCTGCAGCAGCGACGACTTGTGCGCCGTACGCTCATCGAGGGAACTGATGTGGGGTGGCTTGTTGACCACGACAATGCGATCGTCTTCGTACAATACGATATCCTTCCATCCAAGTGCTTTCATGCGGGCAAATATACGCTTCGCCCTTGCTCCAGGGTGGAAGAAAAAACAACGAAGACGGAGGATTACTGCAGAGGTGTCTTGGCCAGGGTGAATCCAAAAGTTGTGCCCATTCCTGGGCTAGAACGTACATGAACTTGCTGACCGTGCGCTTCTACTATATGCTTCACAATGGACAGACCCAATCCTGTGCCCCCTTGCTCGCGCGAACGGGACGCATCGACACGATAAAAACGATCAAAAAGGCGCGGCAGGTGTTCGGCTTCAATACCAATTCCCGTATCGGTCACATCCACGAGGTAATGACTATCCATATCATATATACCGATGAGGGTACTCCCCTTCTCTTTTCCGTATCGAATGGAATTGGACAGCAGATTGATCAACACTTGTCGAATTTTCTTTTTATCAGCCCGAACGAAAAACGGAGGCCGTAGACCTGGCTTCATCGAAAGCGTGATGCCTCTCTCTCCCGCTTTAAACTCTAATGCTTCACATACATCGCGACACTGATCGTGGATATCGTAGGTCTCCCAGTCCAAATCAACATCCCCTTCTAACTCGGAAATGCTGAGCAGGTCGTGGACCAGTTGCTCCATCCGGTCTGCACTTCGTGCCGCCTTTTTGAGAAAATGGCGTGCCAACATGGGGTCTTCTAAGGCTCCATCCAGCAGACTATGTACGTACCCTTGTATGTTGAAAATCGGGGTTTTGAGTTCATGCGACACATTTCCTATGAACTGTTTTCGATATTGCTCAAGAGCCAGTTCGCGTGGCTTTGCCTCCTCCTTTTCTTGAAGATACTTTTCGATTTGACCGGTTACTTCTTCCAGGGGATTGTGTGCCAGCATACCAGCCAAGTCGGTGTCCGATTTCCCTGTTTTGTGGTTAAAAATCAACTTATAAATACTCTTTACCTTTCTATAGAGGTAATATTCGACGACCAAAAAGACCAAAATGGCCACCATAAAACTCGATGCGCAACTGAGCAAAAAAACATTGAAATCGAGGCGATTGGTTAGCCACACCAATGGCTGATGGAACACAAAAAAAACTAAGCCCGATAATAAGGCGAGCGCGCGCGGGGTGGGGTTTTTCACGGGGTGACGAACTTGTAACCTACTCCTTTAATGGTTACAATATAGTCATCTCCTAACTTTTCTCTGATCTTTCGCACGTGCACATCTATAGTGCGGTTTATGACCACTACGTCATTGCCCCAGATCAACTCCAATATCTTATCCCGATTAAAGACTTTTCCGGGTGAACAAGCCAAAAGATAAAGGAGTTCGAATTCTTTGCGTGCCAATGGGAGCACCTTTCCGTTGAGTGTTACAGAATAGGTTTCCCGATCTATGATGAGCGGAGGCATCTCTATTCGAGTGGGTGAAACATTTCGGGTGAGGGCGGCCCGACGGATGAGGGCGTTGATCCGACTCACCAAGGCTGCGGGTTTGATAGGTTTGGGGATATAATCATCTGCCCCCACCTCAAATCCCATGACTTCCACAAATTCTTCCTCGCGTGCGGTAAGGAAAGCGATCAGAACTTCTTTGAATCGATCCATTTTTCTGATCTGGCGACAGGTTTCAATTCCGTCGAGAACGGGCATCATCACATCGAGAATAATGACATCGGGTGTGACTTCTTTCAGCTTTTTTAGTGCTTCTTGCCCGTTCGGGGTCACATAAACCTCAAATCCTTCCTTTTTCAGGGTGTATTCGATGATTTCACGCGTGTCTGGCGTATCCTCGGCAACCAGGATTTTGTAGGTGGGCATATAAGTGTCGCTGTTCGACACAAAGTTATTGTTTGAATGACCCATGGCGTGTTAAGTGTGCGTTAAATAGACAAGTGTTGTCTGACATCAGGAACCGGGCATGGGGCAAACAATGAAGGTTCAACCCTCCAGTAGCCCCTCCAGAAGCCTTGTAGCTAATTTTGGATCTGCCTTACCGCCCGATTTCTTCATAAGCTCGCCCATAAAGAGTCCGATCATTCCCTTCTTGCCCGATCGATAGGCGGCTACCTTATCAGGCCAAGCCAGAAGCACCTCCTGCGCCAATCGCGATAACTCATCGGTGTCTTTCAGCTGTTGCAATCCCATGCGATTGGCTAATTCAGACGGTTCCGCTTTGGGCTCATTCAGAAGGGCAGGAAATAACTTTTGCACAGCGGCCGTATGGCTAATGCCACCCTCTTCCACCAATTCGGTTAAGCGTGCAAGGCATTCGGCTGAAATCGGAAAATCAATCATCGAGAGGGCATTTGCATTGAGCCAAGATTTAACGGGTCCCATCACCCAATTGGCGGCCGCTTTGAAA
Organism: Bacteroidota bacterium; assembly: GCA_005799065.1. Lineage (GTDB taxonomy): Bacteria > Bacteroidota > Bacteroidia > UBA7662 > UBA7662 > F1-60-MAGs140. The sequence continues at coordinate 8,240 of SYHW01000023.1, forward strand.
TGTTTTGTTTTTTTGATTGCTTCGTTATAATAGAGAGCAATATCCTTGGTTTCGGTCAACACCCCAGCGTCGTATTCACTCAGTCCGCAACGTGTGGTGAAATCATGCAGTAACTCGGCCGGGAGCGGCGGCATGGCAGATCGAACGGCTAATTTCCATTCTTCAGTCACCAAAACCGGTTGTAGGTCGGGCTCTGGAAAATAACGATAGTCGTTGGCTTGTTCCTTGGAACGAAGAGCAAATGTGTTCCCTCGGCCTGCATCGAAACTTCGGGTTTCGCTGTTGATGACCTGGCCCGACTCAATCATGGCAATCTGTCGTTCGAATTCGTGCTCAATCGCCTTTTGAACGTGCCTAATTGAATTCATATTCTTGACCTCAACTTTCGTTCCAAATTGGGGGTTTCCTTTCCTGCGAACACTGATGTTGGCATCGCAGCGCATGCTACCTTCTTCCATATTACCGTCGCAAATATCGAGATAGCGTAGAAGACGGCGCAACTCAGTGAGGTACTGACCCGCCTGGGCGGCACTACGAATGTCGGGCTCTGTTACGATTTCCAGGAGGGGAACACCACAACGGTTCAGGTCTATGAGCGAATCGAAGGGGTCTTGATCATGCATACTCTTTCCAGCATCCTCCTCCATGTGAATTCGGGTGATGTGCAACCGAAATACCTGTCCGTCTGCCTGCTTGAGATCCATAAAGCCCTCTGTAGCAATGGGTGTTGTATGCTGGGTTATTTGATAACCTTTAGGCAAATCGGCATAGAAGTAATTCTTACGGGCGAATTCGTTGCGCTCCCGAATTGTACAGTTTAAGGCGATGCCCAATCGGATGGCATCATCAACCACCTGACGGTTCAGGAGGGGAAGTGTTCCGGGGTGCCCTAATGTTATAGCACTGACCTGTGTATTGGGTGCGGCACCGTATTCGGTGGGATCCGAAGAGAAAGCTTTTGAATGGGTCGTTAACTGGGCGTGAACCTCTAAACCCACTACCAGTTCATACGGATGATCTTCGTTTGGCTTCATTGATTGAATCATTTGGCATTGATGTGGGCTAATAATTGTTCGTTGACAAAATTTAGGGCTTCGTTCAATTTTGTTTTTTCGGGACCTCCAGCCATCGCCAATTGAGGGGATCCGCCACCCGATCCACCGAGTATTGCGCCCGCTTCTTTGGCGAGTCTTCCGGATGTCAAACCGGCTAAACCAGAAGGTGTTGGGTTAATGGCTATTGCCACGTTGGCTTTCTCCGAATGTATTGCACCCAAAACCACGGCAGATAGCCCACACTGGTTGACCAATCCACCCGCCAATTTTTTCAGATGATCAACTTGATCGAGCTCCACAACCTTCATCAAAAACCGCATTCCTGAATATTCGACGTATTGGGTAGATAGTTCTTTTTGTATGCCGGATAAGGCTTGATCGTTCCTCCTTTCAAGCTCCTTTCGCATAGAGGCTAGCTCTTGCTGAAGTCTTTGAACCTGCTCGGGCAGATTTCGAGGAGATCTCAGCGTCTCATGAATCTGTTGCCATTGGGCCATTCGATCCGATACAAAACGCAGTGCTGCCTGTCCACCCACCGCTTCTATTCGCCGAACACCGGCCGCCACGCCTGTTTCCGCGGTCACAAAGAAGCTGCCAATTTGGGCTGAATTACTTATGTGCGTGCCTCCACACAACTCTACACTAAATTCGGGGTCGAAAGTAATGACCCGTACGGTTTCACCATATTTCTCCCCAAAAAGGGCCATTGCACCTCTTGCGGTCGCCTCATCTAGAGAAACACCCGTTTCTTCTTTGAGGTCGATGGCCTGCAGTATCCGCTGATTAACAATCTCACCCACTTTTCTTGCTTCATCATCGGACAGCGGTGCACCGTGCGAAAAATCGAAACGAAGGGATTCCGGGCCCACCAAACTGCCTTTTTGTTGAACATGTGTACCCAAAACCTGGCGCAAGGCTGCATGCAGCAGGTGAGTTGCACTGTGATGCACCGAAATGAGCTGACGACGGCTTGCGTCGACCCGGGCTGTCCAGTTGCCTTCGAGTTCATCAGGCATTTGTGCTACAATGTGCATGATTTGCCCGTTTTCCTTAATGGTATCGAGGACCGGCACAGTGATTCCGGATTCATGGATCAATACGCCCGTATCACCCACCTGACCACCCGATTCTCCATAGAAAGGCGTGCCTGTTAATATGAGTTGAACCCGATGTTGACCTGCTTTTTCAACCCGACGGGCGGCCAGAATGGTGGTTGACTGTTCGGTTTGGTGATATCCCGTGAATATTGACCCTGAAGCATCATCACCCAAACGAATCCAGTCGCCAGCTTGTTGTCGGGTTGCCTGCCGCGATCGATTTTTCTGTTCCTGCATCGCCTGCTCGAATCCAATCTCATCAATTGTGAATCCCTTCTCACGGGCAATGAGGGCGGTGAGGTCGGCTGGAAATCCATAGGTATCAAACAGTTCAAAAACCTGATGCCCCGAAAGCTGAGTAGCATCAGATGCTTTGGCGTCTTTCATCAATTGATCCAACCTGAGCAGCCCAGTACTCAAAGTACGTAGAAAAGTCAGCTCTTCCTGCTTGATGATATCGCATATGGTCTGTAGTTGGCTGTTCAACCGAGGGAACATCCCCCCCATTTGTGCGGATAAAACAGGCACCAATAGGTGCAAAAATGGCTCTGAACGACCCAAAAATGTGTAGCCATACCGAACCGCCCTTCTTAAAATGCGCCGGCAAACATAACCGGCTCCGGTGTTTGAAGGCAGCTGACCATCGGCAATCACAAATGAAACAGCCCGGATGTGGTCGGCCACTACACGAATGGCGATATCAGTGGGTTCACTTTTTCCGTAGACCATACCCGTACCCCTTTCGATGGCCTCAATCAGGGTAAGAAAAACGCCGGTATCATAGTTACTCGAAGCCCCAACCAATGCTCTGCACAAGCGTTCAAAACCCATGCCCGTATCAACATGTTTTTGAGGCAACCGCTCTAAACTGCCATCGGCCTTTCGGTTGAATTCCATAAACACCAGATTCCAAATCTCGAGCACCTGAGGGTGGTCGTTGTTTACCAACACGGCACCATCCACTTCGGCGCGGTCCAGATCACTTCGCAAATCGATGTGTATCTCCGAACATGGGCCGCATGGACCCTGATCACCCATTTCCCAAAAATTATCTTTCCGAGAGCCTGGTAATATTCGGCTGCTGTCGATCCACTTCGACCAATGGGATTTTGCCTCTTGATCGTATGCAAGGCCATCACCTTCGTCGCCTCCAAAAACGGTTACATAAAGCCGATCTGGATCTAACTTAAATTCTACCGTCAGCAATTCCCAGGCCCAGGCAATGGCCTCTTCTTTAAAATAATCACCAAAACTCCAATTTCCCAACATTTCGAACAGGGTATGGTGATAGGTATCGTGTCCTACATCTTCGAGGTCGTTGTGCTTACCCGATACACGCAGACATGGCTGGGTGTCGGCCACGCGTGGGTGCGCGGCCTTTGCAAATCCCAGAAAAATATCCTTGAAAGGATTCATGCCCGCATTGGTGAATAAAAGCGTGGAATCGCCCTTTACCACCAGGGGCGCAGGGTCTGCAATGTGATGCCCCTTGCGGCGAAAAAAATCCAGAAACCTTTGGCGTACTTGTTCGGCGGAAAGGACGTTGTTCATAAAGTCAGTCAGAATTCGGAGTTGGCGGATTGTATTTGGCGGATCTAATCGGATTGATTGGCTGAAAGTGCGCAAAAATAATCATATTTTCGCCTGTGGCCCGAATCAAATACTACTACAACGACGCCCGTTTGCGGTTCGAAAAAGTTGAGATCCGTTGGTGGCAGCGTGCTCTTCGGATCTTTGGATTCTTGTCGGCCGTTCTTGTTTTCTCCGCTATCGTCGTGGGGATTGCCTATACCTATATTGATTCACCCAAAGAAAAGCGATTACTCAGGGATATTGAGCAATTGAACCTTCAATATGAATTGCTGCAACAACGAACTGAACTGGCCGAGCAGGCATTAAGAGAATTGGAACAACGCGACGACCAGATCTACCGGGTCATTTTTGAAGCGGAGCCGCTTGGTGATAGGGTGCGCTCGGGCATATCGACCCAAGCCCAGCGTTCTTCGATCATGTCGCGCAACCAAACAAAACTCATCGAAGAAACGGCCGAGCGGGTTCAGAACCTGGGCAAAAGATTGTACCGCCAGAGCAAGAGCTATGATGAGTTGGCCCGTATGGCGAGCGACAAAAAGCAATTGCTTTCGGCCATTCCTGCCATTCAACCTGTTTCCAATAAAAACTTAACCTCCATCGCCTCTGGTTTTGGATACAGAATTGACCCCATCTACAAAACACTTAAAATGCATGAAGGGGTTGATTTTACCGCCCCCACTTCTACCTCAGTTTATGCTACGGGTGATGGTCGGGTGGAGAAATTGCTTCGGATGGATCGTGGGTATGGCAATGCGGTGATCATCAACCATGGATTTGGCTATCAGACACTCTATGCTCACCTCTCGGCCTTTGCGGTTCGTCAGGGACAAAAAATTAGTAGGGGCACACTCATTGGCAAAGTAGGCAATACGGGAAAAAGCACGGGGCCACACCTACATTATGAGGTTATTAAGGATGGCCGAAAGGTTAATCCGGTCTATTTCTTCCATGATGACATTAGCCCCGACCAATTTGATCGGCTCATACAAATTTCAGGAACCCTCAATCAATCATTCGACTGATGCCCTACAAACCCTACATTCTCGAAAAAAAATACTACACCATCGGTGAAGTAGCTGTGCTCCTCGATGTGAACGCCACCGTACTGAGGTTTTGGGAAAAGCAATTTTCCGCCATCAAACCGTCTAAGAACCGAAAGGGCAATCGGGTGTACACGCAGGCGGACATACACCTACTCGAAAAGGTGAGGCACCTGGTTAAAGACAAAGGATTTACACTAAAAGGAGCTGCTGAACAACTTCAACAGAAGCCTCTTCCTACGGAAACGGACCCCAAACATGAGATCCTTGTGCGCTTGGTGAAGGTGAAGGGCTTTTTGGAGGCGCTTAAAAAGGAGCTGGGGCGATAAGAAGCCTTTGGTAATTCATGCTGCGCAGACGCCTTGGTGCATTGATGCATGATCCTAAATAAGCACTGACACCTGACTTAAAGACGCTATATCCTGTCGGGGAGTGTCGATCATCCAATAAAATACTCATTCGAAGCCACTGGATCGTGTTGACGGATTAGTTCTTCCACTTTTTCCACCATTTGCGTGCTGCCCAATACGATGGGCACCCGTTGATGCAATTCAGTTGGCTTTATGTCCAAAATTCGGTGGTAGCCATTCGATGCCTTTCCGCCCGCCTGTTCCACAATAAAGGACATGGGATTGCCCTCATAGCCTAAACGTAGCTTGCCGTTGGGTGATTTCTTGGTGGCCGGATAAATGAATACCCCTCCTTTGATTAGGTTTCGGTGTAAATCAGCCACCATAGAGCCGATATAACGTGAGCTGTACGGCCTACCTGAGGCGGGGTCCTGAGCCTGGCAATACTTAATGTACTTTTTTACACCCTCAGGAAAATCCAAATAGTTCCCTTCGTTGATTGAATATATGTTACCATCCTCAGGAATCCGCAGGTTGGGGTGCGATAGGCAAAACTCCCCGATCGAAGGATCCAGGGTGAAGCCATTTACCCCATGCCCTGTGGTATAGACCAACATAGTTGATGATCCATAAACGATGTAGCCGGCCGCTACTTGGTGCCTACCGGCCTGAAGGCAATCTTCGCGGCTGCCCGGACCGGATTCCGAAATCCGTCTATAAATCGAAAAGATGGTTCCGATGGAAACGTTCACGTCAATGTTGGAACTTCCATCGAGCGGGTCGATCAGCACAACATACTTGGCATCGCGCGATACGTCGGAGTGGATAGGAATGATATCGTCTTCCTCCTCACTCGCCACTGCGCAACATTCACCCCCGGCGCTTAAGGCAGCGATAAACTGTTCGTTAGCAAAAACATCCAACTTCTTAACCGACTCACCCTGCACATTCACACCACCTGTTTCGCCCAATATATTCACCAAACCCGCCTTGTTCACTTCGCGGTTCACAATTTTCGCGGCAATGCCTAAATCACGCAATAATCGCGATAAATGCCCTTTTGAAAACGGAAACTCCTTTTGACGTTCAATGATAAATTGTCCGAGTGTTTGCATAAGCAACAGAATATAATGTTATGGCAATGATAATGAAAAGGAAATAAAAGGCAACAAGAAGGGGAATAAAAGGCAACAAGAAGGGGAATAAAAAGCAACAAGATAGTCCGAAAATCGATTAGTTGTACTTATTTTTCGCCCTGTGTGGTTTATCTATACAAAAGAAAACTGGCGAGCAACAGGCGTTGGTGACTTCCCTGCTCTTGAGCACAATCGGGCATTCAGCTACGGAGATGGTCTCTTTGAGTCTATTGTCTTTGGCCATGGGAAACTGCTTTGGCTGCAACGTCACCTCACCCGTCTCTTTTCGGGCGCGCGACAGATTGGGCTCGACATGCCTGTCGACCACAATGAATTGAGCGCTGCCTTAGAGAAACTTGCCCGCAATCACCTGCATTCGACGGGGGCCGGAGCCGTTTGGCGAATCTATGCATTTCGTGTTTCTGAGGGTCGTTATTGCCCCCTGGAGGATCGTGCTTGCCTGATGTTGCGCACTGAAGAGGCACCCCTGCCCTACCCCCAGCAGGATTCATCACCCTTGCGTATTGGGGTGGCGGAGCAACGCAAAGTGCCCATCACCCGACCGGAGGTTAAACGAATGGCGGCACTCGATTATGTGTTGGCGGCTCGGGAGGCGCGCATGAGGGGCTGGCACGATGCGCTGATGCTGAACACCGATGGCCGAGTGGTTGAGTGCAGCAGCAGCAATATTTTTTTGGTGAAAGACAAGCGAATTTTGACCCCCTCTTTGTCGGAGGGCTGTCTACCGGGTGTGATGCGGGGTCTTGTTTTAGAAGAATTTTCATCGGAAGTTGGTCTTGCTCCCTATGAACAACCAATCGGCCTTGATGAATGCATGGTCGCCGATACCATCCTGCTGAGTAACGCCCGACATGGAATCCGGGAGGTCGATATACTGGGTAACACCTCATTCAATCGATCGGGATGGGGAAAACGCCTTCAGGAGCAATTGCAATGTAAAGCTTATCTCAAGTAATGGAGGTTGATGTGCGGCGCAAAACGGCTCACTACGTACCCCAAAACATGGCAGGCGCCTGTTGGCACACCTAAGTACCCCATATAACTTCCTTCATTTCAGGGTGACCCCTCAAAAAATCCTGTGCACTCATGGGTCGTGCGCCCGCGGCTTGCACTTGTTCAATGACCAAAAGACCATCGCCACAACCCACCAACCAATTTCCATCGATATTGGTTGTTTGGCCGGCCAACAAGTTGAGGGGGCCAACTACGCGGCGGGTGCGCAGGATCTTCATCTGCTCGCTCCTGTATAATGTGTGGGCTCCGGGCGAAGGTGATAAGCCTCGCACCAGATTATGAATTTTTTGTGCGCCCATGTTCCAATCAATTCGCCCCGTTTCGGGCCTCAACTTAGGCGCATGGAGGTATTCCGTTTGAAGGTCAGCAATCTGGGTTTCGAAGACTGCGGTGCCATTCAGCACTTGTTGAACTCCTTCCAGCAAAAGAGGGGCGCCTACTTCGAGCAATAAATCATGCAGCGCACCTGCATCAGCCTCAGGATCGATGTTCACCGCTCGTTTACCAATCATATCACCCGTATCAATCTCATGGCGAAGTCTAAAGGTGGTCAACCCCGTTTGGGTTTCACCGTTAATAATGACCCATTGAATGGGGGCAGCGCCTCTGTAGGCGGGAAGAAGAGATGCGTGCAGGTTGATGGTGCCCAACGGAGGGAAATTCCAAACCACTTCCGGAAGCATTCGAAAGGCCACGATCACCTGCAGGGCGGGATTCCAAATCCGCAATTGCGCCAAAAATTCGGGCGATTTCAAGCGTTCTGGCTGCGCAAGTGGCAATCCATGCTCCAGCGCATAGCGCTTGACAGGCGACTCATTGAGTTTTCGACCACGCCCAGCCGGACGGTCGGGTGCGGTCACCACCCCCGATATGCGTACACCCCCCTGGTGCAGAACTTCCAAACAGCGCGCGGCAAATAGAGGTGTGCCAAAAAACACAATCGGTTGTGGTTGAAACTCCGACATGGGATGATCTAACATGGATCTGATGGGGTAAAATGTTCTGGATTACTCATCCGGATAAATAAGGTATTGGGCTCTTCGTTGCCGAAATTCGGTCAATGCATTGATCCAGGTCGACCGCACTTCAGACTCGCTCTCACCCCTCAAAATTCCCTCGCGAAAAACAACATTACCGGCCAATTTGTCGAAGAAGGGGAGAAAAAATCCTTCACGTTCTTTTCCTTGATCACAGAAAAGCCATAAGGGGTCGAGCCATAGGCGGGCGGTCGAACGTACATCATCGACCGATAAATGCGTGAAGTTGAGCCCCCCGCACGGTACACCCATAAAAGGTGGAGCACTCGATTTACCCGGAATGGATCTCGGGGTGAACATGGTGTCGCCCCCCAAAAACCAGGGCGCCCCCACCATTTGAAATGGCTTGTCGGTACCCCGGCCCAAGGAGGCGTCGATGCCTTCAAAAAAACAAAGAGACGGATAAAGAGCCACCGAGAGGGCATCGGGCAGGTTCGGAGAGGGAGGGATTGGTAAATCATAACGCTGGCTGCGGCGATAGCGATCCATCGGAACGACCACCAAACGACATACGCGAGCAGAATCTAACCAACCTTCTCCCTGTATCATACGCGCTAATTCACCAAGGGTCATCCCATGAACGACCGGTATGGGATGAAGACCCACAAAGGAACGATAAGCTGTATCCAAAATTGGGCCATCAACATAATGTCCGTTGGGGTTGGGTCGATCAAATAGCCAAAGGGGGATGTTTTGATCGGCACAGGCCTGCATCAGGTAGTGCAGGCTGCTGAGGTAGGTGTAGAACCGAACGCCCACATCCTGAATATCAAATACCACCGCATCGAGTCCCGCTAAATCCTCGGCTCTTGGTTTTACACTTTTTCCATAGAGTGATACCACCCGAATTCCTGTGGATGCATCCTTGCCGTCCAAAATTTCTTCACCAGCCTGAGCCTCCCCGCGAAAGCCATGTTCGGGGGCAAAGACGACCCGCACGTCCACCCTTTTCTTGCGCATGAAATCGACCAAATGCATCCGACCAACCCGAGATGTGGGATTCACCATCAGCCCTATTTTCTTGCCCTTTAGTTCAGGCAGCCACATTCTGTATCGATCGGCTCCGCAAATCGGCGATTGTGGGTGTTCTTTTGAGGGTTCCCCAAAGGGCATGCTGGCCCCCCAAGCAGAATGATTGCTTGATATAAGCAGTGCAATCAATAAGACAGAAAAGCCCGAGATCGCATTATTTTTGACGGCAAGGAATCCCATACGGAATCCAAAAAAACGAAATGATATGCGCTTAATTTGGCTGATGATGAATAGGCTGAATCGGGATAGCCACCACAGGCTTACACGATTGATGCTTCGACTGGCCGTTGTGGTTACAGCCTGCGGCATTGCCGCCATCTTGTTGTCGTATGCCATTGTGGGTGGATTCCAAACGGTTATTCCGGATAAATTTACATCCTTCTCGGGCCATGTGCAAGTACAAAAATGGACTCAGGCCCATGATTTTGAATCAGATCCCATCGCTCCGTCTGATGAACTAATCGACTCACTAAAAATGATAAAAGGTGTTGCTTCACTCTCGAAAGTAGGCTACAAAGCAGCAATAGCGCACCACCAAGAAGAATTCGAAGGCATTTTGTTTAAGGGGATCGAGCATGACTTCCCCCAAGAAATACGCAAAGATTGGTTAACACAAGGCAAGCTGCCCGCGCAATACGATGGTACAGGTACTGTTGAGGTACTCATTCCCGAATCACTCGCGCGCCGGTTGAAGATTAAGCTTGGTGATCGGCTCAAACTTTACTTCATCCAAAATCCGATCAGAGCCCGATCGGTCGTGGTGAGTGGTTTCTATCGATTGGGAATTGAGGCCGAGTATGGCCGACCCATCCTGATAGGGCCGCTTGCGCTTATTCGAAAAATCAATGACTGGACGCCCCAACAGGTCGGACAGGTCGAAATGCATCTGACCGGTCTCGATGCCCTTCCTGATGTGGTGAGCGCAACTCGCCACATGATAGACCCTCAATGGGAGGCCTATTCCATCAAAGACCGCTTTGCCAATTTGTTTGGCTGGCTGGGCTTGTTTGATCTCAACAAACGGGTCATGCTCCTGATTATGTTGCTCGTTTGTGGTGTCAATATTCTTTCGGCCCTACTCATATTGATCCTGGAACGAGTTCCATCGATTGGCCTACTCAAATCGATGGGGATGGAAAATTCGAAAGTCCGCCTTTTGTTTGTGATGGCGGGATTATTCACTTGCCTGAAAGGTCTTTTTTGGGGAAACCTAGCCTTTTGCCTGATATACGCAGCGCAGAAGCAGTGGAAATTTATACCGCTGGATGAGGAAAACTACTACGTTGACGCCGTTCCCATGTATCTTCCTTTTGATGAAGCCTTGAGCATCAACGCCTTGCTGCTCCTATCCTGCTTGTTGCTTTGCATCGCCGCTTCTTGGATCATCGGAAAAATCCACCCTGTGCACAGCATGCGATTCGATTAGTCTCATCAATTGAGTGATAGCGATCTAAAATCAACCGGCACCACCCGGCTGACACCTTGCTCCACCATGGTGATGCCGTACATGATATCGGTGGTTTCCATCGTTTTTTTGTTGTGTGTCACGATCACGAACTGCGATTGCTTACTGAATTGCTTGATCATGCGGTTGAACTTATCGATGTTGTTGTCGTCGAGCGGCGCGTCTACCTCGTCGAATATGCAAAAAGGCGCAGGCTTGTAGAGGAAGATCGCGAAGAGGAGGGCCGTCGCAGTCAGAGATTTTTCACCGCCTGAAAGCTGATTGATTGATAAAGGTTTTTTCCCTTTCGGCCGGGCAATGATGTGAATTTGGGAATCCAATGGTTGTTGCGGATCGACCAACTGCAGGTCGCAAGCGTCTTCATCGGAAAAAAGTGTTCGAAAAACCTCGATGAAATAGGTTCTAATCTGCCCGAAGGCCTCCAAAAAACGTTCCCGAGCGGTTTGATCAATTTCTGCGATGGTTTCGAGTAGGCTCCCGCGGGCTGCCATGAGGTCCGATCGCTGCTGCGCGATAAATTGATTCCGCTCTTCCACTTCTTTATAGGTTTCCAGCGCCATCGGGTTGATCGGGCCAAAATCTGCCAATCGGCTACGCAAGGCCGATAAATTTTGTTCCATACCCATAAGCTGTTGCGGGTCCAGAGGAGCCACCTCTTCCAGAGCATCCAGCTCCAATTCAAATTCAACGCGCAGCCGTTCACGAATGCTGGTTTCACGAATGCGCAATTCGCTGAGGCGGTTTTGAGCCATTTGGAACATTTGAAGTACCTGATCCCTCCGCTGGCGCATAGCTCGTATCTCTTCCTCTCGTTGGGTTAATTGGTTACGCGCTTCCAGAAAATCATCCTCCGCCTGACCTTGGCGGGTGTTCCATTCGGTTTGTTGACGATAGCGCACCGCCAATTCATCATCGCCCGGTCCTTGTTGATTCTGCCACTGCTCAGCCTCTGCCCTGATGCTCATTAATTGATCGCGGTCTTGGATATTTCGGTGCTCCAATCGTTCAATTTGTTGTTGGCGCTGATCCACCGATTGTTGCTGCGACTCCAATCGACTAACCGATTGCTGCCAAGCGAGACTCGATTCATGGAATTGCTTTCTCAGCGGCTCCACTTCCAAGCGAAAAGATTCCGTTAGGGGCTGCAGCTCCAGAACAGCCGCTTGGATTTGATCGCGCTCAGAGCGCATCGTCCCCAAATCAGGAGCCGTAGTTTCTAAAGTGCTTATGCTTCGATCCAAAAATGCCTCCAATTCCGTAATTCTACCCTTATTTCGGGTCAAGGCGGCCTCAGTGAGGGCAATCTGCTGACGGATCTGATGGCCTGCGCGATCCAGCTCGGTGCATTTTGCCTGCTGCTCATTGAGGGGTAATGCCTCTATGGCCTGATTGATTTCACCTATTTGTTGTTCCAATTTCGTTAGGGCCAATTGCTGACGCTCAATCGCCTTCTCTGACTTAGCGATAGACTTACTCAACTCTTCTACCCGCAGGGCACGACCGATTCTTTTTCCCTGAAATAGGCCAATTGAACCCCCGGAAATCCAATTGTTACCGATCGAGAGCACACCATTCTTTCCAAGCAAAACCCAGTTCGATTGTCCAGACAATACGGCGGGAGCCAAGAGGGATAATGCCTCTTCATCGCACACCAAAACTCCGTGTAGTAAGTGACGGAATAGGGCCATATGCTCTTCCCGACAACGAATCAAAGACAATGCGTCCAGACAACCCTTCGGCAATTCAAGTTCTTTCGATGCCGATTGAATGAGTGTTTCCTGTATGAAAAACCCTACTCGTCCTTTTGAAGATTCCGACAACAGCAATACGGCCTGCTGCGCTTCCTCAAACGAATGTACCCAATAATCGTTCAGATAGGGCTCCAAAAACGCTTCCAAAACCGGTTTCCATTCGGGGTCGGCCTGCATCAGATCGGCCACAACGGATGGCGTCGATCCAAACTTGCCATGGTCGCGCAGATACTTGTGCGACTCTGGATAACCCTCCATACTTTCGATCATGCTTCGCGTAAGCTGGTGCTCGTTGCGCAGTTTATCAGTCTCGCGCATCAATTGGTCGAGTCCCTTTCTTAAATCATCGCGTTGCTGAACGAAGCCACTTTTACTTTGCGTACTCTGCTCAATTTGGTCCTGTAATTGCGTTAATCGATCGTGTGCTTCGGTTCTCTTTTGTTCATTTTCGCGCAATATGGCCTGCGCATTTTCCCATTCCAATGCAACATTTTGGGTCTCCCCCTGAATTCGATCCAACTCTTGCCTGGCCGATTCCTGTTTTCCCGATTCTACCGCTTGTTGTCGCTCGTGCGCATGAATACCCGCAGTGAGTATTTGAAGCACTTGATTTTTCTTTTGAAGTTGCCCTGTAGAGGCGTCCAACTCCGTCTGTTTCTCACTTAACTGGGATGAATGGGTATTCTTGGCTTCAAGATACTGTGCGACTTGAAGCGATAGTTTCTGAATCTCTTCGTGCGCATCCGATTGAATGCGGATCAGCTCATTTAATGTCGCCTGATCAGACGACAAACGCTCGCTGATTAATTGCTCTTGTCGCCGAAGGCTGCTGAGTTTCTCGCCACCCAACTGCTTGGCTTGTTCAAGGGCTCGTGTTTCGTCGAGGTAGGCTCGGGCCTGAGTTTGCAGCGCCCTCAACTCTTGTTCCTGTCTGATCAGTGTGTACTTGAATTCCTGAGCGGCCGCCTCAGATGAGGCAATTTTTGCGTCAAGCTCAATTTGTTGGCTCGCTAACTGCTGGCATTCCGATTCCTGTCGAGCCAAATCCGAACCCAAACTACTCATTTGGGTGGCGGCCAAACGGAGCGCCTGTGTGCGGTACTCATCTTTCATACGCACATATTTTTCCGCCCGCCTTGCCTGTGCCTGAAGGGCTTTCATATTCTTTTCAATTTCGTGGACTAAGTCATCCACCCGACTCAAATCCTGTTCGGTTTCTTGTAGTTTGGCAAGGCTTTCCTTTTTTCGCGCTTTGTAGCGCGAAATTCCTGCTGCTTCTTCAAGCAATAAACGGCGTGAATTATCCTTATCGCTGAGGATGTCTTCTATCATGCGAAGCTCCATAATGGCATAGGAATCACTTCCCACACCCGTATTCATGAGTAAGGTTGAGATATCGCGCAGTCGACAATTCACACCGTTCAACATATACTCGCTTTCACCAGTTCGGTAGAGTCGGCGGCTGATGGTGACTTCCCTATATTCGACTGGCAACAAACCCGAGGTGTTTTCAAAGCAGATGTGAACCTCCGCCATACTGGCCTGTCGCCGCTTTTTGGTTCCGTTGAAGATCACATTCTCCATCTTTTCACTTCGAAGCATGCGGGTCTTTTGTTCGCCCAAGACCCAGCGCAGTGCATCCACAACATTGCTTTTACCACAACCATTGGGGCCCACAATACCCGTAACTCCATCTATGAATTGCAAGGCAACTTTGTCGCCAAAGCTTTTGAACCCTTTTATTTCTATGGTTTTCAGTTTCATTGTTTTGCGATACGGGAGGGCAAACATAGTAAGCAAAGCCCTAATGTGCTACCCATTTTTAAGAGGTATTGAGCCAACATTCTTGACTATATTTGTAGGTTGCTCCTCTATGAATATGGACTTTGATTTTCCTACGTCGGTATACACCCTTGCGGTAGTGGCATACACCATTTATTCATGGACGAAAAAGGGGAACAAGAGCAAGGGCAAGCGATCAGAGACCTCAGTAGACCAAATGCCTGAGGCGCCCACCTCCAAACCCATGAACAAGGAAACTGAGCCACAACTACCCGATTGGCTCAAGGAATTGATCGACGAAAGCACTACTTCGAACCCGAGGCCCGATTCTGTTCGACCTGTAGATGAAAACAAACCAATGACGAATCCAACTGCGGCAGAGCCGGTACGTCAGGCACCCGAACATTATTATAGCAGAAAGAACCGCACCAAAACACAGCCTGTTGCGCGTCATCGTGATAGCCAAGAAACATTGGAATCGGACCGAAGTAGCCTGGAAAAAATAGATCAGGAACTGAACAGTTTAGAGGAAATCGAATCAGCCTATAAGGTCAACCGCGGGGGTACGGACCCAAGCCCATCCCAAAACAAAATGGGCAAGACCGATAAAACGATGAGCCATCCAAACGCTGCAGTTGAACCTTCAGAATCGTTACCAAAGGCCGATCTTCGAAAGGCCATTATTTGGTCGGAAATTCTGAAGCCACACCCTGAGCAGGCGAGAACCTAGTTTAATGGTTTTTGAGTTGAACCTCAATCAGGTATTTCCGTTGAAGGTTGGCCAACATGTTCTCGAGGTCGCCCCGCACCTGAACCATCGTTTTTTTCCTGCTTTGTGGAATAAAATGACCACCTCCAAAGTCAATTCCCATTTGAAATTCTTTGGAAACCCGTTTAAAATGGGTTTTTAGGCTATAAACCCCTTCCGAATCGATTCCGATTTTATCACACACCAAGACAGGCAAGTGTTCTCTGAATAAATAATGATCAAAAATTCCTGCATAAGACGCACCGAGTTGCGTACACCAAAAATTGGTTAGCACACGCGTATCAAGGTTTTTGTAGCAGTATTGTTGGTAAAACTGCCGAAGGACTTCATCAAAGCGCGATTTTGAAGGCACAGAATGTCTTATTCCGTGCCACATCCAAGCCGATTTGTAATAGACATCAGTATCTAATTGGCGTTTGTGGGTGCCCTTCTTAGCCGCCACAGGCTGCTTGTTGTGGATGCGATCCCGCAATCCCACCAAATAATCGATGTATAAGCTGCTGTCGGGGTATCGCCACTCCAGCAAGCGCGACTCGCTCCAAGTGGCCAGCCCTTCATGTATCCATAAATCATGGGGTCGACAAGCGCTCACGGCATTGCCCCACCATTCATGTGCACTCTCATGAACCAGAATAAAGTCGAATCCATATTTATTCCGCTTGAAGTGGTTGCCATATGCCACACAAGATTGATGCTCCATACCCCAATAGGGGGTTTCAACCACCTTGTACCCATCACGCCAAAAAGCATACGGCCCGAACACCTGCTCAAAACCTTCCATCATCGTTTGGGCTTCGGTAAAATACGTCTTGGCTTGCTCTGCTCTGCCCGCCAACATGTGAAATTCTAACGACCGGTCCTTCCCCTGTGAATCTCGATAAGGAAGCGTAAACGATTCATAATGTCCAATATTTAAAGTGATGTTGTATAGATTAATCGGATAACTCACCAGCGATCGGTAGCGCATGCGGCCATCGGGCAGCGGTTCTGCTGGCGCTTGCTGGCCGTTGGTCAACAAAACCGCACCATTTTGGGGCAAGTCGAAGGTCAGGCGAACAGAATCGGGCTCAGTGGATAGGCGATCCATGCATGGCCACCAGGATGATGCTCCGGATGTTTGGCAGGTCATACCGATCCAGGGGCGGCCACGGTCATCAGACGACACCACCACACCGTCTTCCCAAGGTGGTTTGACCGCCGGAATCAACCGAGAATGAAAAAAAACCGTAAGGATGCAGGGAGCATTCACATTTTTCCTGGTGTATGATTCGAGATCCACTTGAACGCGCGATTCATGATGCCGAAATGCTCGTTGTTGCTGATCAACGAAGAGGCTATCGATTACAAGCTGCTGTCCGGCGTCGAATTCGAGAACAGACCTAGGTTTTTGCTTTATGGCCGCCTGGTTCATTCCTGTGATGGCAAGATGCATGTCAACACGACCACGGATTGGAAAAACCGCTTGGTTCAGGTCGGATTGACGGATGAGTGCTAAAGTATCCAATATCATATGCAAGTCATAATACTGAACACGATAGGAAATCCCTGTTGAACGATCATCACTCTGACAATCGTGCATATCCGGATTGAACGCGCCCAAGGCAGGCGCACAATCTGCCGGGTGAAAAGCGATAATTGTTGCGTAAAACACAACAAAAAATCCTGATTTTATGCCGGATATATCCATAGACCTGGTTCATTTTCGTGGTAAATTTACCATATGAAAGGCAGGTGGTGTATGTTTGCTGTTATTCGGTTGATTGGGCTATTCCTTTTGACTGTTTTAAGCCCTTTGAATGGCCAGGCAGTAGAATTCACGAATACGATTCCATGGTCCCTGCAATCAAACCGAAACAGTGGTCACTGTGCATCGATTCAATTTTCGCACGCGATCACTTCTATGCACCAAAATTCTTCGGATCATTTATGCTCTATCATTGATCTCGAGATTCCAACAACCGATTCAGCTCAGCCAGAACGCATCTGGCCGATTGACCATAAGCCCTACCACCAAGACAATTGGCAGATCGAAGTTTGGCATGGCTGGATGGATGCTCCATATTGGCGCAGCAAATGGAAATCGTTTGGGCAAACGGGTGTCTTAGGCGAAACTCTTTTGATTGGACGCTACCCCGCTGCACTGGGCATTCGATTCGGACGTCAGGGACAGCAGGGTATATATGGTCTTCAATGGAGTTACCGAAAACACTTTACCCAACGATACGCAGTGGCCACTTTGCTCGAAGAAAAGCGATACACCACCATTTCGGTTTTGGCCTGGGCCGAAAAAAAATACCTCAACAAAGATTGCTGGTCGATGAGTGGCCTTGTAGGGCTTGGAATAGAACATCAAGTCTCATACATCCCAACAGGACTTGTACCGGAAATCGTCTATCATGATACCCGATTGGGTATGCAAATCACCCCCTTACTTGTGCGCTTTCACCACCGACAATGGGGTGGACTGATTGGGTTAGGCTTTGGTTCGGCCGGCATCCTACAAACCGGACTGTCGTATTCATTGGGCAACAGGCGAACTTTTTTGCCGTAAATGAGTTTGCTTAAGGGTAACCTACTCTTATGCGTTGGATTTTCTTGTTGGTCGTTCTCTTGTTTTGGATTGGGGTCGATTTATATTTTTTTCAAGCCGTCAAAACCCTCTTCAGAGGCAATAAAGGGAGAATTATTCGACACATCTACATCGGATTTAGTTTATTGCTCTATGCTTTAATCGGCGTTTCCATAGCCTTAAACGGACATCCGTCTGCACTCAACTACAAAAATTTGGTTGTCTCGGTTCTGTTTATTGGAATGATTGTGCGCCTTCTCGCCCTGCCTTGGCTCATCCTTGATGATGTGAGAAGGCTGCTGATTGGATTCAAAAACTTGGTTAGGAGAAAACTGACACCTTCAGAAACATCAAGCAGTGAAATAAGCAACGGCATCACCCGCTCTGAATTTTTAAGCAGGGCAGCCCTCATCACCGCGGGCATTCCTTTGGTGGGCCTCACCTACGGAACCGTTCGCGGGGCATACGCCTACACACTTCATCGGGTAACCTTAGCTTTCCCCGATCTACCGCCGTCTTTCGATGGATTTACGCTCGTTCAGCTCAGTGACATGCATCTAGGCTCCTTTGGAAGCAGAAGGGATGTTCGGCGCGGTATTGATATGGCGATGGATACTGCACCTGATTGCGTTGTGTTTACAGGCGACTTGGTAAACAACCGCAGCAATGAGGCACTCCCTTGGCTCCCATTGCTCAAAAAGATCCGTGCACCAAAAGGAGTGTATAGCATCCTGGGTAACCACGATTATGGTGATTATTATGAATGGAATAATCAACAGGCGAAAATAGATAATATGTCTATGATGCATC
>SYHW01000024.1 GCA_005799065.1 Bacteroidota bacterium
GGGATGATGGTGAAAGGAGGGCTGAAAGGGAGAGTGAAGGAGTGGGTGATGGTGAAAGGAGGGATGAAGGGGGGGATGAAGGAGGGGATGAAGGAGGGGATGAGGGGGGGAGTACCGCCAAATGTTGCACAAACCAAGGTTGTCGACACTGCCGGAGCGGTCCCCAGCCCCGCGGCCAAATGGGAAAAAGTGCCCCATCGGCGAACAGCAGCGCACCCCAACCCGGGGCCACCGCATCGAGGTACGCCGTATGCATATAACCGGCCGAACCCCCACAATCGGCCGCAACACGAGCGTTCCAATCCGCATCGTCGATCTGCGCCCGGCTCAGCCACCGGCTATCCCTTAAGCCCTCAATCATGCCCCGCTGCCTCCTTCAGCACAGACGGGTAGACACCTTCCCATCCCTGCCAGGCACCATGGCCCGACAACGAACTATTGTGCCAAAGCGTCAGCATTTGGCCGCCCACATCACGCACCTCCTTCACCAATTTTTGCACCCGTTCCACCGCCTCAGTGGGCGACAAGCGCAAGTACTGCATCAAAGTTACATCCATCACACAGGTGGGGTGGATGGTGATGGGCAGAACACGGTCGCCCAGCAGGTCGTAGAAGGGGTGCGGCGTGGCTGTACCGCTTCGAAAACCCGTTGCCCCGGCATAACCCAGGCTGTATTCGTCTTGAACGCCCAATTCATGCAGCTGTATGATTGTATCCGGCAGCTTAAGGCACAAAAAATGCTGTCGGCTTCGTGTAATCGCCGTGCCAAGCTGCGCTTCAAGCATCTTTTTCTCCTTTTGGAGGGTGTTCACATCCCTATTGGAGTGATAGGAGGGGTGCAGTCCGACTGTTCCCTCCTGTTGAAGTTGGCGTACACAGTCTGTAAACGCCCGACTCGTTGGCGCATGGGCCTGATCGTACCCCCCATAATCGCCCATTTGTATAAAAAACAGCGGATGAACCCCGGCCGCCTGGTGCCAATGTGCCATAAGCGCAAAGGTGTCGAAAGGATCCGCATGGCCGCGCCAACACACCTGCAGGCGGTGACTGACTTCATGTAATCGTCCGGCGGTCATGTCGCGCATCAACCCGAAGAACTGCTTCAAGGGCGGTTTGTAGCGATAGGCATACATTTGGTCGATGTCGACCGTGGGAACAAACCGATAGGAACGTATGGGCTGAGGATAATCGGGCCACCGCTGTTGTATGAGCATCGCCAAACGCAAGGCATAGCGGTCCACCAGTGCCATATCGAGCCATCCTTCTTGACCCCGCACGGTCGCTAAGGGTTCGGGCCTTCCGTGGGCGTCGGTAGCATGAGGAAGATATTCTTCATATCGACTCAATAAGTAAAAGGCGGCGGCGAATGGATCGAAGGGCACGTCATAGATTCGGTGTGTTCGGAAGAAAACCGGTAAATCGCCCCAAAGAGCGGGGTCCTCATCCACTGTTGAAACCCCTTGGCGGTAGAGCAGGTCGACTGACCGAATACTGATTCCCTTTTCAAGCGCCATGGGGTCCTCGCCATACACCACAAGCGGGCCCTCGCAGTTCAGGGCCTGATTTCGATCGAAGCTAAGGATATAGGTATAGCCCAAAATGTGCCGCATCAGTACATCAACGCTGTATTGCAAACGTCGGCTATCGCGCTCAGCGTAAATCAGAATCGCCTGGGGCTTGTCCACGCCACGAATATAGGCAGTTGGCTCTGCCTGTGGCACATTTGCCCATTTTATCCGTATCTTTAGGGTTATGGTTTTTGGAGACCCCCGCCCATTTCGGTTGTTTGTTCTGCTGATCGCAACGCTATTCATCCTGGAATCCTGCGCTTCTCATCCCAAAAAACGGCGGCGAACGCGGTGCAACACCTGCCCCAAGCACCTTCGCGGAAACAAAGAGGAATCGGCCCCGCCACCCCACCTACACCCGTTCACCCATCCCAAACATTCGTACACCCAACCCCTCATATGGACATCAACGAACTGCTGATTGAACGGCTCAAGCAACTCGACGAAAAGTATGCGGCGGCCGGACAAAGCCTGGACGCGTATCTCGAAGGCTTGTTGTATGCGGAGTACTTGCCCTATTGGGATTATATTCACTTGGATGTGCTGCTGAGCCTTCAGAAACCCCGAACCGCATTCCCCGACGAGCAAATTTTTATCATGTACCACCAAATCACGGAGTTGTATTTCCGCTTGGTACTGCATGAAATGGACCAAATTTCCGCCGCCGATGCGCCCGATTGCGCGTGGGTGGTGGCTCGCGTGGAGCGCATGAACCGCTATTTCGAGGCCCTACGGCACTCATTCACCATCATGGTGGATGGCATGGAGCCGCAGCAGTTCCTGAAGTTCCGCATGGCCCTGCTCCCCGCGAGCGGATTTCAGTCGGCCCAATACCGCCGAATCGAATTGAGTGCGACCGATCTGCTCAACCTTGTGGACCGCCGGGTACGAGGCGACTTCAAGGGCGATGAGCCTGCCGAGCAGCTTTTCGAACACATCTACTGGAAACAAGGCGCTACCGAATTGAAATCGGGCAAAGCCACCCTCACCCTCCGCCAATTCGAAGCGCGTTATCGGGATGAATTGTTGTTGCTTGCCCAGAAGAAACAAAACAACAACCTCTATGCGGTCTATCGGCAGTTGCTTGCTGAGGCGCATGATTCGGTTGATATTTCTTCGTTGCGGGATGCCCTTCGGCGGTTCGACCGACACGTGAATGTTTGGTGGCCCCTTGCCCATTATCGATCTGCCGTACGCTATCTGCAGGGCGATCCCGACACGATCGCCGCGACTGGAGGAACCAATTGGCAGCAGTACCTACCCCCTCGTTTGCAGCTGCGGATCTTCTTCCCCGAGCTTTGGAGTGAAGAGGAAAAATCCGATTGGGGACGGCGTAATCTGGCGGAAGATGGGGTATGAAAGATCCCGGCAAACTCCTTCGTCTGTTTCGCACCCTCAACCTGCTGGCCGGGAGTCGGCGGGGCTACACGGTCGATGAACTGGCGGAAAAACTCGGGGTTAGTCGACGCACCGTATACCGCGACCTCATCATTTATGGTCAATGTGGCTTTGAAGTGGTAACACATCCCGTTACCCATCGGTTGCGGGTAGGCAATCCGGGCGAAACAGCCGAAAAAATTGGCTTCGATGCCGATGAGGCTCATATATTGGAAGAAGCGCTGTTGGGACTCCCCGAAGGGCCCGTACGTTCCGATTTACTCGATAAAGTGCGCAGTTTCAGCGGCGGTTCACACGCACTTGGGCACTACCTCAACCAACAGGCGGGTCTTCACTACCGGGCATTATCGCAGGCCATCCGCGAGCGCGTTCAGGTTGTGTTGGTCGACTACAACGCACCCAGTTCGCACAGCATCAGCAATCGCCTGGTAGAACCTTATGGCTTCAGTGCATCACTCGACACCCTGTATGCCTTTGAGCCGGCCTCACGCCGAAACAAAAACTACAAGATCGTACGCATCGGACAAGTACGCCTGGAACGCATGCCCTGGCAGTTCTCCCAGCTTCACGAGGCCCCCAAAACCGATGCATTTGGTATGCCCATGGGTAACACCTACGGCGAAATCCAGCTGCACCTTGGTCAGTTGAGCAGTAATTTATTGCGTGAAGAGCACCCTGCGGCAGCCCTGCTCCTTTCGCCTTTGCCGGCTCCCAACCCGCGTGGGCGCATCCATGAACTTCGTCTGCGCGTAGCCGATTACCGCGGTATTGGGCGATTTGTGCTCGGCCTGGCCGATGACATCGATGTTGTTGGTCCACCAGATTTTATGAAGTACTTGCGCCAGCGCGCCGGTAGTCTGATTTGATCGTTTTTTGATGTGACAAAAGGTGTCACAGCGTGGCCTCATGTTTGTATCAACAAAACAAACTAACTATGGCACGTTTCCCATCAAACCGGATTTCTATGCTGCATTTTGCAGACGAAATCGAGCTGGTGCCCTTCGACCAGCCGCTCCCCATTCCAGAAGGAATGTCACCCATCGCCCATGTTGAGTCGACAGACAAGAGCCCTTCAGCCCCTATAAGCAGCGGGTTCATAACCTCTTCATCCGACAGCTTATTGAATCCCGTTGTTTGCGGCTATTCGAACCCGCTTCGTAGTAACCTCCTTCCATTGTTCCACCCCGCAGCCTAATGTTTATGTTTACCTCTTCACTCACACTACGATCTGTTGCCTATACAGCCGCCTACTTACTCGGTATTCGTCGACTATCTGTTGGACGCTACACCGCGCGTCGAGCCCGCAATTCAGCAGTTCTGCTTTCATCACCCATCCTTCACACACCGGATTGTTTGCCGCAATTCTATAACCCCAATCGGGTGGCAAGGCTGTCATTCACCTACGACCCCGCGCTTGAAATAGCACGGGTTTGGGTGGTGCAATGGGGTGTTCGTATCGGTCAACTGCCCCTGCCTGCCGCTCAAAAAGCCTATAAAATCATACAAGACGGTCATTACCCTGAGGTGCGCATCAAATCAAACACCGCTGTACTTTTGTAGGATGCAAAGTATATCCACCCAACAAGCCCCCAATCCTGTGGGCAGTTACCCCCATGCCCGTCGCGTTGGCAACCTCCTGTTTCTATCGGGTATCGGTCCTCGCGCAGCGGGCACGGACGCCTCCGATCCCCGGGTTCCCGGGCTCAGCCTCGACAAGAACGGGAATTTCATGGCGTTTGATTTCGCTGCCCAGGTGCATCAGGTCATGGCTAATGTAGCGGCCGTTCTGCAAGCCAGCGGGGCCGATTGGCAAGATGTGGTGGATGTAACGGTGTTTCTCACCAATATGCAACGTGATTTTCACACCTTCAACCAAATCTACGCTGAATATATGGCGCACCTCGATCCAAAACCGTGTAGAACGACCGTTGAGGTGACCGCGCTCCCCACGGCGATTGCAATCGAGTTGAAGTGCATCGCCGTTGTTCCTGAGAAGGGATCCTGATTGTTGCTGGAGTGCGTGCTGATTTTTGCTGGAGTGCGTGCTGATTTTTGCTTGAACGGTTTATTACTGAACCGTGTCTTGTCCCAATTTGTGTTCCAGGTAATAGGCCGATGCGTTTTGCTCCGCCAGTTTTCGACTGCTGTCCGTTGCTTTGGCCACGACTTGTCCGTCGAGGAGAATTCTTACCGTTATTTTACCCGGCCGACCCCGTTCGGGACGCGCCTCTACCTCAAAACTGATTTTCTTGCCATTTCGCTGCGCCCATTCCACCAAACGACTTTTGTAGTTGTGGTCGGTTATGGTGAGCTCCTCTAAATCGACAAACGGAGTAAGAATTCGGTCGAGGATGAAACGGTAGGTCTTGGGAAAGCCTTGGTCGAGGTAGATCGCGCCCAAAAACGCCTCAAAAACATCCGCATTCATATTTTTACTCGTTTCGTTGCGGCGATTGCCAGCGGTGTGCTGAAGCATTTTGTCGAGCCCGAGCGCACGCGATAAGGAATCAAGGAATTGGGTGTTCACTACTTTCGAACGCATATTGGTGAGGAATCCTTCATCGCGAAAAGGAAATCGGCGAAAGAGCACATCGGCAACCACCAAATCCAAAACAGCATCGCCCAGATACTCTAATCGCTCGTTGCTCTTATGCAGTCCTTCTTCCAAACCTACACGCGCACTGGAGTGGGTAAATGCCAGCTCATAAAGATGCATCGACTTCGGATACAAGCCTGTCAGGTCATAGATCCGAGCGGCCAGCGGATTGGATGCCCGCAACAAACGTTTGCGAACGCGATCAATAAGCTTCTTCACAACCCAAAGATCCTCATCCTTCGAAGCGGCGAAACACCACAGAGGTATTGTGCCCGCCAAATCCAAAGGTATTGCTCAAGGCGGCCCGAATGGGTCGCTTACGCGGATGGTTAAATGTAAGGTCAAGGCGGGTATCCAGTTCGGGATCGTCTGTGAAATGGTTGATGGTGGGCGGAACCGTTTCGTTCTGAATCGCCAATATGGCTGCCACCGCTTCCACGGCGCCAGCAGCCCCAAGCAGGTGCCCCGTCATCGATTTGGTCGAACTGATGCTCAGCCGATACGCATCTTCGCCAAATACCGCTTGTATGGCCTTCACCTCACTCACGTCGCCTAGTGGGGTGGAGGTACCGTGTCCAGTGATGTAGTCGATGTCGGCCGTTGTCATGCCAGCGTCGGCCAGTGCAGCCCGCATCACCAATGTGGCGCCGAGTCCTTCGGGGTGTGGCGCAGTGATGTGGTTGGCATCGGCCGACAATCCGCCGCCTGCCAATTCTGCATAAATGCGGGCTCCGCGCTGAAGCGCATGGTCGAGTGATTCCAAAATGAGCGCCGCGCCACCTTCACCAAGAACGAAACCATCGCGGTCAAGATCAAACGGACGTGAAGCGGTAGCCGGACTGTCATTGCGTTCGCTCAGTGCCTTCATGGCATTAAATCCCCCTACACCCGCTTGATTTACCGCCGCTTCTGAGCCCCCGGTAACCATCACATCCGCCTTACCCATCCGAATGAGATTCATGGAGTCGATGATAGCGTTGTTGGCGCTGGCACAAGCCGAAACAGTGGTGTAATTGGGTCCCCGCAAACCGTATCGTATGCTGATGTAGCCCGGGGCAATATCACCGATCATCTTGGGAATGAAAAATGGATTGAATCGCGGGGTACCATCGCCCTCTATAAAAGCCTTCACCTCTTCGAAAAAGGTGTAAATTCCTCCGATTCCTGAGCCCCAAACCACGCCCGCGCGGCTGGCATCGAAAGACGTATCCAAGAGTCCCGAGTCCCTCAGCGCCTCCTCGCAGGCCACCATGGCGTACTGCGCAAAAGGATCCATTTTTCGGGCCTCTTTGCGGTCAAAATGTTGCTCGGGATCGAATCCTTTCAGCTCAGCAGCGAAACGGGTGCGAAATTTTGAGGCATCAAAACGCGTGATAGGCGCAGCTCCGCTGGTGCCATGAACCAAACCATTCCAATATTCCGAAACCGTATTTCCAATGGGCGTGAGCGCTCCGAGACCCGTAACCACTACACGACGCATCTGCATAGAGTGCAGCTTTTATTTCACATTCGACTCCAAGTAGGAGATCGCTTGACCCACGGTAGTGATGCTTTCTGCCTGGTCGTCTGGGATGGAAATATTAAACTCCTTTTCAAACTCCATAATCAGCTCAACCGTGTCGAGTGAATCTGCTCCCAGATCGTTGGTGAAGCTGGCCTCGAGGGTCACCTCATTTTCGTCCACGCCAAGCTTTTCTACAATGATGGACCGCACTTTCGATGCTATATCAGACATTTCTGTTGGGTTTAATGAATAAACGCCACAAAGGTAAAGGAACTAAAGCAGATTATCAAATAGTAGTGTCGGGGGAATTTTCGAAGATATGCATTAGTTTTGTGGCCTTTTAGTGGTCGATGTGGCGAAAAGCACCCTTTCATTTGTGGCGAAAAGAACTCTTTCATTTGACTTAGGCACCCAGCAGAATTTGGTGGGCTTGAGCAGCACGCGCCGCCCCTGGCAGGTGGCTTGGTTTCTCAATGAGCATTTCTCCACAGAATTCATGCGCATTCCCGATTGGGTTTCAGGCCTTTCGGCCGAAGCCCTTTCCTTCACCTGCTTCCGTTGGACGTCGGATCAGGAAATTCCCTTGGCCTACTTATTAAAAAACACATCCCCTTTAGGTTCTATATCACCGGCTCTGCGCGATGCTTGCGATTATCTTCTGATTTATTCGGATGAGGCGCCGCTGCCCGAGGCCAGTCAATTGGCCCCCCAGCTCCACCAACACCAGTATTTTGGATTCGCAATGGCTTTAGCGCCCGCCGACAAACGCTGGTCGCGACACATCCCCATCTTTTTTTGACTTTATCCATGCCCATCAAATCAATATACCACCGCCGAACCAAAATTGTGGCCACTGTTGGCCCTGCCTGTTCCGATAAAGCGGTTTTGAGCCGGCTGATCAAAGCCGGCGTCAATGTTTTTCGGTTAAATTTCTCTCATGCGGTCTACGAAACGCTCGAACAGGTGATTCGTGACGTGCGTGACCTCAACCAGCAATTGGGAACCCACACGGCTCTATTGGGCGATCTTCAGGGCCCCAAAATCCGCATCGGCGAAATACAAAACAACGGGATCACCCTGCGCAAAGGCGACAAAATCTTGTTTACCACCGTCCCCTGTATGGGCAATGCCCAGCGCATCTACCTCAACTATAAAGAATTTCCCCTCGATGTGGAGGAAGGCGACCTCGTTTTGCTCGATGATGGCAAAATCAAATTGGAGGTATTACGCAGCAACCGTCTCGATGAAGTTGAGTTGGTGACCGTGCACGGCGGACTACTCACATCGAAGAAGGGAGTCAATCTCCCAAATACGAAAGTATCTCTTCCTTCACTCACCGAAAAGGATTTGCGTGATCTCGCGTTCATTCTAGACCATGACCTCGATTGGGTGGCCCTTTCCTTCGTGCGCAGTCCGAACGACGTCCGTGAATTGCGCAAGCGCATACAAGAGCGCGGGAAGGACACCCACATTATTTCCAAAATAGAAAAACCCGCCGCGGTCGATGAAATAGATGCCATTATTGCGGAGTCCGACGGGGTAATGGTGGCTCGGGGAGACTTAGGTGTGGAGTATCCACTCGAGAAACTCCCTCTTATTCAGAAATTGATCGTGAAGAAATGCCTCCACCAATGTAAGCCCGTTATTATCGCCACCCAAATGATGGAAAGCATGATCACGCAGTTCATGCCTACGCGCGCCGAGGCCAATGACGTGGCAAACGCCGTTCTTGATGGGGCCGATGCCCTCATGCTCAGCGGTGAAACTTCTGTCGGACAACATCCGGTTCAGGTAATCGAATACATGTGTCGAATTATTGAGACAGTAGAACAGGGGGCAGAGGGAATCTACTACCGCGAACGGGCCGAATCGACCGAGGGGGAACGATCCCTTTCGGATTCCCTTTGCTATATGGCGGGTCGAGCGGCCAAATATGTTCAGGCCCAAAGCATTGTGGGTCTCACGCGTTCGGGCTACACGGCCTATCAGGTGGCCAGTTACCGCCCCCATTGTTCGGTGTTCATTTTTACACCCGATCCCCGATTATTAACGCGCATCAGCTTGCTCTGGGGGGTTCGTGCGTTTTTTTATGACAAAAAATCGGACACCAACCAAACCATCGACGAGGTGCTCGCCTTTCTCAAGAACAACAAATTTGTCCGCAAGGGTGATGTAGTGGTAAACACAGGCGCCATGCCCGTTGGAAGCGACAGTCGGGCCAATTTTCTGAAAATTTCGCGCATCGACTAATCCCTTTTACCCCGGAATCGTCATTATGCTCTTCATGACTTCTCCGTTTTTGGCTCTCTTGCGTTGAATATTCGGATAAAGATCCGATGGCATTTTGCCGATAACTCGCATTCGTACCTGGATAGACCTAATTGTTGTTTAGACAACCTTTATGGTTATCAGGACAGCTTAATGGATGTTGAGATAACTCTAATTCTTGTTTGGATAGATTTAATCGGAGCGGTGTAGGGGATGCCAAGGCGGTCTCCGTTCCCATGCGCATAATAAATGCGACCAACGCTCCCTGTCACGAACCATGATCACTACCGGTTGCGTCAGATGATCGATTTCTCCCCATGCCCTTCCGATCACATAACGCATCCAATAGGGTCGCCTAACTCCTCCTTCGTTGAAAAACAGACCCAATTCCATTTTTTGCTCCTTCTGGCTTCCGATTAGGCCATGACCAACGATCAAAAAAATTGCGCCCCGCGCGGGGTACAACAGATTGCGTGCTCCGCAACTGTCTACCCATACCTTTTGTACACCCTGAATTCGCTCCATTCGCTCCACAAGCTTTCTATAGGCACCTCCAAATGTGGTGTACCCCCTTTCACTGTTTTCTCCAGAGCCATACCATCTTACCCACTGCTTAAACTGCCTATTTATTGGCTTCATATCCCCCTTCAATGCCCTTTCTATTGGCTTAGAAATCTTACCTGCTTGCTCATGGCCTTTTTGCCCGCTTAAGCCAGGGGGGCCTGTGTATACAGCGGGTGGGTTATTCGTTAATAAGACCTTGCCGTCCTTTCCCGCCATAATTACACGTCGATCGGGCAACATACGGGCAACGTGTAAACCCGATTCATCGTGGTATGCCTGCCAATCGAGGCCTCCATTATAGGTGATATCGCATCCGGTGGGGCCTACCGCCATCCAGCAGAAGGTATCGAGCGGTACGATGCATTCGCGGTAGCCCCGTGTTAGCGTTCGGGGATTCCACCATATTCCGTACCGATTCGCTGCCGATGCCCCCTGGCAAACTTGCTGGTTTTGGTAGTCGCCACCCACAACCACCCACTGACTATCGGGCGTGAGGGCAATAGAGAAGCCTCCACGACTCGGCATACCGTGCAACAGGTACGATAATTCACCTGAAAGCGTATCAGGAAATCGCAGATGGATTCCTCCCAAGGCGGGATTGGGAATATCCGTGCGTATGTGCGACCAGGTTTGTCCACGATCTCTGCTGTACCACAATCGACAGGCTTGTCCACCACTGATGATGGCCATAGTGCTGTCTCCAACACATACCATACTCGTTCCGCTGGCAGCGAAGGCCGCTTCTCCTGCTGCAAATCGAGGTCGGGTTGTATCAACGGGCTCCGTCCAAGTTCGGCCTGCATCTTGGGTGAACAACAGAATCACTCGCCCATTTTCATCCGGATCACCAAACAACACCCCACAGCTATCGTTCCAGAAATCAATTCCATCGAAAAATGCGCGTGGGTTATTGGGTTGATAGACAATTGACCATTGATTTCCTCCATCTTTCGTGCGCCAGATAGCCGGTTGCTTGCCTGCTGTGGCTGCAATAGCCTCTTGTGCATTGAAGGCGTAGAGACTTCTGAAATCGACCGAATCGCCCGCGGGCTGTGCTGATATCCAAGTCTGACCCGCATCCATGGTGTGGCAAAGCCATCCCTTACTCCCGCCTGCCCACCAATCATGGTTGCTTGTTACCGACAAGGATCTCAAATTGGCAGTCGTACCGGTTGTATTAGTGGCGTATAGGGCCGCTGTTTGACCCAATGCCGAAGCCGACAAGCCCATGAAGATTGCCACAACCTTTAGTATGCACTTCAAAGACCTCATTTCCACATCAATGTACAAAGGTCTAGCGGGTATTCCCAGGCGTCGCTTGCCGACAAGATCCATGTTGCCGTTCGGTTGTACTCCGCCCTTCGGCCTAATCGCCACGAGGCTGAATCGGGCTGCTTGTTGTTGTTTTCGTCGATATAAATCTTAATGGTGTACGACCCGGGCATAAGTCCTAGTGTCGGTGATCCTTGATCCCACTGTCCCCGATCGATGTCCGTGAAACGAAACACCCCGCATTGATAACCACTTTCATCGAATATTTCCATGTAGCGTCCCAAGTGGAATGAATCGGGCCAATCCAGACACCCGTTTTCTTTGTTTGATAATATAACACTAACTTTTCTCACCGAAGTATCGTGTTCGACCTTAAATACCTGTACCATGGAATCGAGTGACTGCTCCCCAGCACCAATTATAGAGCCCTTTGGTATGAATAGTTTATACACCCGTCCAGCGGCTAAGGCTTTCGGCACTTGAACAAACAGGCATCCCCCAGCGTATCGCGTTACCGCCCCAGTGTGTACTGTCTGTCGGCTCAAAGTGTCGACCCACATAAACCGAGAAGAGTCTACTCGATTCAATGGCCAATCAGATGAAAACCGCAATGCGCCTTTTCCCGCACACAAAACCGGGGTTCCGACCCATAATGAGCTTAACTGAGGACAGGATTGAATGGTTGATGTGTCCTGCATTTTTCGTAACTCCACAACAGGCTTCATTTTCCTAAATACAGTATCCGTACGGTGAATCATTCTACAAAAGCCAAACACCGCACCCGCTTCTGCTTTCGTGTATGCATCCCCAACATATGTAATTGCGGTATCGCCTTTCCAATAGTGTAATTGAGCCATAGAGTCGC
This sequence comes from Bacteroidota bacterium, assembly GCA_005799065.1. Classification (GTDB taxonomy): domain Bacteria; phylum Bacteroidota; class Bacteroidia; order UBA7662; family UBA7662; genus F1-60-MAGs140. The sequence continues at coordinate 12,036 of SYHW01000024.1, forward strand.
TCAACTCATGTCCGTCTACAACCCAATTCAGCACCGAAGGCCTGCTGCTGAAAGTAATTCCGAGCCAGCCGGGCCACTTTTCTGTATATTCAATAATGCGCGCTTGCTCGTCGCGATCCACCGTCATGCGCAGGGAATAGCGCTGCGATGAGTCGTATACACCATTGACCGCTCTCGATGGAGCGTCTAGAAAGTCAAAAGCCTCGCCCGCCTTGTAAAGCTCGTCTTTATTATCATCTACCCATACAAACAGGCGGAAATCACGATCGGGTAAATAACCCAGATAAAAGATTCCACTGTCGTTGGTCGTTGTCGAATACCGCGCCTTTTGTCTGTACACCACGGAATCTCCGGCCGGACCCCAATCATACAAACCCACCCGTACTTGCGCCTTAGGCTTCGAACTATGCGCATCAATTACCCGTCCTGATATCCAACCGGTGTCAATAGCTGCGCCTGTCGAGAAAATATATTTGAAATCCTTCAATTTGTTGCCCTCGGTGAAATCCGCTATAGCATCGTTCATATACAGCACGTAGGTCGTTGCTGTATCGAGAACTACCTGACTAAAATCAATTTCGATTCGATTGAGTGCTTCTTTTATGATCGGCTGCTTATTGGTTTCGGGTAATAATCGGATGCTCCCTCTATTTTGAATTCTTACAAATTCATCAAAAGCTAAAGTTGTTTTTTCAACTCTTATACCGGTTGAACGGATAGCGGGTTGTGCATTTCTGATTTGAGGAGGAATGCTATCGCGCGGACCACCCGTGGGAGCAACCATATTGGCGCATCCGATTAAATGAATACTGGGCGTCAACAAAAGCAAGCGGAACAGAATGAACAGCGCGGGTATTCTGATCCAAAGGCTCCTGAACCCGGATCCTATGAACGATGATTCAGCTTCGTTCATTGTTCCTTCCTCTTTCGGAAAAAGTAAACCTGGCTGCTGCAAGCATCCTTTCTCAACAATGCCGTGCACAAAAACCACAAACCCTTCAACAATCCAATAAAAGAGGCCGTTTTTGAACCGCTTCTGTACTGCTCGCTTAACATTGAAACATACATGGGATCAAAAACCATGGGGCGTGTTGAGATGTTTTCGAAACCAAAAGACTCTATAAAATTCCGCAACATAGACGGTGGAAAATGATACAAATGTCTCGGAACATCCCATGCAGCCCAATGCTGTTTATAATGGTGGGCGTCCGTTGAAATGGGATTGGGTACCGCCACCACCAATAATCCACCAGGCAACAATAATTGATGGAGACGTTGAGCCCTTGTCCTTAAATCATGAACGTGTTCCAAAACATGCCACATCGTGATGACCTCGAATTGATCGGTCGTTGTTTTTAACCAGTCTTCATTGTTCACACTTATTCCGTGCAAACGCCGGGCGCGGCCTGCGGTGGCCTGATCGGGCTCCATTCCGGTCACTTTCCAGCCCGATCGACCCATGTGTGCAGCAAATTCGCCTGTTCCGCAACCCACATCCAATATGCTGCGCCCTTCGAGTATGTTCTTTTGTTCAACTTGCCTTTTTTTAACACCCAATGTAAGCTGTCGTACCCATCGGTACAGTGTATTAACAAGTCCTGGTGCATCCGATCCTGTGTGTGATACATAGACATCGCTTTGGTAATAGGGGCCAATATGAGCCTGATCTGGCCGAGGGTTGGTATACCAAAGTCCACATTCGCCACAACACGCAAGCGAAAATACCTCTTTCGATATTGAATAATCTTTAATGCTTTGTGTCTCCCTCAAGGTTGTCACATGGTTGCATGCAGGACAGGCTTGTAGTGTCTCCATTTGACTCATTTATTCAAGTAAACCATGAGAATGCTGATGTCCGCTGGTGAAACCCCCGACAGTCGAGCGGCTTGGCCCAATGATTCTGGTCTCATCGACGATAACTTTTCTCGTCCCTCGTGCGACAATGCCCGAATCGACTGATAGTCAAAATCAGGCTTCATAAAAATATGATCCAGATTCGACATTTTTCTTGCCTGTTCCTCCTCCCGTTCAATGTAACTGCGATACTTCCATTGAATCTCCGATTGTTCTGAGTCCTCTTCTGGAAATTGAGCAAGGAATGCCGATAATGGTTCCGATGCTGCCGACAATTCCCGAAGCCCAATTCCCGGACGAAGCAAAAGGCTAGACCATTTTACCTTTTGGTTAATGCATGCTTCTTCATATTCGAGCAAAACAGGGTTAACCTCTTCGGGTTCCGCCGCGTGTTGCTGTATGTATTTCGTTATGGAATCCACGTTCTTTTGTTTTTGCTCTACCCGCGCATGGCGCTCTTCACTGATCAATCCATTTTTTCTCGCTATCTCTGAAAGGCGTATATCGGCATTATCTTGGCGCAGGAGTATTCTATACTCGGCGCGTGATGTAAACATCCTATAAGGCTCATCGGTACCCTTGTTGATGAGGTCATCAATGAGCACGCCCATATAGGCCTCCGACCTTCCCAACACCATGGGCGGGCGGTCATGAATGGCCAGGTGCGCATTGGCGCCGGCAAGTAGGCCCTGGCAAGCCGCTTCTTCATAACCTGTTGTGCCATTTATTTGACCGGCGAAATACAATCCGCCAACCCATTTGGTTTCGAGAGATGGTCGTAGCTGTGTTGGGGGGAAATAATCGTATTCGATGGCATATCCCGGTCTAAACATTCTTGCGTTTTCAAATCCAGGTATCTGCCGTAGGGCCATATATTGAACATCTTGTGGCAATGAGGTAGAGAATCCATTGATATACATTTCGACCGTATTCCACCCTTCTGGCTCCACAAAAATCTGATGCCGATCGCGTTCGGCAAAACGATTAATCTTGTCCTCGATGCTGGGGCAATAGCGCGGCCCCAGGCCTTTTATGCTCCCATTATACATGGGAGAACGATCAAATCCAGTGCGTAACAGATCATGTACCACTTCATTGGTGTAGGTAATCCAACATGACCGCTGTTTCTCCAGTGGGCGGGTATCTGTAAACGAGAATTTTCCGGGACGCTCATCCCCTTTCTGTTCTTCCATCTTCGTATAATCCAGGCTTCGTCCATCAATTCGTGGCGGAGTGCCTGTTTTCATTCTTCCCGTGCTGAAGCCCATCGCCATTAACTGTTCGCTAATTCCATAAGAGGCGTGTTCACCGCTTCTACCGCCTTTTTGTTGCTTCTCACCCACATGCATCAACCCATTTAAGAATGTTCCTGTCGTTAATACAACCGCCCTTGACCTGAATCGAGTCCCCATAGCGGTTCGAACACCCACTACACGCGCGCCTGCTTCGGCCATCAACAACTCTACCACCGAATCCTGCCAAAAATGAACACCCTCTGTCTCCTCCAACATCTGTCTCCACAGTGCTGCAAACATCATTCGGTCGTTTTGTGTCCGCGGACTCCACATGGCAGGGCCCTTCGACCGGTTGAGCATTCGAAATTGGATCGCCGACCGATCACTCACAATACCCGAATAACCCCCAAGGGCATCAATCTCCCTGACTATTTGTCCCTTCGCTACACCACCCATCGCCGGATTGCATGACATCTGTGCAATGGTCTGCATATTCATGCTGATCAGCAATACCTTTGACCCCATGCGCGCGGCGGCAGCCGCAGCCTCACAGCCCGCATGTCCACCACCCACTACAATGATATCGTAATCAAACTCCATCTATCTCCCTTTCATCTGTCTTTCCCCTTCATCTCCACCTGGTCAATTTCTGCGGCCGAAAGCACCTTGCCGCCGCTGCCCCCCCTCGATTGTTCCACGTGGAACATATCGATCCCTCGGCTCTTCTTCTGTCTTTTCCCTTTCATCTCTACCTGGTCAATTTCTGCGGCCGAAAGCACCTTGCCGTCGCCGTCCCTCGATTGTTCCACGTGGAACCTTCTAATAAGCAAAGAGTCATTTTCCTTTCTGCGCATGGCTACAGCCTCTTCTTCGGATTTGTCGCCCTGTCCCAAAAGATGAAGCAGTCCGTGTACCATTACACGGTGCAGCTCTTCTGAATAGGGGATTCCAAGTGACACAGCATTGTCGAAAACACGCTCTGTACTGATGTAACACTCGCCCGCCAAAATATTTTTTTGTGTTTTATCACTATTCGCATCGGGAAATGTAATGATGTCTGTGTAGGTGTCGTGACCAAGAAATTCTACATTAATCCTATACAGATACTCATCGCCACAGAAGATATAGTTGATGTTCGCCTTATTGACACCGGACTGTAGCAGAACCTCATGCAGCCACGCCCGAACATGACGCTTATCGCGAAGCACAGAGCCGCCCTCGCCAATATAAAAACGTATCACGACTTCAAATTAATGGTAAAGGCCGCCGTTCGTTCGGCCCTGCGGTACTCAAAGTGATCGCTCACCCACTTGATCAACAAAACACCGCGGCCTCCCTCACGATCCAATAGAGGCTCCGTTCTGGGATCCGGAACATCCATGACGTCAAAGCCATCTCCCTCATCAACAACCTCGCAATACAACATATCGCTTTCGGCTGCGCAGCGAATCAAAACCTGCTTCGATGGATCAAATAAATTACCGTGTTGCAACGCATTATGCACGCTTTCCCCCAAGGCTAATCGAATCTTGGACTCGCAGGCTGATGAAAGCTCATACAGCGCGTGTAAATCCGATACAATCTGGTCAATCAAGGCGTTTCCCTGGGGCAGGGTCTGAAGACTTATCTCACGCTTCATGGACGAATTAGAGAAAAATATCGATCAACTTTTTGACGGTAATAAGGATTCAGCTGCGGACTAACGGTTCTGTACATATCCAATGTTCGCGTTTTCTCGCGCTTGTACGCCTCAAATGCCGGGGGTTCGCGCCGCGAGACCTGTTGAGCCGTATTGGCCCGTCGTTCATCGTCCCATTCTCGCTCACGCTCCGCCTTTTCGGCTTCCAACAGTCGCGTCATAATCTCCTCTTGCCGACGAACACTCTCCTCCGTTAAACGCTTATTCACAAGCTCCTTCTCGGTTTTCTCCATCTCTTTGGCCAATTTATCTAAATCGCCCAAACCACCCTTACCGTCCTTGTTCAGCTCCTCGTTGAGCCGCTGCAATTCACGACGGATCGCCTCCTGTCTCGCCACCATTTCACCAAAAGCCTGGCTTTCTTGCTTATTCCGTCCTTGTTGACCTTCTTTCTTTCCGGCACCCTGCTGACCCATTTGTTGCCTCATTTTGCTCATCTGTTCGTTCAGAGATTTCTGCATCTGCGACATCTTACTCAAGCGCCCCGAACCGCCGCCCATACCCGGTTTCTTACACTGCTGCTGACCATCCATATTGTTGGCCTTCTCTTGTTGCAAACTATTCAGCAATTCAGAAAGCATGAGGGCCAAATTATTGGCCGAAGTCATCACATACTGCTGACGACTTTTGATTTCTGCCACGCGTCGATCACCGAAAGAGGCCAGTGCTTTTTCGATATTCAGATTGATGAGCCCCATCTCTCTGCTCACGACACTTTCCAGCTGCATCACACGCGCGGCCAATGCGGTGAGGCTGTCCTCTAATAAACGGGCCTCCTCTTTCAGCCGAACCTGCTCTTGGCCCAATTCGACAAAAACCGGCGAATAGGTGCTGTTGTCCTGCAGCCGGTCCATCAACTTCTCCTGACGAAAAGAATAGCGTATTAGGTTTTCCAACAACATGCGCAGTGACTCAATGTTCTCATCGAGCATTTGCATCTCTTGGCTTTGCATATCCTCACGCATCTTATTCGCCATATTCTTCATTTTTCCGGCCGCACTCTTTTGCTGGGCCGCAGCCTTCTTCTGTTTTTGTTCCGATAAACTCTGCTTGGCATCCTCCATTTCTTGCCCGATATCGCGCGACTGTTCGCTTAATTGATCGAATTCGATGGGTTTTTTCAGCTCACTGTTCTCCTTTTCTAGCTCCTTCGCTTTTTTCTCTTGCTCCGCAAATTCCTTATTCAATGCTTCCTGTTCCTTTTGCAAAGACTCGCTCTCCTCGCGTGATGATTGTTCGCTTCGTTGGGACAACTCCTCCTGCTTTTTAGCCAATTCGTCGAGCTTATTGGCTAGTTTTTCCGCCTTCTGCTCCACTTCCATTTCCTTAAAAAACTCCAGCATCCGGTCAAGCTCCTTCTCTACTTGCGATTGATCAAACTTCATCTTATCGAGCTGCTCCCGCATTTTATCCGTCTTTTGTTGATCCATCATCTTCTCCAGCTCTTCCATCATCTTACGCATCTCGTCGTTCAACAAGCGATTGGCCATTTCCTGTAACTTCTTCTGCTTTTCCAATACCTCTGTCTTTTGTTCGTCGCTCCGCAGTTGGCTGTTCTCTTGCATGTTGCTGACCGCATCGCGCAATTGCTGCTGCACTTCTGCTTGCCTTTGCTTAATCTGCTCAATGAGGCGCTTGTCTTCCCAGCTCAATTCCTTTTTGTCGACCAGCTTACGCAGTAACTTTTCGGCATCACGCTCGATTTTCTTGCTCTCCGCAATCGACTTTTCAAGTTGTTCTGTGGTTTCCGTTGTGTTCGTTGCGATCTTCTCCTCCTGCTGCTCCTCGGTTAAACTCCGGTACTGAAAGGTCGTTGTGCGGGCCTTTTTAGAGCCATTGACACCATCATTGTCGGAAACTTCAAAATAATAATCGACGTATGACCCGTTGCGCAAACCCAGAGTTGTTACATCAAAATAATGAAAAAACCGTTGTCTACTGCCCTTTCCCAAGCTGAGCGGCAAGTTCATTAATGCGCCCTGTGGAACGCCTTTCGGATCAAATATTCGGTAGCAGAATGAGAGCGAGGAAAACCCATGGTCGTCTCCGATTTCTCCATCAAAGTAACGTACGCCACTTTGCAAGCTATCGGGTTGTTCGCTTGCTTCTATAACGGGCCACTGATCTGGTACAACCCGCAACGTAAATGACATGCTGTCTGCACGAGGATTGAATTTGTTCTTGAATCGTATGCTATAACGCATTTCTTGACGCGCAGAATGGGCAACAGTAAATCTTCCCGAACCAGATCGCTCACCGGAAACTTCCGTTCCATCGCCCAATCCCAATAAGAGCGTATCAACACTCCTCGACTGTACTTTCCAAGTGATGAGCGTTCCTTCAGGCACCAACAAATCACCTGTATTTTGAAGTGATTGATTGGTTTTTCCTAAATAGACAGGATAGGATAACTCAACGTCGAAGCGCTCAACCACTGGGCGCGCTACCACCTTTAAATCGTAGGTGAGCGAAGTAAATTCATCGGCCCGAAATTGCAGCTTCATCCCTGGTTTCACTTGGGCGATCTCGGCTTCAAATACCCCAACCTCAGCCGTGTTTTGCATGCGCATCCATTGGCCCGCTTGTGAAACATAGGCTTCTGCTGGTACTTCAGAACCTTTCAGACGGAGGCGAAGAACTGCTGTTTCGGATTGCTCGAATTGTTGATCGCGATTAATCCAATCAAAAGCGAAAGGGGCCTCCCGAACGTACTCCCGGTTATAGCGCACCACCTTTTCGCCACCCTTACTCAATAAGGACGGCGCCACAATCAACACCAAGATAAAAAGCGCAGCAACAGGAACCAAAACCTTCAAATGTTTTTTGTTCGCCTTTAAATCGATCATGTTGAGCATAGGAACGGGCATCAACATCCGTGTTCGCTGTTCTACACTCGCCACCAAAAGATCTACGGAAAAACCGGGTGATCGGCGCGCTGATTCACTGAGCTCTAAGGTGTTCACTAATTTATCGCGTACTTCCGGGAAATGTGCGCCAATCAAATGGGCGGCTTGCTTACGGTCAATGCCCCTCATCCAACCCATGCGCCTAAACAATGGCTGCCCGACCAAACGAACCAGAAAATACAGGTTCGATGCCACGAAGCCATAAAACAATGCTGCACGGGCCCAACTGGGCCAATAGGTGTAAAAAGCAGTGGTAGCCACGAGCAACCAAGAACCCAACAACAAGGATAAAATCAGAATGCACCCCCTAATCACCTGATTGAGGTACCACTTCCTAATGAACAAGTCCAATCGGTCCAATAAATCCTGATAAGTAGGCACTTGAGATTCAGTCATTGAGGGAGAGATTGAGTTGAAGTTCAACAGGACAATGATCAGAATGCATCGCAAAAGGATGCAAGCGTGCGCCGAGGATGCGATCAGAAAGAACATCGCTGATCATATTATAGTCGATGCGCCAACCTAGGTTTTTCTCTCGCGAACCCGCCCGGTACGACCACCAACTGTAGTGTGCTGCACCAGATTCTACCTGGCGAAAACTATCGCACCATCCCTCACCAATCCATTGGGCAAACCAAGCGCGTTCTTCAGGAAGAAATCCAGAAACATGAGCATTGCGCACAGGGTCATGTATATCGATGGCTTCGCGACAAATATTGTAATCGCCGCTGATGATTACATTCTTTTGACTTTGTAGAATACCCCTTGTGTAAGTGGAGAAAAAATCCAAAAACTCCATTTTCTTTTCTTGTCGATGGTCGCCACTGCTGCCCGATGGTATGTATACCGACACAAAACTACACTGGTCATATTCGGCGCGTATGATCCTTCCTTCTTCATCAATCCACCCAGTTCCACATCCATAATCCACCTTTTTGGGTTCGATTCGAGAAAGAATGGCCACACCTGAATATCCTTTTTTCTCAGCCGGATAAATATACGGTTCGTAGCCTATGCGGCGAAATTCGCCCCAATCGAACTGATCAGCATCGGATTTGATTTCTTGAAGAGCCACAACATCCGCATCGGACGCCTGGATCCAATCTACCAAACCCTTACGCGCCGCAGCGCGTACGCCATTGACGTTATAGGTCAAAAATTTTGTCACTGTACGATAACCGCCTTCACAATTTTAACATCTTCTATCGGACGATCACCCGGTGCTGTTTTCACGGTGGCGATCATATCTATGATTTCCAGACCCTGTATCACCTCCCCGTACACCGTATAACCTCCATCGAGGTGTGGAGTACCTCCCAGCGTTTTGTAGGCTTCACGCTGTTCAGGAGTAAACTTTGAGCCCCTTTGTGCTTCGAAACTATTGAGTTCACCGTCGCTCCACTTGCGTCCTTGAACCAAGTAGAACTGACAGCCACTGGAACGCTTTTCTGGGTTTACCTGGTCTCCTTGACGAGCAGCAGACAGCGCTCCTTTTTTGTGGAACAAAGCCGGATTGAATTCAGCCGGCACTGTATAGCCAACATCCCCGGATCCCAGCATTTGTCCGGCCGGCGCATTTTTTGACTGCGGATCACCTCCTTGGATCATAAATTCTTTAATAACCCGATGAAACAAGATACCGTCATAAAACCCCTCTTTCACCAACTTCAACATATTGTCGCGGTGCTTAGGGGTTTCATTATACAAGCGCACCCGAATCTTTCCTTTGTCTGTTTGGAACTCAACCACCGATGATTTTCCCGAACCCGGTGCCTGCGCAGGCGGATTGGATGCACTGTTTTGTGCTTGGGCGGTAGCTATGGAAAAACAAATCATTGATAATCCACATACTCGTGTAAAATTGTGCATAAATTTATTCATTGTTATTTGGTTTTTTCAGGAACACGAAAATAGTCAATTTCCTCGAAGTATTGGAGGCATGCTCCCTTCAATAATTCTTCTTGTTCGGGAAGATTAACCGCAGGTAATGTTTGGCGTAGTTGATAATGGGGCCAACCATCGGAATCGCGTCCTGTAAATTCATAATATCCCAAAAAGGAAAGAACCTCACATACCGCAACATGCATCAAATCCTGCTTTTCTTCCTTGGTAAAAGACTCTTCTGATCGTCCCAGTACGTTCACGCCAATGAGAAACAAAACGGCTTGAAGGTCTGGCTTCTTACCAAAATCCTCCTTAAGTCGGTTGCGCAATTCTTCCCAGGCGATCACCAATCCGGTAGATCGGGGGGCGTGGGTGGGGGGTATAGCCATATCAATAGAATATCATAATGACAAATCAGGATCAGGAACGTTTCACAACGCGAAATGTGTCGGCATCTTTTAAAAATGGCAGTCGCTGACGCACGTCTTCTATGGTCTTGCGATCAATGACCGCACTGATTACGTGATCAGACGATCCGGCATGTTCCACAATTGTTCCCCATGGGTCGATAATCTGACTGCTTCCGGGGTAATCTGTGGATAAACCATCGATGCCGATGCGGTTCACGCCCACCACATACGCCTGGTTTTCAATGGCTCTGGCCAACAATAGAGCATTCCAGGCAGCGATGCGCACAGACGGCCAATTTGCTACATACACCAAAACATCGTAATTCAGGTCATTGCGCGACCATACCGGGAACCTCAAGTCGTAGCAGATCTGTGGGCAAATGCGAAAATCACCCACCGTCCAAATAAGCCGTCTATTTCCTTTCGAATATTTTTGATCCTCGCCCGCCAATCCAAATAAATGCCTCTTTTCATAGGTTTGAACCTGGCCGGCAGGCGACCACAAGACAAACATGTTATAAAAACGACTTCCCTTTCTCATCATCACAGAACCTCCGAGGTAGTAACCCCCCTCTTTGGCCCTCTTTTGCATCCACAACAACACAGCATCCGTCCTTCGCCAGCGGCTAGCGGCCCCCTCTGGATCCATAGAAAAACCCGTGCTGAACATTTCCGGCAGTAAAACCAAACGGGTGAGCCCTTCAACTCCAAACGCGCGCTCTTCGGCTTCCATAGCATCCAATCGTTCACCCAAATGAATGAGGTTGGCGGAAGGGTCTCGCCAGTATAGATGGGTTTGCACGACATGAATCTTCAACATACCGATAAACGTTGAGCAGCAGACAACAATACATCCTCCGTTTTGGCAAAACAGAACCGAATAAGCGGCTTATTGAATGGACCCTGCATGAAAGAGGTGATTGGAATGGCCGCAACACCCCATTCCCGAATGAGGTGGCTACAAAAATCGACATCCGCCATCTCCGTGCTGATTTCACTGTAATCGGCCAACTGGAAGTACGTAGACCTACTGGGCAACATACGAAAACGGGTCTGCTCCATAGCCGATAAAAAATAATCACGCTTCTGCTGGTAAAAAGCTGGCAAACTTAGATAGGAATTGTCGACCGCCAGAAATTGACCCATAACATATTGAGCCACACTATTCACAGAAAAAACAACGAATTGATGCACCTGCCTGAATCTGCGCATCCCCTCTAGACCCGCCAGCACATAACCCACTTTCCAACCTGTATTGTGGTAGGTTTTGCCAAAAGATCCTACACAAAATAGGCGGTCGCGAAGGGCAAGGCGTGTACAAGCAGAGATAAAAGATGCACCATCAAAAACCATGTGCTCATAGACCTCATCGCACAAAAGCCATAAGTTATTGCTCAATACTATACGCTCCAACTCCTGCCAATCATCCTCAGACAGGAATATACCCGCTGGATTATGCGGTTGGTTGATGAGAATTAACCGTGTTTTAGGTGTGATGGCGTGCCGAACGGCCGCCCAATCCCATTGAAACATACCCTGTTCAAAGGCCAATGGCACATGAACCGGGCGTGCGCCGGCCATCAGAACACCCGGACGATAGGAATCATATGACGGATCGAGGAGAATTACTTCATCACCCTGTTGCACACAAGCCTGTAAAACGGTTGATAGAGCCTGGGTAGCACCTGCCGTGATGGTCAATTCTTGATCAGGATCCCACTGAACCCCGTAAAAATCCAGGATTTTGTTGATCAAAGCTGTGCGCAGTAGGGGCAAACCAGCCATCGGAGCATACTGGTGGATGGATTCGTTCGCCACAGAACGTAAGATTTCCCTTAACCGCGGATCCGGATCAAAATTCGGAAAGCCTTGAGCCAAATTAATGGCATCGTGCTGACGGGCCATCGCCGACATCGCCGAAAAAATACTTTCCTCTTCTTGTATACCCTTCCACATAGTCTTGAACAATCCCTGCAAAAATCGTCTGCTTTGCCTTGCGCAGCAAATAATAATCTATATTTTTTAAATATTGATTGTTGTTGTTGGGGCTGTTTATATGTGGATAAAAAGTGGTTTTATAAATAGGAAATTGTTGTTGGGGATAAATTAGATCCCAAACGGTGTTGAAAACCCTGTATTTAAGGTGGAAAAATTAGTACAAAAAATTTGTTTCACCGGTCAGCACGCCTTTATACACAACAAGAACCTGCCAAATAGATGGTTTTAAACAGGGATGTAAACAACTTATCTACATCCCAATAATAAAAAAGGTAACATAAAAAAAATTATTGCTACATCCACTCTTGGTAGACTGGATCGGGAATCAGATAACGTACAGAATGACCCGATGCGTGAAGTTCACGAATGCGGGTAGCGGAAATTTCCAAAAGAGGGGCGTCGACCATTCGTACGGATGGATGTTTTTCGAGCGCGCAAACCTGACTGCCGTGACGTGGGTAGACCAGCACCGGATAGCGCATCAAAATATCCTCATAGGACCGCCAACGGTGAAATTGTTCCAGGTTATCTTGGCCCATAATCAACTGAAACGAATGTTCGGGGTATTTTGCCGAAAGGGCGCCTAGTGTATGTATGGTATAGGAAGGCGACGATAAGCTGAATTCTATGTCGCAGGCTTTCAGCAGGGGATTATCGGCAATAGATATGCGTACCCACTTCAAACGCTCCGATTGAGGGAATAAATCGGCACCATTTTTAAAGGGATTATTGGGAGAGACCACCAGCCAGACTTCCTGAAGATCGCAGTGCGAGACAAAATACTCGGCCAAGATCAGGTGGCCCGTGTGTATGGGGTTAAATGAACCAAAAAACAACCCAATGGCACTCATAGCGAAGCAGATAAAAAGGTATGTACCCGTCTCGTGAGTTGTTCACAGGCCTGATCCAAAATGGTATTCGGTTGAATATAATCAAACAAATGAGACATTTGAGCTTCTAATGCGGCTTTTGCCAGGCGGATTTGTAATCGCTCTTCTGATTCTGTGTTGCGTGCCCTTAGTCGTTGTTCGAGTACATCAATCCCTCCGGCATCTACGTAAACAGAAAGAGCTTGTTGTCCGTATGCCTTTTTAATGTTGAGAGCACCCTGAACGTCCACATCAAATACGAGAGAAACACCCGAGTCCAAGCAGTTATCAACCGAGGCTTTTAATGTGCCATAGAATATTCCGGCATACACTTCTTCCCACTCTAAAAAGGCATCGGTGCGCTGTAGCGTCTGGAAGCGTTCGATAGACATAAATAAATAGTCGCGCCCATCCACCTCATGTGCACGTTGGGGCCGGGTGGTGGCACTCACCGAGAATTGCAGGCTCGGGATCACCGACAAAAGGTGTCGTGCCAGGGTGGTTTTTCCACTTCCAGATGGGGCACTGATGATGATGAGTTTACCGGGCGTGGTCATCGATCTACATCAGGTTTAGAACTTGTTCGCGTATGCGTTCGAGCTGATTTTTCATTTCCACTACGGATCGTTGGATGCCCGAATGGTTGGCCTTGGAGCCTATCGTATTGATTTCGCGCCCCATCTCTTGGGCAATGAATCCTAAAGTACGCCCGCTGTTTTCTTCCCGAAGACTCTGTCTGAAAAATCGGCAATGTTCGGCCAGGCGCTGTTTTTCTTCGCTGATGTCGAGCTTATCGACATACAACAGAAGTTCTTGCTCGAGGCGTATGCGGCCTTCTTCGTACGGCAGGCTGATCCGCTCGAGCAGGGATGACAAGCGTTCGCGGTAGGCTACAATTCGTTCCGGGTCTAGGCGGTCGATCAGGGCCAAACCTTCTTCAATGAGCAGACAGCAATGTTCGAGGTCACCAGCCGTTGCTTGTCCTTCGCGCAAACGAAATTCGTTGAGTGCGTTAGCTGCTTCCTCAAGTACCTCCATCCAGAGGTGTTCTTCAAGCTGCTCCCCTTCTTCGGAGGTGGATTTGAGCAGCAACGACGCGTTCCATAATCCCGCCGGTATTTCGGTATTGATGGGCTTTCCGGACTGCACACAATATTGAGCCCATTGTTTCTGAAGACTTTCAATGAACGCTGTGTTGAGCCGAAGTTCGGACGCTTCGTGGGCATCCCAATGGAGGGTAAGCTGGCATTTACCACGCTCGAGTCGTGTTTGCAGCCAGTTTCTGATAGGAAATTCCCAAGATGTGAGTGAGGCAGACAGACGGATGCTGAGGTCGAATTGCTTGGAATTCAAGCAGCGCAATTCGGCGCTCAGGGTGCCCCTCGGTGTAGTTTTTTCGGCTTTACCAAAGCCGGTCATGGAGCGAATCATGTTTTTGTGCTTGGAGGGGCGAAAATACGGGTTTATTTACGGGCTCTGCCCACCATAAATACCCCGGCAAAAACCAGACTACCGAATACGAGTTGCAAGGGGTGGAGTTTTTCTCCCCAAAAAATGCCAAAAAATGCTGCCAAAAGGGGCTGTAGGTAGATGTAGCTCCCCACAACAGTCGCTCTAGTGTGCTTGAGCGACCAGGCGTTGAGCCAATAAGCACCCACGCTGATCCCCAAAATAATAAACCAGAAGCTCATCCAGTCAGTGAGATTGAAATGATGCCATTCGATTGAGGATAATTCCGCCCACCCAAAAGGCGCCACCAAAATGCTCCCATATAAAAATAACCAGCGCATGAGTTGTAGGGTGTCGAAGCGGATAAGCAGCGGCTTCACCATGATGAGGTAAAGAGCGAAGAAGAGTGCGTTGACCAAAACCATTAGGTTCCCGGCCACGGTATTGGCTCGGGTTCCGGCACTGCCTAAGGTGTCGGCACTGTAAATGAGAAGGGCCGCCCCCAGGGCCCCCATAAGCATGCCCCCGATTTTGAGCGGTTCCGCCTTTTCTTTCAGAAACAACAGAGCGAAGGCGAGGATGAAGATGGGCGTGGTGATCATAATGACGGCGGCACTCACGGGCGAACTGATGGCCAATCCCTTAAAGAAGAGGAGCATATTACCAGCAACACCGAATACGGCGCAGGCCAGCAGCAGTCGGTGCTCGCGCGCGGTCGGGATGTGCAGTGCTTTTCGTTGCTCCAGGGGTAGAAAGGTATGTACCGACCAGAAAACTGCACAGGAAATCCAAACCCTGAGCAGGATGAACGGCTCGGGTGCGATGAGTCGCGGCATGATTTGCTGCGCAATGCTGTACGACGCCCCGTAGAATAAGGCAGCGATTAGGAGGGAGCCGTGAACTTTTAGCGTATTTGTTTCGTTATTATTAATTTGGGCCTCCATTGAGTATGGGGAGTGTGGGGAGTGTGGGCTTCTTTTGAGTACGGTCCTGCATCTGAAGTGGGGCGAAATAAATAAAGATTATACTGTTATGCATACATTCTACCGAAGTTCCTGTAAGCAAAGAGCGAGTACGTCTTTTTGGGTTCTTTTCCTGGGGGCCATTTTCTTAGGACTGATTACGACCCCCGTTTATTCGGGAAGTTTATATAATACTGCGCAAAAGCCGCCTAAAAAGAAGGAAATTCGCTTTATGGTGAAGGGCAATTGCGGACAATGTGAACAACGAATTATGGAGGCGCTCGATCAAAAGGGAATTGTTGCCGCGGGCTGGGATCGTCATAAGCAGGAAGCCTGGGTTGTTTTCA
>SYHW01000025.1 GCA_005799065.1 Bacteroidota bacterium
ACGACACTTTCGCTGCCACCTTTTGTTACCTCGGCAACAGCCTCCAGACGCTCCTTATCGTTCCAGGCATAAATCTGTTGGTTGCCTTTTTTCACCAGATACAGGGGGGGAGACGCGATATAGACATAACCCGATTCAATCAGCGCTTTCATGTAACGGTAGAAGAAAGTCAGAATAAGGGTTGTGATGTGCGAACCATCTACATCAGCATCGGTCATGATGATGATTTTATGGTAGCGCAATTTGGCGGTATTGAGTGCCTTTTGGTCTTCTTCTGTTCCAACAGAAACCCCCAGGGCGGTAAACATATTGCGAATTTCTTCATTCTCATAGATTCGGTGCTCCATGGCCTTCTCTACGTTCAATATCTTTCCCCGGAGGGGCAAAATGGCTTGGAATGCCCGATTGCGGCCTTGTTTGGCTGTGCCACCGGCCGAGTCGCCCTCCACCAGATAGATTTCGCAGGCCGTGGGATCCGTCTCCGAACAATCGGCAAGTTTTCCGGGCATGCTGTTGCCCGACAGTACATTTTTCCGCTGAACCATTTCCCTGGCCTTGCGCGCAGCATGGCGGGCGGTGGCGGCTAAAATAACCTTATTAATGATTTGGCGGGCATCGCGTGGGTTTTCTTCGAGAAAGTGACTCAAGGCCTCACCAACAGCCGCATTTACAGCACCCATCACCTCGTTATTGCCCAATTTGGTTTTGGTTTGTCCTTCGAATTGCGGCTCAGCCACCTTCACCGAAATGACAGCGGTTAGACCTTCCCGGAAGTCGTCGCCCGCAATATCAAACTTCAATTTGGCCGTCATCCCTTCCTTGTCCGCATATTGTTTTAAAACGCGGGTTAAAGCCTGACGAAATCCAGCTACATGGGTCCCCCCTTCATGGGTATTGATGTTGTTGACGTAGCTGTGTACGTTTTCTGTGTAAGAAGTGTTATACTGAAGAGCGACTTCTACCGGAACGCCCGATTTGGACTGCTCCAGGTAGATGGGTTCAGCAATCAGTTTTTCGCGTGTGCTGTCGAGGAATGTCACGAATTCTCGTAATCCACCTTCAGAAAAGAAAGAATCCTCACGCACTTCATGACCACCTTCTGTCCGTTCATCGCGGATGCTCAACCGGATGCCTTTATTGAGGTATGCCAATTCGCGCAGGCGTGCCACTAAGGTGTTGTAGTTGTATTCGGTGGTGATGAAAATGCTGTCATCGGGAGTAAAATGCACAATGGTGCCTCGGTAATCTGTTTTTCCGAGTTCTCGGACCGAATATAAAGGCTTGCCGCAGGCATATTCTTGTTCATAAATAGCACCATCTCGGTGAACTTCGGCCCTCAGGTGCTTGCTTAGGGCATTAACACATGATACGCCTACGCCATGAAGACCTCCTGAAACTTTATATGTGTCTTTATCGAACTTGCCACCCGCGTGTAGAACGGTCATAACAACCTCAAGAGCTGAACGCTTTTCCTTCTGATGAATGTCGACGGGTATGCCTCGACCGTTGTCTTTAACCGTAATGGAGTTGTCGGGATGAATGCACACCTCAATATCCGAACAATGGCCGGCCAATGCCTCATCGATGGAGTTATCGACTACCTCATAAACCAAGTGGTGCAAACCTTTCACGCCAATATCTCCTATGTACATGGCGGGTCTCTTGCGCACCGCCTCTAATCCTTCTAAAACCTGAATATTACTCGCAGAATAATTCCCCTCAGTCTGTTGCATGAAATGGGTTCAATTAAATAAAAAGAAGTTAAAACTCGCGTAAATATACAGATAAAATCGGCCTTTGTAGCCCTAAATTGGACCCGATAACGGGCATTTCAGTTCGATTTCTTGCTGGGTCACTGGATGCTTGAATTTGAGTACATGCGCATGCAAAAAAAGGCGATTTCCGCCTGATGGCAGGCCTACTCGATGCTCATTCTCCGATCCTCCATACCGCCGATCGCCCACGATGGGGTGCCCCAACCAGGCCATATGGATTCTGAGTTGATGGGTGCGCCCTGTTTGGGGCTTCAAGCACATTTGGGTGATCCCCGATCGGTGTTCTAAGCATTGAAAATGAGTGATGGCCGGTTTTCCAAATGTTCCCTCCGGGTCGGTGGTGATTCGATTGGGTTCTGACGGGCATCTGCCGATGGCCTGATCAATAATCCCTTCATTCATTTCAGGTTTGCCCCATACCCATGCCTCGTAGGTTTTCTCAACCTGTCCGTTCTCGAATTGAATGCGCAGCTGAGCCTGTGCCTCTAAGTGCAAGCCAAGCAATAACAAACCTGATGTTGCCTTATCGAGCCGATGCACCGGCATGCGTCGCAATTCCGGGTCGGCGTATTCTTGGGCCGGGAACAGGTGTCGCAGAAAATGAAGGACGGTGCCCCGATGACAACCCAATCCCGGGTGAACGGGCATACCTTCTGGCTTGTTAATGGCCAGGAGGTGCTCGTCGCGGTAACAAATTTCGATCGCGTGATCTTCGGGCAGTAAATTTTGCATGTGAACGCGACGTATTTCGATTCGGTCGCCTCTTTTGATGGGGTCGGTTGCCTGAGCCGGAATTTCATTAACCCGAACACGCTGTTGCTGAAACAGTGTATGCCATTGTTGGTTGCCGATGCCCTCTGTTCGATCGCGAAGGAATGCACCTAAGGATGGGTGCGAGCGGTCGGCCTCGATCCACATATACTGGTGGTTGCGTGGGTCAACGCCTTCTTCAAAGACAGCTGGGATCAATGGGGCAGCGCGGGGCATGTCCGAAGCAAAAGATTGAAAGGGGATGAACTACACCGATCGAAATGCCAGCCAGCAGAAAAAAACCATTAGAAGCGTACCGTTGTAATTTCACCACTCTTAATGCTGAAGTCTTTCACCAAACTAAATACCATACGTGAGCTGGTGGCCGAGCGATATAAAATCCGGTAGTTACCGGGCTGCAGCACAACCGTTTCGAGGCTGAGGTTTGGACTCAAATCATAGCATTTTGTGAGGGAAGGCCCGTTCACTAAAAAAATGGCGCCATAACCGCCTGTATTGCTCACAAAATTAATCATCCCCGGTTGAGGAATCTGTATGCGTTCCGATGCGCCTGCCTTTAGTTGCAGGGCCCGCACATGAATAACCGGTGTGGTGGGAATTTCAATATCGTATGTTCCTACTAAGTATTTTCTGAGGGTATTGAAATCTTGGGTGGCTACCAAAGCGCCATCCTGCGGGTTTCTCAGCGTGGCGCGGAGATTTTTGTATCCCGAAACACCCGCCACCACCAATTCTAAGCTGCCTTGTTCGCAGTTGACCTGAATGGTGTTGTGCTTTCCTGCTTCAATTTGTATGCCTTTTTTAAAAATAGGCGGGGTGGTATGGATGGTGAGGTCGTAGCTGCTCGAGGGGTCTATGACCACGGTGTCGGAATAGCCTTTACTGTTCTTGGTATGTACATAATGATAGCGATCCATCTGGGCTTCACGGGCGTAGAGCGACATCGAAACATTGGTTTCAGACGGCTTTCCTTTCGTATCGAGGAGATCGATCTGCAGCGTAGTGGTATTCAAAGCCTGGGCCACAACCGCCGTGAGTGCTTGCTTGAAGGCAGACTCTTGTTGGGCATCGTAATAGGTGCCCACACAGTCGAAAGCCTCACGCATTGATAAATCGAGTCCCAGTCCAATAACAAAAGGTTTAAGGAAAACATTGCTTTTTTGTAGTTGGTAGGAAACCAGGCAGGGATCGCCGCTGCAATTTTCTAATCCGTCGGTAATCAAAATCACCACATTTCTAGAAAGCGGGTCGTCTGGGAAGTCCATGCCGGCCTGCGAAAGGCTGTAAGCAATAGGCGTATTGCCCATGGGCTTAATGGTCTTGAGTTTGTCTTGGATCAGTTGGTGGCCGCCTTCGGTGAAAGGCACCTCAAGGCGGGTGTCTTTGCAGTCGCCCTGGTCGCGAAAGGTCTGATGACCGTAGACCCTCAGGGCAACCTCGACCTGTGGGGTTGTTTTAAGGCTGTCCATGATTTCCGTGAGCAAGCGTGTAGCCACTTGCCAGCGAGAATTGTTCTGCCACCGGGCCTGCATACTACCCGAAGCATCCAAAACAAAGAGAATTCGGGTCTTAATTCCTGTTGTGTCTTTTGTTTCAAACTGTTTCTTTCGTTGAACCTGACCAAAAACTGTATGGGGTGTCCAAAGTAAGGTCGAAATGAGGAGGGTAAATACCGTCAGTACGGTTTTGAATCGGGTCATTCGGTGCAAAAATAGTGATTAATAACGCCAGAATTCAAGTTGGCTAGGTTAGGTAAAGAAACGCAGGCCGTCGGCCGACAAAGGCCATCGCGGTTTGGCCACCAAATCCTGCCCAGCGAATTGGCCTTTTTGATGATAATACAGGGCGGTTTGTGCAATCATGGCCGCGTTGTCGGTGCAGTAAGCCAGTTTAGGGAGATGCAATCGGCTTCCTAATTCGCTGCACTGCAGGCGCGCCGCCTGTTGTAATCCGCTGTTGGCAGCCACACCACCTGCCAATGCAATGTCTGTACAAGGATAAAGTTGTGCGGCAGACCTGAGTTTTTGAATCAACATGTCTACAATGGCGTACTGCAGACTGGCGCATAAATCTGCCCGATGCACTTCAATAAAATCGGGATGATGGGCCGTTCCCTTTTCAAGTGCAAGCCGGAGACTTGTTTTGAGTCCACTAAACGAAAAATCAAGCCCAGGTACCTTCGCACTGGGCAGGTTCAGGAAATGGGGATCACCCCGCTGCGCCCAGGCATCGATCTGAGGGCCACCCGGGTAGGTCATGCCCAGCATGCGAGCGCCCTTGTCGAACGCCTCCCCGGCCGCATCGTCGCGTGTTTGACCAATCACCGCCAAATCGAAGGGGTCCTTGAGGTAGACCAATTGGGTGTGCCCCCCCGAAACGGTGAGGCACAAAAGCGGAAATTCTGGTTTCGGTGGATCAATAAAGTGGGCCATTATATGGGCATGCATGTGATGCACCGCAATGAGTGGTTTTTGGAACACCAGGCTCAGGCTTTTGGCAAATGAAGTGCCCACCATGAGCGCACCAGGGAGTCCGGGCCCAGCCGTGACAGCAAATGCATCGATCCGATGGGCGCTAATACCGGCAATTTTAAGGGCCTGTCTGGTGAGTGGAAGCAATTGAGCCAGGTGTTCGCGACTGGCCAATTCGGGAACAACCCCTCCAAAATGCTCATGAATGAGCTGACTGCGGCCGACATGAGCCAAAATACCTGAATCGGAAGTTATAGCGACCGAAGTATCGTCGCAACTGCTTTCTATGGCTAAAATGACAGGCATCGGTCGATGTTGGGCACTAATGAACGCTATTTTGCGCTAATTTGCATCAACTTTCTATTTTTTTAGCTGAAGTTGCTGCGTTTTACATGGGTGTGCTTGTGATCTTCAGGTCGACTGGTCGGTGGTTTTTGCGGATGGTAGCCGTACTGGTTCCGCTTTCATTGGCTTTTTCCATGTTGCTCATGCACCGTGAGGTTCAGGATGGAATGGGGCGACTGCTCGCCCGCTGGTTGTCGAAGGAATGGGGAACCCGTGTAGAAATCGATGGTTTTTACCTGGGGCCGACCGGCCGAATGCGGGTGGAACGGATCAGTATTTATGATCAAACCAACCGGATCCTGTTTGAGATGAATCGGTTTTATGCCTACATCGACCCCATTCGAACGGGCTTAAATAGGATTACCATTCCTGAAGTTTCAGTGGGTAACTTCACCTTAAACGCCCTTCACGACCCCAAGGCCAGGAATTTCAACTTTCAGTTTTTGTTGGATGTTTTTCAAACGGAATCCACCCCTTCGGCGGGTATTGCCCTTCCTAATATACGCATTCGAAATTTTCGTTTGCACCAGGCTCACATTCGCTACCACGATTTCAGGCGACCAAGTGCCGATACCACCCGATTTGATCCCTACCACATAGAGTTGAAACAATGTCGATGGCATTTGTCTGAGATCAGCTACAGCGACCGTATTTTGATCGCCTCGCTCAATCAATTTCGCTTCGATGCCACAGGCGGTTGGCGGGTCGATTCGCTCCAAGCCAAGCTGAAAGCAGATTCGACGGGTATTCAGATTGATTCATGGAAATTGATGGCCCCTGGAACATTTTTGGCCGGACAATTCAGCATCTTTCGAATAGTTCCAGATTCCATATCCGTTCAAATTCCCTCCGCGGAATCAAATTCGGTGCAAAAACCCTCCGCGGAATCAAATTCGGTGCAAAAACCCTCCACAGCTTATCGATTATCGATACAGGAAGGCCTAATCGACCCCCGTTTCATGGCTTATTTTTTGGGTGCCTCGGCCCCTTCCCAGCCACTCGTCCTGAGGGGGCGATATGATTATGCAGACGGACGTCTCCATGGAGATGGAGTTCGGCTGGCATTCGGCTCATCCTTGTTCGCAGAAGGAGAACTCCGTCTGTCTGAGTTGGGAAAAAGTAAGGGGCCTGTTTTTTCTGTGCGCGTCGATCAAGGGCAATGGAACCGACAGTCTTGGAACAGCGCTTTTCCCAGGATACCCCTTCCAGCAGTACTCGATTCATTACAATACTTGGGGTTTCAGGCGTCTTTTGAAGGACAAACAGAGCAGTTTCATGTTCGCGGTGCGTTTTCCGATGGCAAGGGAAAGGCCAACGCAGACCTCGCCGTACACTTAGCCGGACCAAAATCGACTTATGTAGGGCATCTGGGGATGAGTGCTTTTCATTTGGGCCGCTGGCTGGGCGATCAACATGTGGGGCAGTTGGATATGGATGTGGATCTACAGGCCACAGGCGATCGAGCAGACAACCTCAATGCACGGCTAAAAGGTGCACTACACCGCTTGGATTACCACGGGTATTCACTCGGTCCCATCGAAATTCATGGCGATTATGCCCTTGGAACTTTCCAGGGCCGAATCGAATCGGATGATCAAAACGCTTGTTTCACCTTCCAAGGTTTGGTCGATGCGCGTCAAGAGGTGCCCCTCTACGATTTCGTGGCGAACGTCGACCAATTGGACCTCAAAGCCATAGGAATGAGTGATGAGGATTGGATTTGTGCCGGAAAAGTGAAACTGTCTGGAAGCGGACAAAAACCAGATGATCTTCAGGGCCAGTTAACAGGTACGGATCTCGTACTGAACCATTCAGGCGATCTATTAAATTTGGATTTTGTGTCGCTCGACATGAAACAAGAACGCTCGCCGAACGGGCCGCTGTTGATGGCCCAGTGCAACACCCCTTTTGGCACGGCCGTAGTTCGTGGCGATGGAAACCTGAGCCTGTTGAGCAGTGCGATTCGTTCGGCCATCGGCTTGAAATTGTCGGAAAATGAGCATCGGCAGCTCGAAGGAGCCGATTCAACTGCCCGTTTTACCTTGGATGTTGATTTGGACCGGGCTGAGCAATTAACCGATTATTTCATCAGCGGACAGATTAGCTTGGATCGATTGCTGTTTTTTGCGCGCCTCAACCCCCGCGATGGAAACTTTGATTTTTCAGCGGACGCCAGCGATGTCCGCAGTGGAGCGGTTCGCTCGGATCGAATAAGTTTGTTGGGAAAGCGACAGGGGACACATCTAGAGGCCGACGTATTCGCCGGATCGATCGACATCGGCCAACAAAGATTGGTTCAGAACCTGCGTTGGCTCAATACCCTGGAAGGCGACACCCTCCGGTATGCACTTGAGGGCTTGGGCACGGAAGAAAATCAAAGGGCTATGGTAAACGGTTGGTCGGTTGCCGATACCAATGGGGTGCACGTCTATATAGACAGCAGTAAACTCTTCGTTTTTGAGCAAAATTGGTTTCTGAAACAAAGGGATCCATTCGTTTACCACAACGGTCGTTTCTCTTTAGGAGATTTCACCCTGGGTTCCGACAGCATGGCCGTCGTCTGTCGGGGCGTCCTGGGACCCCAAGAGCAGGATGAGGCCGTGCTTTCAGTTGTGGGCGTACCTTTAGCGCCTTTGGTGCCGTTCCTTTTGCCCAGCGAATACAATATGGAGGGAAAGATGCAGTTGAACGTCCGAGCGCATTCTGTTTTGCAGCGGCCAGAACTGACCGGCACATTGATTATTCCGGAATTGCGCTATAACGGACAGCTTTTGGGTGACCTAAGAGCACAGTCGGTGGTAGATCCCGATAGTCGGGTTATGCAACTCAAAGCTGATGTACAAAGACCCATAGGCCTAGACACATCTTTATCGACCGAAATGCAAAAGCCTCGGCAGTTGCTGACGGTCGATGGCAGCTTCAGCCGAAGAGCGGGACAGGATAGTCTCGAGCTGGATCTGATCTTATCGGATCTTCCTGCCTGGGTATTGAATCCACTCCTGCAGCCCGTTTTTGATTCTTTGGATGGAGGCCTCTCGGGTGATTTACGCTTGTTCATCAATGGCCCCAAAACGGAGTTAACCGGTTGGGCAGATCTCTCCCAAAACCGCATTCACGTTGACTTTTTGGATCAGTCGTTCCGCCTTGGTAGGCGCATTACGCTATTGCCCGACCGCATACGCTTTGATTCGGTGACGGTCTCTGATGGTCTGAATGGATCGGGATGGGTGACGGGAAGCCTGATGCACAAAAACTTGGATCGGTTTACGATCGATTTAAAGGTCGATGCCCGAAATATGCAGGTCATCAACACCCCACCCAGCTACCGGGAGGCATTTTTTGGGACGGGTAGGGCAACGGGAAGCGCCCGCATCACCGGAGATTTCAATCTGGTGGACATTGATGTCGTGGCCACTACTGAGCGCGGTACGCGAATCGAATTGCCTTTGGATGGCGAAGGCTCACGTTCAGCCAATGAGTTTATTGATTTCGTTTCTGCCACCCGCGATGAGGCCGGAGAAGTTGAAGAGATGGCGTTCCACCCTGAGGGTGTGGCTTTCCGCATGAATTTGAATATGAACCGCGACGCGGAGTTTAGCGTTTTGTTTGACCGGGCCGCCGGCGATATACTCAAAGGGAATGGTGAAGGTCAAATGGTTATATCTTATCGTCCGGACGGTGAGTTACTGATGGACGGCAGCTATACGGTGCATTCTGGCGATTATATGTTTACCCTGGCCAATTTGCCTGGTAAGAAATTTAAACTGGAGCAGGGTGGAACCATAACCTGGTCTGGCGACCCCTATGATGCCCAATTGGACTTGAGCGCCGTGTATCGGCAGCGTTGTGATGTAGATCGTCTTCTCGACCCGTCGCAATTGCAGAATGAGGCACGGAAACAAATTACAGTCGACACCTACCTCAAGTTAAAGGGCTCCTTGCTCAAACCCGACGTAGGCTTTCAATTGAAGCTGCCTGGCAACATCGAAGACAATGCCACGGATCCTGTAGCCGCTCGAATAAGAAGCATCAACCAAAACGAACAAGAGTTGAACAACCAAGTATTGGCCTTATTAATTGCTGGGCAGTTTTTCCCTGCCGATAATGCAGCCCTCACCGGACTCCTCGGCAGCACGGGTGCCAATTCACTCACTGAAGTATTGAGCAACCAGCTCAACAATATGCTCTCCCAACTCATCGACAATGTGAGCTTGGGGATATCCTACCGCAACCGATCCAATTTAATCAATACTTCAGCATCAGGACGTCAAGGAGATTTGGCCGTGGCAGGAAATGTTTCTTTGTTCAATGACCGCCTCCTGATCGACGGAAAATTGGGCAGCAACACCGTGCAAACATCAAATTCTACAACCTTGGCCGGTGAGATCATGATGGAATATTTACTCACGCGCGACGGGGCCGTTCGAATGAAAGCATTCAATCGCCTCGATGACCGTATATTGAACAATGCCGATTCCAACTACCGATATGGGGTTGGCATGAGTATTACGGAGAATTATGATACACTTCCCGATCTGTGGGTGAAAGTTAAAAATCGGTTTAGAAAGGCAAAGCAAGGAAACAAAACAACCGAATAGCGCACAATTATGGGCAAGAAGTTGCAATAGACAAAGATTCTGGTGCCTCGAAATAGCGTTCCGGCATGTTGATTTTGGGGTCTGCCCAAACCCGAGTGAGAAACTCTCCCACTATAGGCAAAGCCGAGTTCGCGCCCCCGCCTAGATTGGTGCTTCTGAAATGCACGGCACGGTCATCTGCGCCAACCCAAGCCCCCATGGCAAGTCCAGGAGTAATTCCTATAAACCAGCCATCCGAATTGTTCTGGGTTGTGCCCGTTTTCCCGCCCAGTGGCATCTTCAAAGCATATTTGCCCCTGAGTCGGGCTGCTGTACCCCGGTTCACCACACCCTCCAGCATTTTAGTCATGACATAAGCCGTTTCTTCGCTAAACACCTCGCGCGACTCAGCATCGAATCGGGCCAGTTCATTGCCGTCTTTATCCACAATTCGTGTAACAAAAATGGGCTTCGTCCACACTCCCTTATTGGCAAAAGTGGCATAGGCGCCCACCATTTCATACACACTCATATCGAAAGCGCCGAGGCAAAGGCTGGGGTAAGGTTCCATCGGGCTTTCAATGCCCATGTTTCTACTGAGCTCGATGACGGCATCGGGTCCGATTTGTTTCATGAGATATGCCACGATGCTGTTGATGGATTTGGCTAGTCCTTCAAACATATTGAGCGTGCCCCCATAAGAATCGTCGTAGTTATCGGGCGTCCAATTCTCGAAATCTTCAAAGGTCACGGGTTGGTTGGGGATGCGCATGCAGGGGTCGAAGCCGTTGTCGACCGCGAGGGTATACACAAATGGCTTGAATGAGGAACCGGCCTGTCTTCGTGCGTTTTTGTTGACGTGGTCGTATTGTGTAAATTGCATGTCGATGCCGCCAACCCATGCTTTGATGTGGCCAGATTCGGGTTCCATGGCCATAAAACCAGTGTGGAGGAACTTTTTGGCATAGCGGATGGAGTCCATCGGACTGATCGTTGTGTCGCGCCACCCCTCCCAACCGAACAAACGGGTTTTCAACGGTTCTTCCATTTTCCGTCGAATTTGACTTTCGCTGAGTCCCTCGTCTTTCCAATCGCGGTAGCGGTCGCAGCGTTTCATGGCCAGCTCAAGTATCTCAGTGTTGTCGCCCCAGGGTTCACCCTTTCCTTTCCAATGTCCGAAAAAGGTATTTTGAAGCGATTTCATATGGGTCGCGACAGCATCTTCGGCATGGGTCTGCATTCGTGCATCTAAGGTGGTATAAACCCGTAAACCATCACGATAAATATCCCATTTCTTTCCATCGGCGCGCGGGTTCTCTTTCACCCATTGGCTCAGCCAAGCCCGAAGATATTCGCGAAAATAGGTTGCCGTGCCCGCGGCATGGTCGGATGGCCGAAGGTTCAATTTTAGAGGCAATTCTTGTAGACTGTCTGACTCTTCATCATTGAGGTATCCATATTTGGCCATTTGCGACAAAACGGTATTCCTTCGGTTCAGCGAACGTTCTGGATTTCGGACGGGCGAATAAAGGGTGATCCCCTTGAGTAGGCCTACCAGGACGGCCGATTCTTGAATGTTTAAATCGCGGGCATCTTTGTTGAAATAGGTGCGTGCAGCTGATTTAATGCCAAAACTGTTGTACCCAAAGTCGACTGTATTGAGGTACATGGCCAGAATTTCCTGCTTGGTGTAGCGACGCTCAAGTTGTACACTGATGACCCATTCTTTGCATTTTTGCAATATGCGAGCAGGTTTTGAGCGGGCACGTTCGCCACTAAACAAGTTCAGCGCCAATTGCTGTGTAATGGTACTCGCGCCTCCCTTCGATCCCAAAAATACGACGGCGCGCATCAGGCTCCGCACATCAATCCCCGAATGTCGCTCGAATCGGACATCCTCGGTGGCCACAAGGGCTTGGATCAAATGCGGGGAAAGTTCAGAATAGGGGGTAAACGAACGATTTTGAACGAAGTACTTCCCTAAAACAACACCGTCTGAAGCAATAACCTCAGTTGCCAGTAAATTTTTCGGATTTTCTAGATCAGCAAAGCCTGGAAGTTCTCCAAAAAGACCATAGGCGACCCCAGTAAAAAACAAAACAATTCCGAGCCAAAAAATGAAAAATCCAATCCACATCCGCCGAATCCAGGGGCTACCGGGCATCGATTTTGAGTAGTTTGTGTTTACGTTCGACATCTTTGTGGTTCGGGTTTTTTAGGGCTTTCCTTTTGGTTTCATCTGTTCGCTAAAAAAAGCCAGATACTCCGTCAGTAGTTTCTTGCTGTATATTTCATTGAATGTGTTTTTCGCTACGATAAAACTATGGTATTTGCCATCAGGCAGGCCCTTCAATAATGGGGCATACAGTTGGGTCGACTCAAAGTAAAGCAGGCCCCGCTGTTCGTTGGGCATCTCCCGCACCACCAACAATTGATATTCTTCGCCATAGAGCATAGTGCTCACCTTGAGTCGACTTGCGCTGAACTGCTCTTGGTTAAAATTAGACAATTTAACCTGCATTTCTTTGTGTCTATTCCAGACATCTAATGCGATGGCCAAGACATAAAAGTGGGGCTCTTCGGGTTTGCGGTTAAACAGAGGCTCGAGGACACGGTCTTTCGTTTTAACCACTCCGGCGGGCTCAGTCCCCGCCTTAAGCCAATCATTGGCCAGTTCTGCCACAGGGTGGTTGGGGTATTTGCCCACAAGGCTGGTGAGGGCATCGCGGGTGGCCGTTGAATCACGCAGTTTGAGCAGGCAAATGGCAGACAAGAATTCGAAGTTGGGGATTAGCGGGTGTTGACGAAAACGAGCGCGCGCAGAGTCAGCCAATGCTACAGGCGTGGATGCATCTCCGTTGATAAACGCTTGGTATGCACGCCGATACCAATTTTCGATGCGGACTTCATCTTCAGCACCCGGGGGCTTAAAGCTTTCCGGATTTAATAATAACTGGGCGAAATCCGATTCAGGAAACTCCCGGGTGAGGCGATCGTGTTTGATTTTCTGAGCGGCTTCCTGCTTGTTGAGTCCGTGCACCAATCCTGCCCTGTATAAGGCTTCTGGCTCGTATTTGCACCCCCTGTGGCCCGAGAGCAGCTGCTCATAATACTGGAGCGACAATGGATAATCGTTGAGTTTTTCATTGTAGATCTCTCCCAACTTCATCAGCGCCTTGCGGATCATTTCTACCGATTTGTCTTTTGCTTCTTCGGTCAGGGGGACTTTCGAAAGATAGTATGCTTTTGGGTCGGCCCGCAGCAGAGAATCTTCAGCGGCTAAGGCTGAGCTGTCTACCACTTCCTGATCACCTTCTTCAGCTTCACCTGATTTCTCCCGATTGGACCGCCTCCAAAAATCGGTCAACTCTCGGTTGCCCCAAAGCTGGCGGAATTCATTGTAGCCGCGACTAATATTCTGCTGATCATAGAAGTACCAGCCCCCCGAACCCGCTTGGCCTGGCATTCCGGGGTTGTTCATGCCAGGACGGCCACCAAAGGGGCTATTCATACCCATGCCCATTTGATTCATCATCGGGTTAAAAGGCTGGTTTTGGCTTTGTTGCGCTAATTTTTTAGCATTTTTAGCCTCTTCCTCGCGGCGTTTGTCGTCGCTGATCTTTTGGTCGATCCGCGCCAAGATCTGCTTCTCTGGCAACTCGGCCAAATCCAGCAGACTGTCTTGAATCTGAACGGTCGTTAGAGAGCGGGACAAATCGCCAAGAAACTGGCTTCTCCCCTTGATTTCGCGGTATCGGGGGTGGTCTTTTTTCAACAATTGATAACAACTATCGTAGTACAACTGCGCTTGGTTGTACGACCGCTCATCGAAATAGCGATCCGCGATGGCAGCAAAGCCCTTTGCTTTCTGAACCGTGTTTTTTCCTCCACAGTTCACCGAGGTCAGCAGAAGTTCCATGCCCTCCTGGGGTTGCCGCAATTGAAAGCTCAACATGGCGAGTTCGTAGTAGATCTCATCGAAGTAGTCTTGGTTGCGCACATCTTTGAGCATTTTCCTCAGGAGGGCCTGCATTTCGCGGTTGCTCATCGACTGACCATCAAACATGCGGGCCAGTTGAAGCCGGGCCTGGAATTGCATCTGATAGGGTGGACGAAGTTTGAGGCAGGCCTCAAAAGAGCGGGATGCCTTGCTTTTGGCTTCTACACCATAGAGTTGACCAAGAACGAAATGCATGCGGGCTCTTTCGATGCGTTTCCAGTCGTAGCGCAGCGCCTTTTCTAAGGGCTCGATGGCCTGTTCATAGCGCTTTTGATTGATGTGAAACTCAGCACAAACAGCAAAAAATTCTCCCTTCAGCGATTTGGGAAATTTCTTATTGGCATTGATCAGCTCGATGGTGGCCTGGGCCTTCGAATACTGTTTGTTGGCGGCATAAGAGCGAATCAACCAGATCAATGCTTCTTGACCAATTGGATCTTTTTTCCATTTGGAGTGCACATATTGGAAGCTTTCTATGGCCTCGAAATAATCGCGCTTCATGAAATAGGCCTTCCCTATGAGGAGAAAACACTCGTCGACCCAACGGCTTACCTCATGCAAGGAGATGGCTTTTGAGCATTTTTTAACGGTTTCTTCAAATTGAGCCGCATATCCAGTGGCTGCTTCGGGCGTTCCATATACAAAAACCGGAAGAACACTGTTGTAGTCGTCGACATGCGCCTTGCGGATGTCGATGAGGGCCTCTTCGTACTTGATGAGCCCATTGAAATAAATGTTGTAATGAGCGGTGGTGTCGTGGTAGAGCTTGCGTGGACTTAGATCACGATGGCAAGAAAGCAGTTGAGTGAAGCACACGAGGATTGCTAAAGTCCTGAGATGTGGAACACGACGACGGCTCAGTTGGCAGGCTACAACGAACCGCTGAACTTGATGTTTTAAAACTGTGCGAATGGGCATCGAGAAAATGCAACCTTTAGATGGCAAAAATATTGTATTTCAACTCAGAAATTGTGCTTATTTTCGTGTTTTGTGCCGAGCGTGCCGCAACCCCCAAACATTGCACCACTCTTTTTGTACTATTATTATGTTGTTTATAAGCCCTTTGGGGTCCTGAGTCAGTTTACGACCTCCGTGGCCGGAAAAATTGGTTTGGGTAGTTTGTTTGATTTCCCAAAGGATGTTTATCCGGTGGGTCGACTCGATGAGGACAGCGAGGGATTACTTTTTCTTACTAATGACCCGCGGCAAAACGCTTATTGGTTGGGTCAGGGGGTCGAAAAGTGTTATTGGGTTCAGGTCGAGGGGAGGCCGACCCTTCACGATTTGGGTCCACTGACCAGAGGGATCAGCATCTCGATTAAAGGCCAGAAGCATCAGTGTTTACCTGTGGGGGTTGAGTTGTTTCATGAGGCGCCACTGTTGCCGTCAAGGAACCCGCCGGTACGGTTTCGGTTGTCGGTGCCGGACACTTGGTTGAAGCTCACGCTGCGTGAGGGAAAAAACCGACAAGTTCGCCGGATGACCGCTGCACTGGGCTTCCCAACCCTTCGCCTGGTTCGGTGGTCATTTGGGCCGTTCACCTTAGCGGGAATGGAGCCCGGTGAGGTTCGAGCGCTGAGCCCTGATTTGCTCAGTTCATCAAACTTTATGATTTAGCCTTGCAGGATTTCGTGCCCCATCTTGTCGCGTTTGGTTTGGAGATAGGTATGATTATGCGGATTAGGAGGGACTTCAAGGGCAACATGATCCACTACGGTTAATCCGTAGCCGATCAGGCCAGCCCGTTTTGTGGGGTTGTTGGTCATTAAACGCATATGTCCTATGCCGAGGTTGCGCAGAATTTGGGCACCAATTCCGTAGTCGCGTTCGTCCATCCCAAAGCCCAGCGCCAGGTTGGCTTGAACGGTATCCATGCCATTTTCCTGAAGTTTATAGGCTTTGAGTTTGTTGAGCAAGCCAATGCCGCGCCCTTCTTGGTTCATGTAGAGCACTACGCCCCGTCCATCTGCTTCGATGAGTTCCATAGCGCGTTGTAGTTGTTGACCGCAGTCGCACCGACAAGAACCGAAGATGTCGCCCGTCATACAACTGGAATGCACCCGAACCAAAACTGGGTCCTGGGGCGACCACTCTCCTTTCACCAAGGCCAGGTGCTCACGATCGTCTTGCAGTTGACGGAATGCCACCAAACGAAAATGACCCCATCGGGTGGGCATGTCCACTTCAATTTCGCGGGTGATGAGGCTTTCGGTCTTCAAACGGTAGGTGATCAGGTCTTGAATGCTCACCAATTTCATATGAAATCGATCAGCTACCTGGCGCAGCTCCGGGAGGCGCGCCATATTTCCGTCGGGGCTCATGATCTCGCAGATCACGCCAACCGGGGGTAATCCGGCAAGGCGCGCAAAATCGGTGGCTGCTTCTGTGTGCCCTGCTCTGCGCAGCACACCTTCTTTTTTCGCTTTCAGCGGGAAAATATGTCCGGGGCGGGCAAAATCAGCAGTCTGGGCATGGGGCCAGGTGAGTGCTTGGATGGTAAGCGCCCTGTCTGAGGCCGAAATTCCTGTGGTCACCCCATGGCCAACCAAATCGATCGAAACGGTAAAGGGTGTTTCATGGGGTGTTGTGTTGGCATTCACCATCAGATCGAGTCCCAACTGTTCGCAACGTTCCTCAGTGAGGGGGGCGCAGATTAGTCCGCGTCCATGTGTGGCCATAAAATTAATCATCTCTGGCGTCACACAAGACGCCGCCGCCAGAAAATCTCCCTCGTTTTCGCGGTCCTCATCATCAACCACAATAATCATTTCACCTAATCGAATGGCTTCAATGGCCGATTCTATAGTATCCAAAGGAATGTTTTTCATAGGAATAGATCAACAAAGATACGCAAAGAGGTAGATTGTGTAATTTTGATAGATTTTCAACGTTTGGTTGGATTTATTGTTCAAAATGTCCTATAGCTCCTCTAGCGCATCAATTTCTCCGACCACTTTACCGCTGGCCTTTCGGTCCGAACAAATTTCTTTTGGTCTCCTGGTATTGATGATGGTTTTTTTGCCGCTATCCAAAGCGGTAGTGAGTGTGGCCGAGGTCTTGCTGTTGCTGACTTGGCTCATAGGTTTTTCGGATTCGGGCATTCGATTGAGAAGGATCGCCATCTGGCGGTCGTCGCACTTCTTGTTTTTTTTTCCAGGTTTTTATTTGTTGATGCTGTTGGGCATGGGATATTCCGCGGACTGGGAGGAAGGACTTCAGATGCTCAACCGATATCATTACTTGCTGACCCTACCCCCAGTGGTGGCCACATTATCGTTGAGCGGCAGGCGCATGAGAACCCTGTTTCTCGCTTTTGCTTTGGCACAGATTCCGGTTGCGCTTGGGGTGCTTTATATCGTAGCCACTGGCCAAGAACTACACCATGGCACACTTCACATCCCCAGTCCTTTTCATCAGCGACCTCGTGCCAGTTTGTTTTTGTGTTTTAGCTTATTTATCCTGGCGGAGTATTTGGTGACTCACTATAAATCGCTCAATGCCGAATCACGAACAGCCATGGGACTCGTTGTATTGTTGAATTTGGCCGCTTTGATTCTCATGCAAGGGAGAATAGGTCAGTTGGGGTTGGTTGTTTTAACTCCGTTGTTTTTACTGATGTATGTGTACCGCAAGGGACCAGGTCTGAAGAAATTTGTATTTGCCGTTTTGTTGATTGCGGGCCTCGGAGGAGCCCTCTATACTTTATTTGACGGGGTACGCAGGCCGTTTAATGAAGCGGCCGCAGAGGTGCAAGAAAGCCGAAGTGGATATCCGAATAGTGAGCCCAATTATTCATCGATGGGCCGTAGGATGGCGTTCTATGAAGTCTATTGGCCTCTTTTCATTCAAAATCTGGGATTTGGCGTAGGAACTGGAGATTTGACGCGCGAAGGCAAGCCGTTGTTTGCTCAACAACCGCACGGAATTACCTACGATCGACCCCACAACCAATTTCTGGAGATTGGGATCTTATTGGGTTTATTTGGTCTTTTGGGGTTTGTTTTGGCCTGGTGGGGCAGTGTTCGCGCTTTCGACCCTGCTTTTCGTTTATTGGGTTACCTCTTTGTGGCACTGATCTTCATGAGTATGTGGAGCGATTCAACCCTAGCCACTCAGGGCGGTGTTTCATTTTTTATGATGTTCATGGCGTTATTTATGTGCCGCCCCGCCGATGATGCGGGTCGGACTCCTTGGAATCTCAGTCGTGTTGGCCGAACTACCGTAGCCAAAAAGCTATTGGAGTTGCCTGAAACGGCCAAAAGCTGAGCCGTCTCATTCTTGTTTACCTAGGTCCTATGCGCCACCTCTCATACACCATTTTGTTCATCGGGTGTGGGTTGTGGCTGATTTTGACACCACTCAAACCGCTTTGTGCAAGGCCCCATATCATGGATGCGCGAGGAGACCCCAGGATGCAGTTTATCGCTATTGAATCAGAGTTAAAAGGGGTTATTCAGCAACGCGTTTTTGGTGGCGATGGCGCTGGGTTTTATGTCTATCAGTCGAACGGTCGCGATCGCCTCATCGAAAAATACAACTATGAAGGTCGCCGAATCTTCTCGCATACCCTTCCTTTTCAAGACCGCAGTGTGGAGGTGGTGGAATTGTTGGTGCGAAAACAAGATGTTTTGGCTTTTTTCTCCATTTACAACCCAACCTACCGCAGGCATGGTTTGTTTGTTCAGCGATTTCCCATTTCGGGTGAGGGGGTAGGAGAACCTGAGTTGCTGCTGGATCGCTTGGAGGTGGGCAACCCATCTCGCTCAGAATTCCATATTTCGCCAGATCCACTCAATCAAGGCTTTATGGTGATTCATATGCATCATAACGAAGCTTTGGAAAGTCAACTTTTCGCAGCAGAATACAGCGGAGGTCGACAAAAACTAAGGGAATCGCTGTTCAGGATCCCTGTAGAGGCCGAGAGACCGAACATCGAAGACCTGCAACGCGATACCGCTTCGAATGTCATCCTTTTGGTGCGACAAGAAGCCAAGTCTCGCCGCCGCTCAGCATCCGCCGAAGGTTCTGCTGCCGAGGACACTCTGTGGAGATTATGGTGCATAGAGTCGGGGCGCCTCGATTTCACGGAGCAGGCCATAACATTTACGGGGTATAACCTACCCGAATTGGCGATGGGCATCGACCGCTCCAATGGCCTCATTCATTTAACCGGATTTTTGTTGCGGCCTGGTGAAACCACACCAGCGGCCGTAGGGTGGATCAGTTGTTTAACGAAGGACATGGAGATCACGAATCGAAGAGTAGTGGTCCTCGAGTCCACGTTTCTTCAGAGTATGACGCAGATTCGTGGTTCCCTTCGCGAAAAACAGCAAACCCCATATAGAATGCATCCGCCCATTCTCCGCAGCGACGGAGGTTGTGTCCTTTTGGGAGAGGCGTCCTACCAGACTGTACAGACTTTTGTGCAATACAGCCAGGGTTTTCCAGTCTATCGAGAGGTTTCCCGCTTTCACAACGATGAGATCATTCTGATTTCCATCAATGCGCAGGGGAACTTGAGTTGGCGACAGATTATTCCCAAAAAACAGGTGGCGAGCCAACCCACACCCATGCATTCCGCGGCGCGAATTGCGGCAAGCTCCAGCATCCACTTGCTCTACAACGATGAGAGCAGCCAACGGAGCCGAATGGTTATGCAGACCATAAAACACCAAGGCGATGTTGATAACAGCATCCTGAGAGACCCAATCCTGGATGAGTTGATGCTTATTCCGGCCGATGCATGCCAAATCAGCCCCTTAACCCTGTTGATACCGGCCCAAAGACGGAAAAAAACCGGGGTATTGCGTTTGACCTTAGAAAACCGTTGAAATTTTTGACTTTTCATGTCTTTTTTCTGCAAAAGCACTTTTTATATTTGACTCGTCTGAACTTGTGAAGCATTTCATCAGCATACTGACCGGAAGGAAAGGGGAGCTTCAATCCATCTGTGCGCTCATTCTTACTGTTTTATTGAGCCAAGTTAGTCCGTTCGAATACAAGACGTATCAAGTGGGTGTAATCAAATTCACCACCCTTGAAGGGGTTGGGTTTTCTCTCAGTTGGTTTTTTTTAGCAGCAGCTGGATGGATGCTCAACCAAACATTTCAGTCGCAGCGCCCAGATGGCACCCGAAACGCATTGTATTTCCTTTCTTATACGCTTTTGTGTTTGTCGATTACCGATGCGGAACAGCTGTTTTCAACCTCCGCCGTCGGATTGTTGTTTGCTGTATGCGTTTCCTGTTTGCATCAGGCCACATTCCAAAAGCGGCCTGAGGGGCTGGTTGCCCTATCGGGATTTCTTATGTCCTTGCTCATTTTGATTTTCCCGGCTTCCTATCCCTGGCTGCTCATATTGTTTCTGTTGCTCATTTTGGCCGAAGAATTTTCTTTTAGAATGCTTGCGGTGTTTTTAGTTGGGGTGCTTTTGGTCCCCTATTTATGGTTTTCACTCTCCTACTTGTTTCAACAACCCCTTATTTTTTGGGGTTGGGTGGGATATAGGCCATGGGCAGAGCCTGTGTCGATGGGGTCCTCTGTCTTCTTGCCATGGGTCAGTGGGTTAGGGGTATTTCCAGTGATTGCGGGGATGACATCAACGCTTATGAATCGGCAATCCCGGACCCGGATTTCTAGGACAACACAGCGTCATATGGGAATCTTGCTCGTCTCAGGCATCTGCTTACTTATTTTGGCATCTACCCAGATCATTCCCCTTAATCCGTTGTCGCAGGTCCTTTTTTTATTGCCTGCATTGTCTTACATATCGGCGCGTGGAATAGAACGCATGGCGCAGAATCCTTACAGTGAGCTGTTCCTCTGGCTGTGGATGGCTTTGGTTTGTGGTGGTGCTGAGGGGCTGAATCGTTGGGTATTTTCATCATTTTTGCCTCTATGAAAATAGGCGTTGTCGTATTCCCAGGATCTAATTGCGATGAAGATACCCTCTATGCATTCGAACAATTAACGGGTAAAAGGCCAAAAATCATTTGGCACAAGGAAACAGACCTGGGCGGTGTGGATTTAGTGGTGCTTCCGGGCGGTTTTTCCTATGGCGACTATCTTCGGTCGGGGGCCATTGCTCGGTTTTCTCCGGTTATGGAAGCCGTGATGCGGCATGTGCAACGGGGCGGATTCCTCCTGGGTATTTGCAATGGTTTTCAGGTACTCACTGAAGCCCGATTGGTGCCCGGTGCGCTCCGCCACAATACCAGCCGACGTTTTGAATGTAGACCCGTTTACATCAAACCGTCCACCACCCGGAGTCTGATGACCCGGCACCTCGACCCCAATCAACCCCTGCTCATCCCGATCGCCCATGGCGAAGGCAATTATTTCATCGACAGCGACGGCTATCAATCCCTCTTGGACGGTGATCAGGTGTTGTTTCGTTATTGTGGCCCCAATGGCGAACTCGCGGATGAATGGAACCCCAACGGATCGATGGGGCATATCGCTGGGGTATGCAACAAGGAGCGTACGGTTTTTGGGATGATGCCTCATCCAGAGCGGGCCTCGAGTGCTTTGCTCGGCATGACCGACGGAACATTAATATTGTCGTCACTGCTTGGCCTATCGGTCATTGAGGCCTAGATTACATAATATTTTTCATTAAGCGCTTGTTTTTTGGCCTAGTAAAAGAGTGGGGTTTACCCCCCAGACAGTTGGTTGACCCATGCTCGAGCTGCCCGAAACGACGACATTCGACCTTCCGACACCTCCCTTTCCATTTGTTCCATGACCCGTCGCAGCGGGATGTCTTGTTTTATCCGAACAAGCCACTGTTCATAAACGCTTCGTTTAAAAGCTTCCACTTCTTGCCGACTGCGGTTTTGTTTGAGCCTACCCGAGGCGAATTCATGGTCAAAAAAGTGATCAATGGCCTCAATAATTTCTATATGCCCCGTTTCGGGTGGTGTCGACGAACACAACAATATCGGCTCCATACTTGAATCCGAAGCTTGGGGCATCATACGAGCCACATGCAAAAGACGTGCGGCAGCCTCCCGGGCTGCGGGCAATGAAGACCCGTCGGCCTTGTGCACGATCAGGAGGTCGGCATGTTCCATGATACCCCTTTTGATGCCCTGTAATTCATCGCCCGTTCCAGGCATCAACAGCAGCATAAAGCAATCCACCAGATCCGCGATCAAGGTCTCGCCCTGACCGACACCGACCGTTTCTACCAACACCCAGTCAAATCCAGCAGCCTCACAGAGCAGGATGCTCTCTTTGGTAGCGCGGGCAACACCGCCAGGGATGTTGCCCGACGGACTCGGACGAACATAAGCGTGCGGATGGGCAACCAAACGATCCATCCTTGTTTTGTCGCCCAAAATACTTCCGCCACTGAGGCTACTGCTTGGATCGATGGCAAGTACGGCCACCCTATGCTCCCGTTCAATGAGCTTTATCCCCAAGTAATCGATGAAGGTGCTTTTTCCAACGCCCGGAATGCCCGTAATCCCAATTCTTCGGCTGTTTCCTGTAAATGGTTGTAAGAGGGATAAAAGAACATCGGCACGCTCCTGGTCGGATGCCAGGCTGCTTTCTACCAAGGTAATGGCTTGCGCCAGCGAACTTCGATCCCCTCCACGGATGCGGTCTGCCCATGACTGCATGTTGTTGTCTTTTGGAAAGGAAGTCGGCGCGGACAGACTCATCATGAAAGACCTATATTTAACGTAAGGCCTCCAAGCGGTTCAGGATATCGTTGGCAGCGTCAGTTACCCGTGTGCCCGGACCAAATACCGCGCAAACACCGGCCTCCAGAAGCAGCGGAATGTCATTAGGTGGGATCACGCCCCCTGCAACCACCAATATATCGGGACGTCCCAATTCGGCCAATGCAGCAATGAGCTCAGGGAGTAGGGTGAGGTGACCGGCCGCCAAGGTAGAAGCGCCCACTACGTGCACATCGTTGTCTACCGCTTGTCGAGCCGTTTCCATCGGCGTCTGAAACAAAGGGCCAACGTCGACATCAAATCCAAGATCGGCAAAAGAAGTGGCGATGACATGGGCCCCACGGTCGTGACCATCTTGTCCCATTTTCGCCACCATGATGCGGGGGCGTCGGCCGGTCGACTCGGCGAACCCGGCAGCGCGCTGTCGGGCCGCCTCAAAATCTTGATCCTGTTTCATTTCTCTCGCATATACGCCGCCAATCGATTTGATCTCGGCCTTGTATCGACCAAATACCTGTTCCAGGGCAGCGGATATTTCCCCCAATGTGGCCCGAGCCTTTGCGGCTTCCACCGTTAATTCGAGGAGATTGCCTGGTCGCTCGCCCGAAGCACATGCCGCGAGTGCAGACAGGTTGTCGGCCACATGTTGGGCATCGCGTACGTTCTTCACCGCCTCAAGGCGCTCTACCTGCTGACGACGCACACGGGTGTTGTCGACCTGTAAAACATCGAGTTGCGTGGGTCTGCCCGATGAAAATCGGTTAACGCCCACAATAATATCTGCACCCCGATCGATTCGGGCTTGTTTGGCTGCGGCCGCTTCCTCAATTCTCATTTTGGGAATGCCTGTAGCAATCGCCGCCGCCATTCCACCGAGCTCTTCAATTTCTGCTATGTGCTTACGCGCCTGATCGATGAGCTGCGTTGTAATTTGTTCGATTACCGCTGATCCACCCCAGGGATCCACCACATCGCAAATGCCCGTTTCGTGCTGGAGGTACAGCTGGGTGTTCCGGGCAATGCGTGCCGAGAAATCCGTTGGTAGTGCTATGGCTTCATCCAGGGCATTGGTATGCAAACTCTGTGTATGGCCTAAGGCAGCTGCCAAGGCTTCTACGCAGGTTCGGGCTACATTATTGTAGGGGTCCTGTGCAGTAAGGCTCCAGCCCGATGTTTGGCAATGCGTGCGCAACATGCCCGAGCGCGGATTTTGGGGCTGGAAGGCAGAGACTAAATCCCACCATAACCAGCGGCCTGCCCTCAATTTCGCTATTTCGGTGAGGTGATCCATTCCGATGGCCCAGAAAAATGATAGCCGCGGCGCAAACGCATCGATATCCAATCCGGCCGCGATGCCGGTTCGAATATACTCTAGTCCATCGCATAAGGTATAAGCCAACTCCAAATCGGCGGGCGCACCGGCCTCGTGCATATGATAGCCACTAATGCTGATGCTGTTGAAGCGGGGCATATGGCGGGCGGTGTAGGCGAAAATATCGCCAATGATGCGCATTGATGGCCCAGGCGGGTAGATATACGTATTGCGCACCATGAATTCCTTGAGAATGTCGTTTTGTATGGTGCCACTCAGTTGTTCGGGTCGTACCCCTTGTTCGAGACCAGCCACGATATAAAAGGCCATGATAGGCAATACGGCTCCATTCATGGTCATGCTCACCGACATCTCCTCCAGGGGGATGCGGTCAAACAGGCGTTTCATATCTTCCACCGTGTCTATGGCCACCCCAGCCTTGCCGACATCGCCCCGCACACGTTCGTGATCCGAATCGTAGCCCCTGTGGGTAGCCAAATCAAAAGCCACCGACAGGCCTTTTTGTCCGGCAGCCAGGTTGCGCAAATAGAAGGCATTCGACTCTTCAGCCGTTGAAAACCCAGCATATTGCCTAATCGTCCACGGATTTTTGAGGTACATACTGGCATAGGGCCCTCGAAGATAAGGGGGTGCTCCAGCTATTGCCTGGCTGAAAACATCCGGATTTTTTTTCGTTTCCGAATTCGATGGTTCCTGAAACGTAAAATGCTTTGGATTAGGGAAGAACGGATTCATGATGCAGATGGGTTCATTGGGTTGAAGCCATCGATTCTGTAGCGGTCAACCCCTACCCGAATGCGCCTACCGGAGTTGCGCATTTCCTGTTCGAGCGCCTTTCCTTGCAGACACCATTCGTTAAGAACACTTCGCAAGGCTGTTGCATTCCACGTATTGTCTGGTGTACACAGCGCAACTAATTCACCAAAAATAGACCAAGCGCGTTCACCGAACGACCGACTCAAATGTTCTATGTAGCCGCTACCTGCACCGGCATCTAAGGGCAGGCGTGGAAACGCCTCGTGCCGAAGGATCATCTGCATTTGAAGCGACAATTCATCCGCAAAATAATCACCATTGTCCTGATTTTGGGGGTCAAAAGGGGGAAGGGACAGTGCTGTGCATCCCCCAAGCACCGAAGAAACACCCATGGTGGTGAGTCTCAGCAAATTGGTATGAGGATCTTCTGACGGTAAACATTCTTTAGGGATGCGCACAAGAATTTGGGGTTCAAATCTAAAGTTGCTCCCCGCATCATTCGGTTCGCTAAAAAGCGACGCCACACGATCGATGCCCGCTCTCAGGGCCCTGAGACGAGCCAGCTCATTAAAAAATTCCGTGGTACATCCCACAGAAAGGTAAAGAGGAAGTCCTGGTTTGGAATACCCGCTGTCCTTCGATGTTTGATGGGCATGAATCGAAAGTCTGCGATACACGCACAGCCAACTGAGTGCCAGTTCCTGAGGGGCCGAAAGACCCCACGCACGCCAATCGGCTGTATCTACACCAAGCGGATTGAAATTCGGTACATCAAAGGCAAACTGATCTTCAATCTTCGTCCATTGCCGCTCATCCAT
Source organism: Bacteroidota bacterium (assembly GCA_005799065.1). Classification (GTDB taxonomy): domain Bacteria; phylum Bacteroidota; class Bacteroidia; order UBA7662; family UBA7662; genus F1-60-MAGs140. The sequence goes on from SYHW01000025.1 coordinate 25,533, forward strand.
GACCAATAAATCAACTGCATCGCAGAGAAGGGCACCTTGAATATGTTGGGGGTCGATGTGTCCCTGACGCATCCAGTATGCAAATCCATCAAAAAGAACCCCGGCATTCACTCCCCGGAAGAACAAAGGCGCGAATTGGGGTAAAATTCCATGTAATGACTCTGCTAAGTGCTCAGGCGATAGCCCAGACCCATCCAATAATAGGGCCTCGCCACCGTGTTGCAACGCATGAAGAGCGCGGGTATTGATATCCGAGGGCGAATGACCGCCAACCGGGGCAACCGCAAGCCAAGCTGGAGCCCAGGCTGAAGGGTCGGAATCTTCCCCAAACGGCAAGAGGGGTTTTGCGTAGGCAAACGGTCCATCGCTGGTATAATGGGGTGCGCGCGCAATACCATCCGAATCCGTTTTGATCAACGATTCGGGATGATCGAGCTTCAGTTCCTTTGACGCCCTTTGCAGCCATTCGAACCAAAGATTCGGTTGATCAGTGGTCTGTTTCGTATGGGGATGTGGTGCGGATGCCGACATAGCTTAGAACATTTTTTCAAGCCAATCGCCCACCCAATAGCTCACCGCCGCGGCAGCACCGCCCAAAAACAAAGTTTCGGTCATGCCTTTGAACGCACTGCTTCTCGTAACAAAGGTCTTTAACCAGCCAATCAGCAAAAAGGCAATGGCGGTCATGCTCGAAGAGATGACGAAAAGAGGGGCCGATGAAGGGTTGAGGTAGTCGAAAACATAAACGGTAATCGGCACCAAGCCGATCAACAGAAAGCTGAAGAAGGTAACGGTACCCATGGCCAAAGGGGATCGGGTTTCTTGCATCATCTCGAGCTCCTCTTTCATCATCACATCCACCCAACGATCCTTGTCTGCCGTAATAGTGGTCACAATTTGCTCCAATAATTCGCCTTCAAAGCCTTTATTGCGGTAGATCTCACGGATTTCATCCCGTTCCTTTTCGGGTAGGTTGTCGACCTCCCAATATTCGATCTGCTTGTGTTTCTCGTAGTTCTGTTGCTCGCTTTTGTGACTGAGGTAGGAACCCACGCCCATTGCGAAACCATCGGCCAGTAAATTGGCAAAGCCCAGGATGATAATAACCTGCGAACTCAATCCGGCACCCGTTGCACCGGCCACTACTGCAAAAGTGGTGACGCTTCCGTCGATCCCGCCATACACGAACTCGCCCAAATAGCGGTTTAGTCCACCCAGCCAAAACTGACCTTCTTTGTGCATTTGGTCTTCTTGGTGGCTGTTCATAGGGTTATTGGTTGAAGCATTGGTTGTTGGATCAACGAGCTTGCGCAAGCATTTAACGGTCTCGTGCAAAAAGTGTCAAACCACAAAAATACGGATGACGCGCAAGAATTCGGTTAGATATCGATTAATGAGCGTCGGCATGTTCACTTTCAGCCGAAGCATGGGCGTCGAGCCGACCAGCACCTTTTGTTACCCAAATAGTTCCTGCTTCGATCCCTTCACCCAATGCATCAAACGGACCCGACATAAAGGCACCCTTTAACGCAACCCTTCGGTATCGACCGGGGGCTAATTTTTGAAAGGCAACCCAACCTGTCTCGGTTTGTAGGAGTGCGCCCGAAGACACCGATAGTCGGTTGTTTGTTCTGAGCGGTATTCGAGCCAAAACCGACATACCGGGACGCAAAATGGGGTCTTGTTCGCGATCGATATGACCGTGCACCCGAACGGTTCTGCGTTCCGGGTTCAGTTCTCGACCAATGCTAAAGATTTCAGCATCAAAAACCTGGGTGGGCACTCGGGTCAAACTAAAGGTGAAGGTCATTTTGGGCTGAACCTGCGGTAGGTGTGCCTCAGGTAAATCAAGCTCAACATGCATATGGCTCAAGTCCAAAACCCCGACCAATTCCCCCGTACGTTCTGTAAATTGGCCAGGAAATGCGTTCACAGTGGTCACATACCCAGAAAAGGGTGACTTAACCGGAAATTCTCCCGAAATCTGTTTGGCATCAATGCGCGTGGGGTCGATATGGAGTCGCTGCAATTGGGCCGCCAAAGATGCCCTTTGGGCCAGGCTAGACCGATAATCGGCACGCGTTTGCTCCAAAGTGCGTCGATCGGTTGCCTGCTTTTGTGCGAGGATCTCCTGCCGCTCTGTCTCGGCTTCGAGAAAGGAGATGCGGGCAGAATTTTCAAGGTATGAACGCTGCAACTCCACCGCATCTGGATGCTCGAGCACCATAAGAACCTGTCCCTGGCTCACTTTTTCCCCTTCTTTTACCCGTACACTTTTCACAAAGGCAGGAATCGGGGCATGCAATCGGGCATAATGCTGGGGCGGCACTTCCAATAAGCCGTTGAGCACAAGTTCATCGCCCACTGCGTTGAGACGTGCTGTATCTGTCGATAAATCAGCCAGCCGTTCCTGCTCAGATGTCAGCCAAATTTCGCCGGCGGGCTGAGCGCCATCTTGTGTAGTGCCTATTTTTTTAGGGTCATTGGCTTGATCTGCTTCTCCATCTTGTTGGCTGCTACAAGCCGTAAACGAGAGCAAAAGGTACAATAGAAAAAATTCGGCGCGTGGTCGAAAGGAAGGAATAGGATAATTGTGAATCATACTGATGGTCGTTGATCAAGATTATTAATCGGCATAGGTTAGGGCAGCCAGGCGATGAACAGAAAGATGAAGCTGGTATTCGTTGTAGAGGTTGTCGAGGCGCGATTGATGAATGTTTTCCATAGTCTGGGCATACTCGTAGTAGGTTAAACGTCCCTGAGCCAGCATAAAATTGGCTTGTTCAAGTAGTTCGTTTAAGCGCGGATCAATCTCATTGATTTGTTTACGAACCCGCTCCGCATACATGCCACTCTCTTGTCGGGCCTGATGTTCCTCATGACTCATATAGAGGGCCTCGCGGCTCAATTTGAGGTCGTTTCGCATACGCATCAAACGAACGGCCTCTACAGAGGAAGCAGCCCGCAAGGGCACAAGAGGCAAGCTCAGTTGCACCATAATACCACGGAATCCGGCCACCTGTTCGAGCGACTGGTTAAAGGCCCCCAGGCTAATTTCTGGTCCAAACGATGCTTTTTGGACGTTTTCGGCCTGAAGGTCGAGCGCACGTTGTGCAGCCCATATCCTCCTCATGGGGTGGGAACGGGCAGCACCCGGCTTGCTTATTTCTCCCACCGGCCACCCGGGTGATTCAGACAAAGTATCTAGGGCACACAACTTGCATAATGTTCGGATAGCCTGTTCGTGCTCCAGTCGAGCCCTGGGCAGCTGCCAGTTGAGGGCATCGAGCTGCTGTTGCGATAACAGAGCCGACAAGCGGTCGGCGGTTCCTACATCCGTTCGCATTTGCACAACACGATCGGCTTGCTGCCACACCTGTGCATGCCGGCCCAATAAACGGAGACGTTCTCCAAAATAGGCCACTGCGCTATAGGCATCCCGTATCTCATGGGTCAATTGAAGGCGGATCTCCTCCCTCCGTGCCTTTGCCAATTCCACCTCGAGTCGACCATACTTCAAGCCGGCACCGAGAGCGAACGGAGCGCCTAGCGGTTGCAGAAATGATACATTTCGGTCTACCAGCGCATAGTTGATTTGCCCGCGGTCGAAGTTGAATTGGGTTTTACCCGGAAACCACAGTTGTGCCATTTGTGCTTCAGCTTCCTGAATGGCCAAATTGGCCTCTTGAAGCCGGGGGTGTGCACGAACCGCTTGTTCGATCCATTGGTCTCTTTTTTGCCGCCAAACGTCCTAATCGGGTCGCCCTGTATCAACGATTTGATCGTTGGATGCTTGTTGTGCCACGGCAGAAGGGGATCCAACGAGTCCACACCCAAAAATGAACAAACACAATACAAACACTGGAGCATGCCCCGTAGAAACCTGATTCGAAGCATCCATGCTGGGGGTTGATTTTCTGCGTTCAAACAAAATATACAAGGCGGGGAGTACCAGCAGGGTCAGCAGGGTTGACGTTATCAATCCACCCACCACTACGGTAGCCAGGGGTTGTTGCACTTCAGCCCCTGCTGAGGTACTCAGTGCCATAGGCACGAAACCCAATGCGGCTACCAGGGCAGTCATGAGAACAGGTCTCAAGCGGTCCAAACATCCCTCCACCACCCGGCCAGTGAGATTACCCACCTGATCCGTGTTGCCCTTTTCTTCATCACGCATTTGGTTGAGGTGCCCCACCAAAACAAGTCCGTTGAGCACGGCCACACCAAACAGTGCAATAAAACCAATGGCAGCGGAAATGCTAAAGGGAAGATCGCGAAAATAGAGCGCTAAAATGCCTCCCAGCGCGCTGAGGGGCACAGCGGTTAGGATCATGAGCGCGTGTCGCCACGTCCGTATACTCACGCGCAGCAACAAAGCAATCAACAATAGCGTCACCGGTACAGCCCACGACAACCGCAGCCGTGCGTCGTTCAGCTGTTTATACTGACCTTCGTATTGTACTGAATAGCCAGGAGGAAGTTTAAGCTGCTCTTTAATCTTTTGCTGTATATCGTTCACCAATCCCTCTAAATCACGTCCCCGAACATTGATCAGTACGTTCAGGTAGCGTTGGGTATTGTCGCGACTCACCAAACTCGGTCCTTGTTCCAGCGTAAATTGGCCTACAGAACTCAGGGGAATCAGTTGCCCTGCAGAATTTTTCACCATCAAAGCCGATACACGTTCCGGTTGATGGCGGATCGAGTCGTTGAGTCGTACCACCACTTCATGCCGAGCATCGCCCTCAAAAACCACGCCGGCCGAACCACCGGCAAAAGCCAGCTCCAATTCGCGGTTAACCGTGGCGACATCCAAGCCATGCCATGCCAATTGGGTTCGGTCCCAACGCACCATAAGCTGCGGAAGCCCTTCGGTGGCCTGAACCAACACATCACCCGCACCAGGAACATTCCTGCACAATTCCGCTGCTTGTTCGCCCAGTGATGCCAAAACCCCCAGCTCTGAACCGTATATACGCACCGCCAAGTCACTTTTCACACCCGTGAGCAATTCGTTGAAGCGCAACTGAATGGGCTGGGTGAATTCAAATCCAACACCCGGAATTTCTTCGAGTTTTTCCTTCATGCGTTCCACCAGTTCTTCCCGACTGTTCGCGCTGGTCCAATCCTCCCGCGGTTTGAGGAGGATCATCACATCCGAATCCTCTATAGCCATTGGATCGGTTGGTATTTCGGCTGTACCGATTTTGCTTACTACACCCCGAACCTCAGGAAAATGCGTCAACAAAATCCGCTCCGCAACCGTACTGGCCCGGATGCTCTCGCCCAAATTACTGCCAGGTCGCACCGTCATCTGCATGGCTAAATCACCCTCCTCCAGGGTAGGCACAAAAACACTCCCAAGACGAGAAAAGAGCCAGAATCCGAACAAAAGGGCGACAAAAGACATTGCCAGAGTCGTTTTGGGGTTGCGCAAAGCACTGAAAAGGGCAGGGCGATAGATGCGCCGGGCTCCTGACATCAGAGAATCACTCCACCGGGCCGTTCGGTCACTGCTTTTTGTTGCCAGAGCAAAGGAGGCCATCACGGGTACATAGGTCAACGACAGCAGCAAAGCCCCAAATAATGCCATTCCAACCGTTATGGCCATGGGTTGAAACATTTTGCCCTCAACACCACCTAAGGCCAAAATGGGAAGATAGACCGACATGATGATGATTTCACCGAATGCGGCCGACTTCCGAATGCTGCGTGCAGCACCCAAAGCGAGTGTGTCGGCTTGTGCCGAAGGAATAGCTCCTCCGCTGCCATTCTTCTGAAACACATGAACAATGCGTTCAACAATGATCACAGCGCCATCCACGACCAAGCCAAAATCGATGGCGCCCAAACTCATGAGATTGGCGGAAATGCCCAGCACACGCATAATCCCCAACGCAAACAGCAATGAAAGGGGGATGACCGAGGCCACCACCAATCCAGCACGTAGGCTGCCCATGAACAGCACCAAAACAAACACCACAATCAGTCCGCCTTCGAGTAGGTTGTTGCGCACCGTCCGCAAAACCCGCCCGAGCAGGTCCGAGCGATCCAAATACGGTACAATCCGAACACCTTTCGGCAACATCGTCTGCACTTCTTCCATTCGCTTGTGCACGGTCTCCAAGGTTTGATATGCATTCGACCCCTTCAGCATCAACACAATGCCCCCAACCGCCTCACCACGCCCATCACGCGTCATCGCCCCAAAGCGCACTGCTTGTCCATCCACAATCTTGGCCACCTGTCCCAGGAGCACAGGTCTTTCATCGCGATAGGCCACCACCGATTGCTCCAACGCGCGCGGTGTCGTGGCAAGGCCTTCCGCCCGAATATACACCGCATCAGACCCACGTTCGAGGTAACTGCCACCCGCGTTGCCATGATTGCGCACAACCGCTTCCCAAACCTCACCCACCGTCAGGTTGAGGCCCCTCAGCGCAGCGTCGTCGATGGCAACCACATGCTGTTTTACACCCCCCCCAAAGCTACTCACTTCCACTACACCCTCCATCCCTGCGAGTCGTCTTTTCACCAGCCAATCTTGTATGCTTCGCAACTTCCGGACGTCATATGCTTGCTCAAAGCCAGGTTCTAACTCCAAAGTATATTGGTATATCTCACCCAATCCGGTGGTCATGGGCATCATTGTGGGTTTGCCATGCCATGTGCCCCCCTCTTGCTGCAAGCTGTTCAGCTGTTCCGAAACCAATTGCCGGGCCTGTAGGTGGGGTACATCCTCCCTAAAAATGAGGGTCACCACACTGAGGCCGAAGCGCGACAAACTGCGAATATTCTCCACGCCGGGTAAATTGGCCATAGCCTGTTCTACAGGAATGGTCAGGTAGCGTTCAACCTCCTGAGGGGCCAAGGCCGGACTGTGGGTAATGACCTGAATCTGGTTGTTGGTGATGTCGGGAACAGCATCAAAAGGCAGCTGCCAGGCCGAATACAGGCCCCACACAATCAGGGCTGCAATCCCTGCAGCCACTGCCATTTTATTGCGCATGCTTTGGTTAATGAGCCAATCAAACATAAAGATCAGATTAGGGTAAAGGGTGATGCAATTCAAGCAAGAGCGGACTCCTTAAATGGCGATTCATGAACCCGAAGCTCATAGCACCTACACGAAAAGCGGAGACTTCTCACCAAAAAAAGAGTCGATCGGTGGTCAATCAGGCCACCAGGAAGTGGTCAATCAGGCCACTGGCGGCGCTCGGCCGGCCCATGAATTTACTGAAGCACCGCAAAGAACAAAGATGGGCTCAGGCAAGCCAATTCGCCGATTCGGTGGAGGAACCCAGCGGAGTTGCGGCAAGTATTCGACCGACCACATGCCAAGCCACAGGTCCACACCATGGTTGTTGCGGTTTACCTTACAATTTACCTTACAAGGTATTACGGATTCAGCAAAATGCACCGCTTCCGGTGTGTGATACCATTCCAGGTGATGCACGCCGAGATCCAGAGACAGTCCACCCACGAGCTTCGCCCATGCTTCAGTTGTTTCCTGATCACAAAAATGTTCCGCATTCGAATGCTGTTCATGGTGGTGGGGCACCATCTGATGCACCATCAAGAACAGAAGAGCTGCAGTCAACCAAAAGGAACGAACAAGGCGCATGTCAGGGTAAAAGCAAGTTTCAAAAATACTTGATTAATTTCAAGAGACCAAAACACCCCATTCAAGGTACACGCACCGCTTGAAGTGCACAGTGGTAGGCTTCCTCATAAAGCGGGAGGATTCGGTGGATATCGAAACGTTCCGCCTGCTTCCGTGCAGCCAGGCGGAATGCTTGCAGTAGTGCATCATCATGAAGCAAGCGCATGGCGGCTTGAGCCATGCCCTGAACATCATCAGCATCGGTCAGGAAGCCCGTCACGCCATCCACATTCACTTCGGGTAGCCCCCCAGACCGGCTACTCACCACCGGCACGCCACAGGCTAGCGCCTCCAAAGCGGCTAGTCCGAAACTTTCAGTCTCAGAAGGCAGGAGGAATAAGTCACCCGCAGATAGGATCTCCTCAACGGCCTCCTGCTTGCCTAAAAAGCGGACATCGGAAGCAATTCCGAGCTCGCGACACAATTGCTCGCACCGCGGCCGTTCCGGACCGTCGCCCACCAAGAGCAGGCATGCCGATATTTTTTCCCTGATCAAAGCAAAGACACGAATAACCGAGTCAACCCTTTTCACCTTACGAAAATTCGAGATGTGAATAAGCCGTTTCTGATTTTCACCCGCCAAGGCTAAGGTAAAACGGCATGGATTTCGTTGCTTGAACCGCTCCAAATCAATAAAATTGGGGATCACCTGTATGGGCTTTTCCACGTGAAAATGTTCCAGGGTATCGCGACGCAGAGACTCCGAAACAGCCGTCACCCCATCACTCAGGTTTATAGCGTGACTCACCACCGGTTCATAGCCCGGGTCTTTACCCACAAGCGTCACATCGGTGCCGTGGAGGGTGGTAACCACCGCCAATCGGATTCCCTCGCGTTGGAGGATGTCGCGCGCTAGAAGGGCCGCGGTGGCATGGGGAATGGCATAATGCACATGCACCAATTCAATGCCTTCGTGCCGCACCACATCCACCAATTTACCAGTCAAAGCCAATAAATACGGACTATGTTCGAAGACAGGGTAGTGCAGCATGGCGACCTCATGGTAATGAACACGCTCATTCAATAAATCGAGGCGTGCGGGTTGTGACGAACTCACAAAATGTACTTCATGACCCTTTTGGGCCAAGCCCAAGCCCAATTCGGTGGCCACCACGCCACTGCCTCCATAGGTCGGGTAACAAACCACAGCGATTTTCATGCAGGTGTCGGTTGATGCGAGCAGATGGGTTTATTCAATCTCGTGTTTTCACGGCCCGCTGTGCTCCATCGGGCGCCCAAGCCGTAATAGGGCAGCTCCAGGCTTGTGCTGGCTCTGAAAGCCAACTCTTGGTTTGTTTCCATACGTCCCTAAACAACGAAGAGGTGCGGTAAGTTTCGAGGTCCTCCGGCCGATCCCATCCACTGATGGTAAAAAATGTGTCGCCGCAACGCAACAAATAAACAAAACGGCATCCCATATGACCGGCAATGCGCCCTTTATTTTCTTCGAAGAGCAACACAAAACGATCGATGCAGTCCGTACGAAAGGTCATGCGCACTACGCGCACAAAAGCCTGATCTGTGCCAGAGCAAGACGGTGCCATTTGCCCGAGAGCCTGCTTCAGAGAATTCAAGGGGATCAACGGCTCCATTTTTCAATAAATAACGCATCATCAACCTTCATTCCCAAGAGTGAAGCAGCCTTTCCGCAACGAATACCCAAATGCAGTAGATTGTCGAAGCCGAAATAGCAGGCCACTGCTCCAGGCTCTACCTCATCTACACTACTCGACAGGGAGCGCACGGTCTCCGCATCGCTGTAGGTTTTTTTAAGCAAAATTTGCCATGCATCCCCCGGTTCTAAAAACCGCTTAAACAAAGCTTGGTCAACATTGGTGATGAGGTTCTCGTAGCTGTCTACATGCACCACCTGAGCCTGAAGAATATGATCGCGTACAAAAGGGGTGGGCACCAAATGCATGAACACATCGCTGCTGGGTTTGCCCAAACCTTCCTGCACATCCGAAGCATCACGAAGCCCCGCTAAACAAGGCAGAACCTCAGTTAACATTTTAAAAGAACTACCACTCACGCTACCGCCCTCCGGCATCCTGTAGAAGGTGCTGGGCACCCCTAGGGTAATGAGGCTTGCAACGCCGTTGTCGGGAACCACAAAATAATGCCCTTCAAAAATAAAAAACAGATGGTCTGATGCTGTAAAACGCGATGAAGAAACATCCAATAGGTGAAGCGACCCGGGCGGAAAAAAGCGAAACGAAGAACGCAAAACATAGGCGGCCTGTCGTATGTCATATTTTCGGATATTGTGGCTCACCTCGGCGATCGTCAACTGTGGGAACACATACTTCAATTGTGCATTCAATACCGATGCAAAGGCATCTGAGTTGCCGTAGTCGGTCGTGAGGGTGATACATGAAAACTCCATGGATGATTCTTCCTGCGCCACAAAACTATCAATAATCGCGGTCGTTGACTGATCATATTTTTCAATTGGGCGAAATTTCGCCCTTGTCCTTTTTTGGGACCGATAACCTGCGGCTCAACAGCTTGCGCTCTGCCTTTCCGCGATTGCGCATTACAGCACGTGGGGATGCGTTGGTGGTAGCCGGCGATGATGAGGAAATCGATCGTTTTCAGGAGCAATTTGAACGCGTCCTGTCCGCATTGTCGCGCCGGGGTGAGCTCAGTCAACGCGAGTTCGCCCAATTGTTGTTGTCTGCCGACCCCATTCCCGCCATACAGACCCATTCAGATTCCGTGTTGTTGCACGGCCCCAATGGCTTGGTGGTGCGGGCCCGTACCCCCAACCAATTGCGCATGGTGCAGTTGTCGTCGCGCAATGACATCCTCTTCGCTGTCGGACCGGCGGGTTCAGGCAAGACCTACACGGCTGTCGCGCTGGCAGTACGGGCGCTCAAAGACAAAGAGGTTCGAAAGATCATCCTCACCCGCCCGGCCGTTGAGGCCGGTGAGAGTTTGGGATTTTTACCCGGCGATTTGCGCGAAAAAATCGATCCCTACTTGCGGCCGCTCTATGATGCACTGGGCGATATGATACCGGCGCACCGTCTCGAGAAATACCTGGAAGAACAAATCATCGAAGTGGCCCCTTTGGCCTTTATGCGGGGTCGAACCCTCGATAAAGCATTTGTGATCCTCGATGAGGCCCAGAACTGCACGGAGATGCAGATCAAAATGTTTCTCACACGGATGGGTCCATCGGCCAAATTCATCATCACCGGTGATCTCACCCAGATTGACCTGCCCCCCAGGCAACGGTCGGGTTTGCCCCAGGCCTTGCACTTATTGGAGGGTGTAAAGGGTATAGCCCAAGTGTTCTTAAGTGCCGATGATGTCGTCAGGCATCCGTTGGTTCGTACCATTGTTGAGGCATATGGACGGCATGATGAAGCACGGCAAAGGCGAGCGGCAGATCGGGAACAGGGTATGGATCGTGCTGAAACCTAAATGCCTCATATAACTAAACCCTAATGATTTAAATAGGAGTATGGACGAAACCCCCATTCAATTGCCCGGACAAACAGGATTTTACAGGGGAAAGGTGCGCGACGTTTATTATATCGGTGATCGGCACCTCGTGATGGTGGCCTCCAACCGAATTTCGGCATTCGATGTGGTGCTGCCCCGTCCCATTCCATACAAAGGTCAAGTGCTGAACCAGATTGCGGCCCATTTCTTGCAGTCGACCGCTTCCATAGTGCCCAATTGGCTCGTTGAAACACCTGCGCCTATGGTATCGGTCGGGCTGAAAGCAGCGCCAGTGCCGGTAGAAATGGTGGTACGCGGCTATTTATCCGGCCATGCCTGGCGTCAATACGATGCGGGTGAACGCCAAATTTGTGGGGTGGCCTTGCCCAACGGATTAAGGGCTTCCGATCCCCTTCCCGAGCCCATCATCACGCCAACCACCAAAGCCAAGGAAGGTCACGATCAAGACATATCCCGCGAAGAGATTATAGGGGGTGGGCTCGTTCCTGTGGAGATTTATCAACAAATGGAGCGATACAGCCTCAGTCTTTATGCGGCTGGAACGCGCATGGCAGCCGAAAGGGGGCTTATTTTAGTGGACACGAAGTATGAATTTGGCCTGGTCGATGGGCGTGTATTACTGATGGACGAGGTACATACACCCGATTCATCGCGCTTTTTTGTAGCCTCTGGATATGCAGACCGTCAAGCGCAAGGAATCCCCCAGGAACAGCTTTCTAAAGAATTTGTGCGTCAATGGTTGATTGCCCATGGATTTCAAGGGAGACCCGGTGAAGTGGTTCCTGAAATGTCCGATGAGTGGGTTCAGGAGATTGGCGAACGGTATATATCACTCTATGAAAGCATCACCGGCCAGCGCTTTATGCGGGCTGAGCATGGGGGCTTTACTGGCGAGAACCGGGCGCAAACGATCAAATGCCTGAACGCATTGGGGTATCATTGATGCCGAATAGTGCTGTAATTCAGGAGGTTATTCGTTTGCTTAAATGGGTTGATTTGGCTATTTTCGCCTGATGAGTGCTTCCCAGCCTGGTAAACAAAAAAATGAGTAATCCTATGAAAATTCGGGTCGATAAATATGATGCTTTTGTGGAAATTAAGTTGGAGGAGGAGCGATTAGACTCTTCTGTCTCACCCCGTTTTAAATCGGATCTGGTGATGTTGCATTCCGAGGGATGTGTGAATATGTTGTTGGATCTGTCGGCCGTTTCTTACATTGACTCTTCAGGCTTAAGCGCCTTGCTCGTGGCCAATCGATTGTGTGCGGGTTCGGGGGGTAAGGTGGTCCTCACAGGACTCACACCCTTTGTAACTGGATTGCTTCAGATATCTCGCTTAGATACCCTGTTACAGGTGGCTCCTGAATTGGCATTGGGGCGACTCGGATTTCAAAGTGCCTAGCAAAATTGATTTAACCCATCCCCCCTGTCGTTCCTTTTTTTTCGTTATATTCGCATTCCTAACTCGATTTTCTCACGCTAAACATCCGTATTTCATTTTCACTAACTTTTTTTCTTATGTTCAAAAAAATAAATGTACTTCTTATCCTGTCTATTGGTCTTTTGGGTTTTAGCGGTACACTTCGTGCTCAGGCTCCTGTTTTGGCTCTAGGCTCAGTCTCTGGTTGTATTGGCGATACGGTAAACATTCCGATAAATGTCACCAATTTCACGAACATCAGTGCGGTTTCTCTTGAAATGAATTTCGATTCCTCTGCACTGCGTTATGTGGGATTTAACAATTCCGCACTAACAGGAAACCTGATTGTGAACAACCCGAGCACAGGAGGTGTCTCACAGGGTAGGTTATTAGTTTCGTGGTTCAGTCTTACACCTGCTGTCATTGGCAGCGGTAGTGGTCTAATGATGAATCTTCGATTTGTTGTTCAGTCGGCGCCACCTCGGTCAATTAACTTTAATCTTGCCATTGCAGGACAATGTGAACTAGCTGATGTGAATGGAGATGTAATAGCTGGCGTTTTATTTACCAATGGTGGCGTAACGGCTCCTACATCCGTGGCCAGTATCACATCTCAACCCCAAAGCACTCAGTCTATTGCTTCGGGTTCAAATGCAACATTCAGTGTAGTAGCCAATAATGCCGTCGCATATCAATGGCAGCAATGGACATCAGGACAGTGGAATAACATGACATCGTCCTCTACATTTTCAGGAGTGACTTCTAGCGTACTTCAGATTAGTTCGGCCACTCCCGCCCTCAATGGCGCTGTTTTTAGGGTGGGTGTTCAAGGAGGTTGCCCTGCATTCGTCTTTTCAAATCCTTGTACACTTACTGTTACCCAAGCGGGCAATGTTAATTTGTCTATAGGTACGGTGGTGGGTTGCCCAGCTGATACTGTGGATGTACCAGTCTCAATTTCTGCTTCTGTTTCTAATGTTGGTGGCCTAAATCTTGGTATAGTATATCCAGCTGGTCTAACTTTTGTGGGTGTTTCTAATAGGGCATCTGCTCTATCGAGTTTGACCGCAACTTCTGCCTCTCCAGGTTTGGTTAATGCAGCATGGAGTAACGCCAGCGGCGCTACATTAACGGGCACCTTGTTTAACTTACGTTTCTTTGTCAATAGTTCTTCAAATGCATCGATTAGTTGGGATTTCAACGGAAGTTCTGTAACTCAGGTGGGGGGTTCACCGATTACTGCTGCTTTTCTGCCTGGGCAAATCAATAACAATGGTGCGGTCATTACGCAACAGCCTAGTGGCAATAACTTGCTTCAGCCAGGCGGTAGTACGAGCTTTTCGGCAGCGGCCACAGCCGCTCCAAGCGCTGGTGCTGTATCGTACCTATGGCAAACTAACCTAGGGGGTATTTGGACTAACTTAGCCAATGGAGCTCTTTATTCTGGGGTTCAAACAGCCACGTTAAACATATCGAATGCAACGGTGGCACTCAACGCTTCAGAATATCGTGTTGTCATACGCACAGCAACATGCACATCAGGGGTCAATAGCCAGAGTATAACTTTATCGGTTCAAGCGCCCGCTTTGAGTATATTGAATGCCTCTGGATGCGCAGGAGATACGATATCTGTGAATTTTAACAACTCGGTTTTGGTGGGAATCAATGACATAGATATTCATGCTCGATATAACACCCAACAACTAAGATTCGTTGGATTTGCTGGACTGAATAGTCAGTTGGCCAGTGCTACGAGTACAGGAACTAATGGGGTGATTATCCTTTCATGGAGTGGTTTTTCCTCTATTAATCTTTCACCCGGGGTTTTGTTTCAAGCTCGGTTCATTGCCATTTCATCCGGAACGGTTTCATTCACCGATTCACTAACCTCCGTAACGGGTTCCGCTGGCAGTTTCCTTCCAGCGCTGACCAATGGTTCAGTTACAGTTTCGGGTGTACAGGCACAATTATCCCAGGGTGATACTGCCTACGTTTGTTCAGGAGCTGCCATTTTGTTGCAGGCCAACACGGTTAGTGGGATTTCGTATGAGTGGTTTAAAGATGGAATAGCCCAGTCTAACAATACATCTTCTTTATCCGTTGTATTGCCCGGTTTGTATGTAGTGCGCGTAACGGCGATAGGAAGTACTTGTTCTCCTACTACTGATACGGTACGGGTGCTATCCTCTTCAGCGCCAGTGGCAGGCTTAACAGCGGGTGGACCAACAACTTTCTGCGCGGGTGGATCCGTTACTTTGTCTGCTAATCCAACGGGTGCCGGTTTTACCTTTCAATGGTTGTTGAACGGCAATGTCGTGGCTGGAGCAACATCTGCTAACTATGCGGCATCGGCTGCAGGCGCCTATCGTGTGGTGGTCACCAACCTCGGTGGTTGCCGCGATACGTCCTCCATTGTTTCCTTAAGCGTTCAAGCCCTCCCGGGTGCAGCCATTACTGTGGGTGGACCTACATCATTCTGTGATGGAGGTAGTGTTACGCTTACCGCTACAAGTGGTGCTAATTTCCAGTATCGTTGGTTGCGTAATGGTGCATACTTTGGAGTAGTAACCCCAACATATGCTGCGAACCAGAGCGGTGTTTATCGTGTTCGGATTGAGAACACGGCGACAGGTTGTTTCGATACATCAACAGCCATTACTGTTAATGTTAACGCTTTGCCCAATGTAGTGTACGCATCTTCGGGTGCGCTGACGTTTTGTTCGGGTGATTCGGTTGTGTTTACTACGCAGCCTGGTCCACAAGGCACTCAACGCCAGTGGTTGCGCAACAATCTGCCTGTGGCGGGTGCAACAGGTCTCACTTTTGTGGCGCGTACGGCCGGTGATTATTCATTGCGCGTGTTCTTCGTGCCAACGGGTTGTGTAGATACGAGTAATGTGTCCACAGTTGTCGTAAATTCAGCACCACCACGCCCAACCATCACGGTGTCAAATACCCGCGATACATTGTTCTCTTCTGCGGCCACGAATAATCAGTGGTATAAGAATGGAGCACTCATTCCTGGTGCAACGAACCCGACACTGGTACTAACCGGTGCTGGCCTGGGCAATGGTGTATATGCAGTTCGCGTGATTGAAAGCGGATGCAGTTCAGATTCATCCAACAACCTCAACATCACCAATGTTTCAGCGTCTGCGTTGAGTGTAGGATCATTAAAGGTGTATCCTAATCCCACAAATGCTCAGGTGCGGATTTCAGTAGAAGGATTAAACCAAAACGGTGTTTATGTATCCATTCGCAATGCGGTTGGTCAGGTAGTTTGGAATGAGTTCTTTACAAACGGGCAAACTGAGGCAGCGCTTGATCTTGGTCATCTTCCATCGGGCGTTTATCTCGTAGAAGCGGGCAACGAATCGAATATGTTGATTGAGCGATTGATGATTAAGCGTTAGTCCTGAGGATTAAGCGTTAATTAAGCAGTAATTTTTCTAGGATAATTCTTACTAAAATTTCCTTAAAACAAAGAGGCGCACCCGGGTGCGCCTCTTTTGTTTTGAAGTATTTGTTTTTATTCAATCTTCTGAGTTTGACTTATAATTTTCTTCGTTTGCTTAACAATAAAAGAGGATTACATTCATCGATTGAAAACAGATCAAACCTCGGATGGGCCCATGACAGAGTTCATGATTTCTGTACTTACTCCCGTATTTGAGAATCCACCGTCGTGGAAAATATTCTGCATGGTAATCATTCGGGTTAAATCTGAAAACATGGCCACGCAGAAGTCGGCACATGAGTCAGCAGATGCATTTCCCAGGGGCGAGATTAAATCGGCATATCGGAAGAATTGATCAAAGCCCTTTACCCCAGATCCTGCTGTAGTGAAAGTGGGGCTTTGGGAAATGGTATTGATTCTGATTCCATGTGATTTACCGAGGTGATAGCCAAAACTTCGTCCAATTGACTCCAACAATGCTTTAGCATCTGCCATATCATTATAATCTGGAAAAACTCTCTGAGCTGCGATGTAGGACAACGCCAAAACCGATGCTCCCTTGGCCAGGGCATGGCAATCCATAGCGGCACGAAGGATCCGGTGAAAAGAAATTGCTGAGATATCGAGGCCCTTGTGGTAATAGTCGTAGTCGATTTCCGTGTAGTGCTTGCCCTTGCGTACATTGAGCGACATGCCGATAGAATGTAAAACAAAGTCGATCTGTCCGCCCAATATTTCTTGTGAGCGGGTAAACAGTACCGATAAATCCTCCATGGAGGTCGCGTCAGCGCCGATGACCTCTGTTTCACACTTTTGTGCCAGTTCTTGGATTTTACCCATTCGAAGTGCCACAGGTGCATTGGTGAGTGTAAACCGTGCTCCGGAAGCAAACGCTTTTTCGGCCACGTGCCAGGCAATTGAATCAGGATCCAATGCTCCAAAAATGATTCCTCTTTTACCTTTAAGAAGTTGATGTGTGTTCATATCATTTAGTTTAAATAGAGTTTGATTAACGCTTCTGCTTGTTGGCGCGCAGGTTCGCCCGCTTCAGTACCTGCCATCATACCAGCCAGAACATGAATACGCGCCTCGGTATCCAGGTCTTCGATTACGGAGATCGTTTGATTGCTTGTACTGGATTTTGAGACTTTAAAATGCCGGTTGGCGGCTGCAGCAATTTGTGGCAAGTGTGTGATGAGAACAATCTGCTGCCGACTGTCTGCCATCTGCTTTAAAAGCCGGCCAATGCCTAATGCTGTTTGACCGGAAATACCGGTGTCTATTTCGTCGAATACCACGGCAGATGAATCGTTTTGCGGCCTGCAAGCGGTGCGCAGGCACAGGGTGAGCCGCGATAGTTCTCCACCACTTGCTACCTTTTGTAGCGAAGCCGGTATTTGACCAGGGTTGGCAGTGAACTTAAATTCGACCTGATTGTAGCCAGACGTATCGCCCAATAAATCATCCGAACGCTGCATCACCACTTCGAAACGGGCGTTTGTGAAGCCAGAAGAAGGCATAAGATGCTGCATGGCCTGTTCGAGTAGAGGCAGGGCCTCCGCCCTTTGTTGGTCTAGACTTTGGGCCAATTTCGTGGCCGCCTCCGAGTGCTGATTCGATTTTTCTTTCAACTCCTCCAATGCCTCTAGGTCTTGATTTGCTAAAACAGAGCTTTGCTCCATCTCCTTAGATTTTTCGATTAATTCAGCTAAGTCTCTGGCTTGATGCTTCAGCAGCAGTTGGTTGATTTTATCGATTCGGTCCAAAATCGGCTGAGGATCTTCACCTTCAGATGAGAATGAATCCGACCACCTGCCGGCGAGCAAGACCGCTTCTTTCAATGCAGCCACTGCCTGTTCGTAGTACTCATAGATTTCCTTGCCCTCTTCGCTGAGTTCATAAAAAGGACGAATTTGCCTCTGGAGCAGATTTGTTCGATTAATCAGTCCTTGTTCATGTCCATCCAGCTCCCATATGGCTTGTTGAAGCGCTTCTTGGATGTTTTTTGATTGTTCAAATAAGCGATGCTGCAATTCAAGTTCAGCCAATTCGCCAGGGCCTTTTATGCCTATCGACTGAATTTCATCGAGATAGAAATGGTTCAACGCATGATCTCGATGCATTTTGGAAATTTTTTCTTCCAGATCCTTGAGTCTCCGCTCAGTCCTTTGCCAATCAGCATAGGCGCGCTTATATTGGAGCGCTAATTCGCGACATTGAGCAAATTCATCCAGGTATTCCAGGTGAATGCGGGCAGATTTTAATTCGCGGGCATCGTGCTGACCGCAAATATCGATGAGCCAATAACTGATGTCGCGGAGTTGCGTTAATGAGGCCGGCGTGTCCTGGATGAAACATCTGCTGCGTGCAGGTGCACTCAATTCGCGCCTCAGTATGATTAAATCAGCGCGCTCAAACCCCTGTTCGTGGAGCCATTCACCGAGATCGGGATCATCATTCACAAATTCAGCCTCAATCACACATTTATGATCCGGATCTAGAACAGGTTGGCCATCGTAGCGTTCACCCATCAACAAACCCAATGCCCCCAAAACCAGTGACTTACCGGCACCGGTTTCGCCAGTAATCACATGCAAACCCGAGCTGAAGTGAATGTCATGGGCGCGAATGATGCCAAAGTTGCGTATGCTGAGGGTTTTGATCATGCCTAATGAGGGCGCATTTGCCAGCGCAACAATACGAATGAGAATTGTAACTTATTGATTGATTTTTTGATACTCTTGAGCGTTGAGGGGATCCATTTCGGTTAAGAAGTTCAAAACCTTGGCCTTTTCAGCAGGCGTTGCAGGCTGGTAGATTCCTACAATTTCATTCACTTTTCCTTTCAAGAAAAGAGGCAAGATCACAGAGCCCGGTTTTGACTTGTAGAGTTGGTGAAGTTTTTCAATCGCTTCCGTTGTTTTCATGCGGGCTTGGAACATATTGTCTGGCTTACTCATCACATCGAGACCTTGCCGGTGGTAGGTGTATAAAAACTCACGGAAGTTTCGATAACTGCTGTTGGTGAGGTTCTCGTTGAGCCAATACCGATTGCGGAGGCTTTGGCTTTGCCTCCAACCCATTTCCTGCGCATTCTGGGCATTGTTCACAATTTGCTTCGCTTTTTGATGAAATTCTTGTCCGCCCATCAGCCCAAAAGTGTCATAATCAAGGCCAAGAACCGTATAGACATAAAAGGCAAGCATGCTTGTGAGGTTGCTTTGGTGCATATTGATGTCGAATTCCAGGGGCTGAAATTCGGTGTACTCAAAAATCCAGTCGGGATCTGTATAATTGAGCATTACCGTCGTATATCCCGAGTTAAAAACAGGTCGGTTGCTCTGAATTTGAACGGTAGCCTTAAACTGATTAACGCTCAGCCGTTCATCGAGTACAATATTCATGCTGAATGAAATCCTTTCCTGGAATTGATAGGTGTCACTAGTCCACTTCCGGTTGTTCACAAATTCATTGATGGCTGCCTGCATCGACTGATACAACTGCTGATCGGCACCGCCCAGTTTGTTGGCATTCACCATAATTTGGCAGAAAACTTCCTGGGCTTGTGAAACCCGGGGAAGCCCGGCTAAAACAAACATCAGGCAGAGGAAAAAGGGCCTTATGAGTGGAGATAACATCTTGTAATGTGTTGAATAATTTGGCGGGCAATCTCTATTTTCGGGGCCAACGGAAGCTCGGTATTTCCCTGGTCTGAGAGTAGGGTAACTTGATTGGTGTCCAAACCAAAGCCAGCACCTGGGTCATTTAAATGGTTTAAAATCAACAGATCACATTGCTTGGTTGATTTTTTACGCGCTGCTTCCGCTAATCCGTCTTCCGTTTCCAGGGCAAATCCAACCAAAAATTGATCGGCACGTTTATTCCGTCCGATTTCGGCGAGGATATCCGGATTGGCGACCAAGGCAATCGGGGAAACCCCATCTTGCTTTTTGATCTTCCCATCTGCTTTATAGGCCGGCCTAAAATCGGCAACAGCAGCACAGAAAATCCCCACATTAAATTGGTCCTGATATTTTTCGACGGCGTGATGCATCTCTAAGGCGCTTTCGACCGCAACAAACGACTGCAGTCCTTGTGGTGGGCTTAATGAAACAGGACCAGAGATGAGAATGACCTCTGCGCCTTGTTCGAGGAAAGCCTGGGCCAGCGCATAACCCATTTTGCCTGAGCTGTGGTTGCTGATGTAGCGAACATCATCGATCGCTTCTCGGGTGGGTCCGGCCGTTATGAGAACCTTCTTACCACGCCAAGTGTCCGAAACTGGGGGTCTAGCCTGATCATTGGTGGACAACCACCATTGCTCTATGGCGTCTACGATTTCTTTGGGTTCACTCATTCGCCCAACGCCCGATAGTCCGCTCGCAAGGGCACCGCTGGCCGGGCCGAGCATCCTGTGGTTTGGCCTCGACATGAGTTCATTTACATTTCGCGACGTCGCAGGATGTTTCCACATATCCAAATCCATGGCCGGAGCAAACCAAACCGGACAACGTGCCGATAAATAAACAGCCATGAGCAAATTGTCGCATAAGCCCCCGGCCATCTTCGCCAAGGTGTGGGCACTGCATGGAGCGATCAGCATGAGATCGGCCCACAAGCCCAGCGCTACATGGTTCACCCATTCGCCTTGGACTGATCGAACAAACTCGGTGTATACAGGCCGTTCAGAAAGCGTAGCTAAAGTAAGGGGGGTCACAAAGCCCAATGCATCGGTCGAACACACCACTTGAACCTCAGCGCCCTTACTTTTAAGCTGCCGAATAATCCAAGTCGCTTTGTAGGCAGCAATACTGCCCGTTATGCCCAACAGTATTTTCCGCCCTGCCCAATCCATACTTTAATAGCCTCTTTTCTCGCGCTCAGGATTTCGGTGGAAGAGCTTTCCCTGTTCAAACTCATCGAGTGCTTGAAGGGTAGGCTTGGGCATGCGCTCGTATTGGCGCGATAATTCGATCTGCTCCTTGTTTTCATACACTTCCTCCAGACTGTCTACAGGGGGTGTGAACTCGGCTAGCTTTTCGGTTAACTCCTCTTTGATTTTGGAGGCAACCTGGTTGCTGCGCTTGCTCAAAATTGCGACCGATTCATAGATGTTGCCGGTTGGTTCATTGAGCGCTTTGATGTCGCGGGTTTCGGTGGTGTTACTGGCCATGATATACATATTAAAGTTGAAGGTATGATTTAATTAGAGGCTGTGGTATTGAGTCTCGATTGCAGGGCAACAATCTCTCGGGTCATTTTTTCGACGGATTTGATGTATTTGCTTTCGGGAAACTCCTCTTTCAATTGATCGGCCGCTTGGAGCGTGGCCGTACAACGCTCAGCTTGTTTGGTCTGAATGCTGTTTACAGAAAGTTTGTGATATGAATCGGCCAGCAAGTAAAGCAAATACTCTCGCTGAGCAATGTCAGGAAAATCCGTTAAAGTTCGTTTCAACAAGGCAGTGGCCGCCCTGTGGTCTTCCATCTGATAAAAAAGCATAGCGCGATCCAGTGCCTTTTTTTCCAGTTTATCGCGCAGCAGGTCCATGAACCGATGGCAATCCGCAATATGGGCGCTTTTGGGGTATTTGTTGATGTATAGTTGTAGGCCTTCAATAGCCGATTCCGTGTTTTTTTGATCGAGTCCATACTCCGGAGAATTCAGGTATAAGCAGTAGGCATGCATGAACGCAGCTTCTTCACCCCGCGAACTTCCCGCGTAACTCGTTGCCAGCTGTTGAAATTGAAATGAGGCGAGTTCATAGCCTCTTTCGTGGTAGGAGGTATAAGCACTCATGAATTGAAGTTCACCCGCCACTTCCGATCCTCTGAATAGGGTGTTCAGTTCCTCCAGCAGGGGTTGTGCCCGATAATAATCGCCCCGGTGGTAGTATTCGCGTGCTTTACTCAACTTTAGCGGTATGTCGTTGCTCTTCAACAAACGCGAGTAGGAATCACAAGAAGTCGATAACATTACAATACACCCTGATGCACAGAACATTATCATGCGCAAATGGGAGGGCTTTAATGTCAGTTTGGATCGCATCGATAAGATTGGGCTTGGCCTTTAAGGCGCATAACCTGCAAAAATACGGAAAAAAGGGCACATTATTATGAGAAAGAGCGTGCATCAATGAAGCACTTGTTTTGATGCACAGATGTTCTAATTTTGTGCCGTTAAAACACATACCGTGGATCTTCTTGAAAAACTAAAAAACAGGCGTGGACCTTTGGGCATGCACGCAAAGGAGGCAGAGGGATATTATATGTTCCCCAAATTAGAGGGTGAGATCGCGGCCACCATGAGATTCCGTGGCCAAGACCGCTTGGTTTGGAGCTTGAATAATTACCTTGGTTTGGCCAATCACCCCGAGGTGCGTGCCGTTGATGCCGAAGCAGCAGCGCAGTTTGGAATGGCCTATCCGATGGGTGCCCGAATGATGTCAGGCAATTCAAACGCCCACGAGCAACTCGAACAGGAATTGGCTGAGTTTGTGGGCAAGCCCGCCGGATTATTGGTCAATTATGGCTATCAGGGCATAGTTTCAGCCATCGATGCCCTGCTCGATCGCCACGATATTGTGATCTATGATGCAGAGTCACACGCTTGTATTGTAGATGGCGTTCGACTCCATCAGGGTCAGCGCTATATGTTTCGGCACAACGATATGGGTAGTTTGGAAACCCAATTGAAGCGGGCCGTTAAGCGCATCGAGGAACAGGGTAATTTGGGGGGAATTTTGGTGATTACCGAAGGAGTTTTTGGGATGACCGGCGTACAGGGCGACCTCAAAGGCGTTGTGGCATTGAAGTCGCGCTATTCATTCAGGTTGTTGGTCGACGATGCGCACGGTTTCGGAACAATGGGAGCCCATGGGGGAGGAACTGCCCAGGAACAGAACGTAACAGAGGGGGTAGATCTATACTTCAGCACTTTTGCTAAGTCTATGGCCAGTATCGGTGCGTTTTTTGCCTCAGATGCTGACACGCTGGCTTTTCTGAAGTACAATATGCGTTCACAGATTTTCGCCAAATCGTTGCCTATGCCTCTGGTATTGGGAGCGCTTAAGCGGCTGGATCTGATTCGCAAGCACCCAGAGTACAAAGAGAAATTATGGACCATCGTTCATGCTTTGCAGGATGGATTAAAAGCGAGAGGATTCTCCATCGGCATCACCAGCAGCCCAGTGACCCCAGTTATGTTGAATGGAAGCCTGGGCGAAGCCACTTCCTTGGTGGTTGACTTGCGTGAGCATTATGGAATATTTTGCTCAGTGGTGGTTTATCCAGTTGTGCCTAAAGGGGTTATACTTCTTCGTTTGATTCCAACGGCTGCCCACAGCCTCAGTGATGTAGAACGCACACTGAATGCATTTAGTGAAGTCGCCCAGAAGCTAAAGGAAGGCCAGTATGCAGCCGAAGGCGTTGTGGATATGAAATCTTGAAAAAAAATCCGCAAAAGTTTTTGAAATCTCAATAATCTCCTATTTTTGACCAGTCATTCAATCCATTTTTCACTTTAAAACCCCATTTATGAATCAATTTGAAACCGTTAAAAACATGCTTATGTCGATGGAAGCAGACTTCGTGAAGTTCTACGACAAAGGAAACAGTGCAGCCGGAACACGTGTACGCAAAGGTCTTCAAGACCTCAAAGTGAAATGTCAGGAACTTCGTTTGGAAATCCAAAACATGAAGAATAACGACTAATCACCGTCAAAACCATAAGAAGCCCCGCCCGTCGGGGCTTTTTTTTTGCATCCAAGACCCCCACCTATTGAGTATATTTGTGGATATTTCCCTGTCCAGTGGCGTATTCCGATCAGTTTGAGGCGCAAGAAAAGCGCATGTCTTTTTTCGACCACTTAGAGGAGCTCAGAAAACACCTGATCCGATCGGTGGTTGCGGTGTTGGCCCTCTCTATCTGGGCATTTGTGCGACGAGACATCATTTTTGATCAAATTCTTTTGGCCCCTAAATCATCCGATTTTATAACATATCGAACGATGTGTGCCTTGTCGCGCCGCTTTGAGTGGTTAAAAGGACTTTGTGTGGAACAAGTCGATTTCACGCTCACCAATATTCACATCACAGGACAATTTATGCAGCACATGACCATTTCGTTCGTAGCAGGAATTGTTTTGGCATTTCCTTATTTGGTATACGAATTGTGGCGCTTTGTGAAGCCTGCACTGTATCCGGGTGAACGAAGTTCGATGAGCGGACTCGTTGTGGCCATGGCCGGCCTTTTCATTCTGGGCATCTCCTTCGGTTATTTTTTGTTGGCACCCATCAGCATTCTTTTCTTGGGCAGTTACCAGGTCAGTGCGGAGGTGGCCAATACCATTACCCTACAGTCCTATGCCGGAATGCTCAGCACTCTTGTTCTCGCATCGGGCCTCATTTTCGAGTTACCCGTACTGGCATGGTTTCTGGCTAAGGCTGGAATTTTAACTTCCGATTGGCTGCGAAGCAACCGCAGAATAGCTGTGGTCGTGAATATGATCGTCGCGGCGGTCATCACCCCTTCCGATGTCGGTAGTATGATCTTAATGAGTTTTCCTCTTCTTTTGCTTTATGAAGTGAGTATTGCTGTTGTTTCAAGGGCTGAACGCCGGAGAAAAGACAGTTCATTAACAGAATATTGAACCCAGTCATGGAACATAAAGCTATGTTGACCAAGCCACGCGTGCTGTTGGGAAGTGATCACGCGGGATATGGCATGCGTATGAGTTTGTATGCTTCGTTGAAATCAGAAGGATATGAATTAAGCATGTTTGGCGGCCCTGCTGCTGATCCGGTAGATTATCCTGATGTTGTGCATGAATTATTGGATCAGTTTAAACCCGAAACGGATCGTGCCATTTTGTTGTGCGGAAGTGGAAATGGTGTGTGTATAACAGCGAATCACCGGCAGGGCATCCGTGCGGCCTTATGTTGGACACCTGAACTGGCTTCATTGGCCCGAAGCCACAATGACGCACAAGTTCTTTGTTTGCCTGCTCGGTTCATAACGATCGAAACGGCTGTGGAAATGGTTCGAACTTTTCTGACCACCGACTTTGAAGGCGGGCGGCATGAAAATCGGATTCATAAAATTGAACGCCCATGATCAAATTTTTTGGATCAACGAATTTCTTTTTAAGGTACCGGGCAGTGGTCATCCTATGTTGCGTGCACTTAGGATTCGATTCCTATGCACAGCAGTCCATCCTCCCTTGTTTTCATGGCATGATACAAATCGATAGTGTACGGGCAGACTTAGCTGCCTTGACTGCACCACAGATGGAAGGTCGTGGAACCGGACAACCTGGCTACCAGAGGGCAGCAGATTTTGTGGCGGCTCGATTGCGGGCATTTAATTTGGTGGCCGTTAACCGAAACCAGGATGAAGCCCACTCTTTTTTTCATCCCGTGCCCTACACCCGGGTGGTGCCGACGGGAGGTGAATTGGTTTTAGGAAATCGAATTTGGAAACTTGGAGCGGATTTTGTGCCTGTTTCCCGTAGACGACAAGACACAATAACCCTTGCCCCAATCTACCGGATTCAATGCCCAAAGGAGTCAAGCCAGAATAACCCACTCACGTCAATCAAACCGGCTTCGCTTGGTTTTTCTTTATTGTTAGAAGATCGACCTTCATTGAATTCCATCACTGATCCAGATGCATGTTATCAGGACCTGCGTAAAAAAGCCATCGCTACCGGTGTTAAACAGATGTTTTACAGCCCATCACGATTCAATGAACTGAAGGATCGATGGGCAGAAGAAGAGCGCCACCGTCCTCGGATCCGGCTTGTGGAGCTGCCACCTGCTTCGGGGACTTCTGACCCGCGTGTTGGTACGAAAACCGCTTCGAGCCTGCAGGAATATGCTGTTTCAAGGGCTTTGTTTCGCTCTATTAAAAAACATGCAGCGACCGTCGATCAAATAGCGAAACCGAATATGGGATCGGTTATCATACAGAATGAGCGTAATTCTTTTTTCGCACCTAATGTTGTCGGCATGATTCCTGGAAAGTCGCGTCCTGATGAATATATCTTCCTATCCGCCCACCTTGATCATTTGGGTTTGGTGGACGGACAAGTTCATCCAGGGGCCGATGACAATGGATCGGGCTCGACCGTTTTGCTTTCCGTGGCCCGTGCCTTGGCGCTGTTGGGCAGTCAAAACATAAAGCCCGACAGGAGTATCGTGCTGGTTTGGTTCAGCGGAGAAGAAAATGGCTTATTGGGAAGTCGCTGGATGGCCAGTACCCTCGCGGATTCATTAGGGATTAGGAGTGATCAGGTATTCGCCAACATCAATATGGATATGCTGGGTCGAAATGATGGTGCACATGGGCCTGATGAACCTTATTTATATGTGGTGCATCATCACAAAAATCAATCGATTCGGCCATTTACAGAACGCGTGAATACGTTGTGTCATGATTTAAAGCTCGACTACAGTTATTCTCGTGCCGACGACCCTGAACGCTTATTTGCGCGCAGCGATCATTACGCTTTTCACCAACTGGGCATACCTGCATTTTTCTTGTTTAGTGGACTTCATGAAGACTACCACAAACCAAGCGATACAGCAGATAAAATTTCAATAACCCGCCTGGCGCGCAATGCGGGATTCGTTTTAAATCTGGCCTGGCAACTCGCGCAACGCTCCGAACGTTTAGATCCTGTAGAACCTTAACCCCAAAACATCAAAATGAGTGTAGACAAACAGGATTTGTCGGCCGAGTGGGTACAAAGAGCCAGAACCCTACGTGTGCAGGCCATCGACCAACTTGAGGCTCTATTACTTCGATTTGATCGCAACGCTACTGCCGCCGGAATACAGGTTCGGTGGGTATTGGATGTATCTGAAGCCGTAAAGGATTTGTTGATGTTGTGCAAAGAGCATGATATCACTCAATTGGTGTCGGTTTCGGGTGGTGCATTGTCTGAGTTGGGCTTTGCCGATATACTTCGCGCCAACGGATTGATGTACCATGAAATGAACAGCGTCAATAGACCGAACGGTGAAGATGCCGGATTCCATCCAAGAGGCGTACCGGGCGATCGGGATGGACAGACCGCGTGGATGGGAAGCGCTGACTTATTGGTGGCCGGAACGGGAACCGTGGTAGTGAGAGAATCAACGTCTGGTCAATACCATACAGGAGGCCCTCATCGGGTACGAATTTTCTGGGCAGGATTAGAGCAAGTCACCCAGTCGATCGCTGATTTGTCCTATTGGTGGCCGGCATGGGAGGGAAGCAAAGTGGAATCGACGCCTTTCGATGCCCAAAATGGTGGAAGTGGACTTAGCTTGGTGCAGGGTCCCATGACGCGCTTGGAGGATGGGCAACCCGAACACACCTACGTTTTCATTGTAGATCAGGGCAGAACAACCATGCTCGAAGATCTGCGCATGCGTGAGATGCTGTATTGTATTTCCTGTGGTCGATGCAATGGGGTATGTCCGACCCGTCAGGCAGATCCCGGACCCCGCGA